>NZ_JBFAOV010000033.1:0-108281 GCF_040675375.1 Nonomuraea sp. NPDC049607
GCCCCAGGAGGGGTTCTCCCGGACCAGGCGCAGGATGAGTGCGCGGATGGAACGGACCGTGGGCGGGCGCCCCGGCCGCTTCGGCCGACAGCTCCCGGCACGACGACGTCTCATCAGATCGCGGTGCCGGCGCAAGACGGTGTCCGGGCGGACGAGGAGCCGCACCCGGCGCAGGACCTCGCGGGGCAGCGACGTCAGCAGGGCGGCGAGGAAGGCGCGGTCCTCGGGAGCGAATCTCACCCTGGCACCGACGCCGAGCTGCCGTTCGAGAACGGTTATCTGATGGCGGAGAGCGAGGATCTCGACGTCCTTGTCCCGATCCCCCATCGGTAGCAACCGCAGTACGGCGAAGGTGTTCGTGACGGCGAGATAGGCCAGACGAAAGAGCACGAACGATCATCATGCCGCACTCCGGACGGCTGGAGATCATGTGCGTCAGGCGATCCCCAGCAAGCCCATGACCTGGTCGGATGACATTATCGGCAGGCGCAAGGTCCTGGCCCTGCTCCACCATGACCCCAACCGCCCCTGACCAGGCCGGGACATCGCCCGCCACCTCCGCGATGTCACCCTCGACACCATGTACCGACGACTGTCTCGCTGGGCCGGCAGCCAACTCATCTGCAAGATCGGCCGGGTATCCACACCGCCCGGCCAATCTCTTCAGCACTCCTGCCAACAGCCCAAAAGCCTTGACCACCTGGCCTTGGGCGAGCCCCATCCGCTGCTACCGGAATCGTCTGCCGTTCCGTCCCGACCGACGACTGACAACCGGTGCTGTGATGGTCACAGGGATGCCTGAGGGAGCCTGGGCGCCCGTGATACGCCTCAGCTCGGCCTCGCCCGAACGGACCTCGCTGGTCTGCGGGACGATACCGGCGTCGGCCATCAAGCGGGTCATGTCACGGCGCTGATTGGGCAGCACCAGGGTGACGACGCTGCCGGACTCGCCGGCGCGGGCGGTGCGGCCACCGCGGTGCAGGTAGTCCTTGTGGTCGCTCGGCGGGTCGACGTTGACGACGAGGTCCAGGTTGTCGACGTGGATGCCGCGGGCCGCGACGTTGGTCGCCACCAGCGCCGTGACGTGGCCGCTCTTGAACTCGGCGAGGGTGCGCGTGCGCTGGGGCTGGGACTTGCCTCCGTGCAGCGCGGCGGCGCGCACTCCGCTGTTCAGCAACTGTTCGGTGAGCCGGTCCACAGCGTGCTTGGTGTCCAGGAACATGATCACCCGACCGTCGCGAGCAGCGATCTCCACAGTGGTGGCCTGCTTGTCGGCACCCTGGATGTGCAGCACGTGGTGCTCCATCGTGGTGACCGCGCCCGCCGAGGGGTCGACCGAATGGACCACCGGGTCGCTCAGATAGCGGCGGACCAGCAGATCGACGTTGCGGTCCAAAGTGGCGGAGAACAGCATCCGCTGGCCATCTGGGCGCACCTGGTCGAGCAGGTGGGTGATCTGCGGCATGAAGCCCATGTCGGCCATCTGGTCGGCCTCATCCAGCACGGTGATGCCGACCTGGTCCAGGCTGCAGTCGCCGCGCTCGATGAGATCCCTGAGCCGTCCCGGGGTCGCGATGACGACCTCGGCACCGTTGCGCAGCGCATGGGCCTGGCGGCTGATCGACATGCCGCCGACGACCGTGGCCAGCCGCAGCTTCAGTGCTTGGGCGTACGGCGTGAGCGCATCGGTGACCTGCTGGGCCAGTTCCCTGGTGGGGACGAGGATCAGGGCAAGCGGTCGCCGCGATTGTGCGCGCTGTCCGGAGGTGCGGACGAGCAGGGCCAGGCCGAAGGCGAGTGTCTTGCCCGACCCGGTGCGCCCCCGTCCCAGGACGTCCCGGCCGGCCAGGGAGTTCGGCAGCGTGGCCGCCTGGATGGGGAACGGTTCGTTCACGCCCAGGCCGCTGAGCACCTTCAGCAGTGCGGGCGGCATGCTCAGCTCAGCGAATGTCGCGGCTGCCGGCAGGGCCGGGGTTACGGTGACCGGCAGCGCGAACTCTCTCTGGAGCGCGGCGGGACGCCGCCCGTTGCCGGACCGGTTGGAGGCGCCTGAACGGCCCTGAGCCGGAGAGTTGAATCGGCCGCCCCTGCTTCGGGCGGAGCCGCCCGTACGGGGCGAAGAGTTGCGATCGTGCGCGCGAGTTGCGTGGTTCATGCAGAACCTTCCTCGATGCGGCACGTGTCAGGATCCTCGGCGCGATGAGCGGCACAAGAACAGCTAGCACGAGCCGAAGAAAGACGAGTCGAACCGGCGGAAACAGCCTGGGCTCGTACGTCGAAATGGTCGGCTTTCGCCGGGAAGAACGCGGCTGTGATGCGGCGCCCTGGAACTGGAGCGGGCCTATGCCCGAACCGGAGCCATCGGTGGTGCATCCGGTGTGCGGCGGAAGAACAGACATGCTGCGCTTCTCGGGTTGTGAGGTCATCACGGCACGATGGATGCCACAAAAGCAACGCGCCGGGGACCGCACCCTGCGGCGCGGGCCCCGGCTACGTGGTGCGCAGTGTCAGGCGGGAACGATGTTCTCGGCCTGCGGGCCCTTCTGGCCCTGCGTGACGTCGAAGGCCACCTTCTGGCCCTCGCGCAGCTCACGGTAGCCGCCGTTGGCGACGATGTTGGAGTAGTGCGCAAAGACGTCGGCGCCGCCGCCGTCCTGCTCGATGAAGCCGAAGCCCTTTTCCGCGTTGAACCACTTCACGGTGCCAGAAGCCATGTTGATCTCCTTCGATGGGTGCAAAGCCGGAATCCGCATCGAACGGATTCCGCGTCGCCGCGATAGGACCACACACCCGGAGATGACCGGAGAACAAAAAATGCACCTGAGGCTACATACCGTCAGGTGCACACAAGTCTTTATGGGTACCACAACTGCAACTGATCCCAATCTAGCACATGTGCCGTCGTGCTGCGCATGCCCCCGTCAGCGCCGACATCATCCGCGCGCCATTGCCGCCTTGACCTGCAAGTTCCAGGTTCAACTGCGCTGTTGCCCGCACCGCGCCACCCGACGCGGGCCTCATGGCCGAGTGACCGGCGACCTCCAGACCCGGCAATCAGCGATCCGAGCCGTCGAGATTCACCTAGCCCCTGCCCGACCGGTCGGGCAGGGGCTAGCGGATGGATCATGCATCCCGGCCAGCCAATGGAATGAGAGTGCGCATGGCCAAGGGATGACACCCGTCCCATGGCTGCTCGTTGGATGCTCGTCGGCACCCGACACGACATGGCACCGGACGGCATTTGCGGGCGACCTACGAAGGGCACTGCGCCGGCTTCACGCGGGACCTGTCCCCCGGAGACACTCTGCAACGAATCGGCATCACTCCTGGTCCCCTGGGCGGGTCCGGATTCGGCGTCGCAGCCCAGGGAACTCACACCGGTACCGTGCTGATCGATGCGGCTGGGCCGACCTGCTGTCCGTGAGCACGATCACGGCTTCGACGGCGGCCTGATCATCGCGTTCAACCGCCATTCCGTGGAGTCCACGGAGACGTCCCGGTCCAGGCGGCTCTGGGCGTCCTGCCCGGTCTGGATCGCGGTCAGCGGCCGCTGCCAGGTGCCGCCAGCGGGCCGGCGTCAGGGCCGCTCGTGGCGCGTGCTCCATGGGACGCGCCGTCCACGCGGACGACGATCCGGACGGCGTTGCCGTCCGACAGCTTCTGCTCGGCTGCCAGGGCGTTGGCGTCCCATTCCACCGACGTGGCGAGCGTCTGCTCGGCGAGGAAGTCACGGTGCTGCTCGACCACCGCGCGAAGGGCGACGTCGGCTCCCAGCGTCAGATGGATGCGGTCGGTGACCTTCAGCCCCAGGTTCTTGCGCTCCTGCTGGACCAGGTCGCGGACCAGCCCCTCGCTGATGATGGCCGCGTCCCTGACGAGGTCGAGCTGGACGATCACCTGCGGGGTCTCGCATTCCCAGCAAGAGGGCAGCACCCGCTCACCCTGATGAACCAGGCCCTTGCCGTGGAGCTGTTTGAAGGCCCAAATGACGCTCTCCATGCAGGAGAGGTCCATCGTCTTGTAGTCCTGCTCGAAGTCGACCCAGCGGGCCTGCCGCGTGATGTACCACTCCCACTCGTCGCGGTAGGCCAGCACCGACTTCCGGCAGAACTCGTTGAACCGGTCGACGCCATATTTGATGATGTTCGCCCGGCCGAAGAGCCCGAGCTGCTTTTCCGCCTCCATTTCGGCGGGCAGGCCGTGGCAGTCCCAGCCGAACCGGCGATCCACCCGGTAACCGCGCATGGTCTTGTAGCGTGGGACCACGTCCTTCACGAACCCGGTCAGGAGATGGCCGTAATGCGGCAGGCCCGGCCTGCCCATCCGGGCCAAGCAATCAATAGTTCTGTGACGCGGGACGACGCATGCCGATCAGGAGGCGGCCGGTGCGCCCGGCTCGCGTCACGGGCGCTGTCGAAACTGCAGCGTGCCGTGCCCGGGTGCTCTCCCGCCGGGCGAACACCTCTCCCTTTCGTCGGCCGACGCTTCTAATGTGGCCGGTGTGACGACGAAGCGATCCTTTCTCCTGGCCGCCCTTTTATGCGGGACGCTATTAGTGCCCGCCCCCGCGATGGCCCACGACTTGTCCGCGGCCCCGTCCAAGGCCGCGCTTCTCGCCCCCGAGGACCTCGGAGACGGGTTCGTCCGTCGCGGATTCCGCACCCGAGGACTTCTGCACCCCGAATTCAGCCACACGAAGCCCTGCGCCACGGCCGTCAAAAAACTCGTCCCGGTCTATCGGACCAAGGTCTCGACAGCGCTGAAGCACACGGACAGGTGGGAGGGGATCAGCGAGTACATCGTGAGCGGCACCTCCCGTGAGCTGTCCGCCCTGGAACGCGCGGCCAAGGCCGTGATCCGCCATTGCGGCAGGATCACGATCAGGACCGGCGCCTCCAGGGAGATCATCCGCAAGCTGTCGATCGGCCGGCTCGGGGACGGCGCCTACGGGATCAGGTTCCGCAGCGGGCTCGTGAACAGCAAGCTGGAGTCGGATTCCCACATGTCAGGCATGATGATCGCGACCGACATCGTGATCGTCCGGGTCGGGAACGTCCTGATCGCGTTGGAGCACGACGGCAACGTCGGCGAGTTCGACCCCGCACTGACCAGGACCGCGGCCGAGCTGGCCGTGGCACGGGTCCAGGAGGCCGCGCAGGACGGTTAGCCGATCCGGGAGTGGGTCCAGGCCCACCCATCCGTACGGCCAGCCGCATACCGGGCCGAATCCCCTCTTCCTAGCATCGTTGACACAACGACACGGAGGAGTACGACCATGGCGAACACCGGCCTCACCACGACCGCGACGGCGCCCCTCGGCGAGGCCCGCACCCAGGACGCCTTCGCCACGATGAAGAAGTGCGTCACGCTCTTCGGCGTCGTCGGTGTCATCGTCCTGGGGGTGGTCGCCGTGACGACGTTCGCCGGGCAGGAGGCGTCGGCGTTCATGTGGATCAGGGGAGTGATCCTGGTCGCGGTCGCCCCGCTGATCCACCGCATGACCGTCCGCGCCTCGCAGGGGTCGTACAAGGATTTCGACCGCGTACGCACCCTGTCGGCCACCCTGCCCATCGCGATCGTCGCCGTCGACCTGATCCCCGGCCTGTGCCCGACCTGGTACGCCGTGCTCCAGGGCCTGTCCGCGCCGGCTCTGGGCGGGGTCGCCCTCATCACCCGCGGTTCGTCGCTGCGTGCCGCCTTCCCCGCCAGGAAGTGAACGCGGGCAGCGGCGCATCCCCGCTCTCAGCCTGCGAGGGCCGTGAGACGGTTGCTGAAGCGGGCGAGCATCCCGCTCTGGGACGTCTCGGGCACCATCCGGCCGATGAACGGCGGGATGCGCCAGTTGGCCGGGCTGCGCCTGGCCATCCTGGACACCAGGTTGACGTGCGGGTAGCGGGCCCGCTCGTAGGCGCGTAGCCGTTCCGCCGGGTCGCCGCCCTTGGCGAGCTCGCGCCCGAGCACCCACACGTCCTCAAGGGTCTGGTTGGCGCCCTGTCCGAGGGTGGGCGGCATGAGGTGGGCGGCGTCGCCGAGCAGGGTGACGCGGCCCTTGCCCCACTCCCGGCGCACCTTCTGCCAGTGATGCCCGAAGAAGTCGAGGTCGTCCTCGGACGCCTGGGCGAGCAGCTCGGGGACGGGCGACGCCCAGTGACCGAAGCGGCGCCTGAGCTCGGCCAGGGGCGCGGCGGGGCGCGGCTCGCCCGGGGACCAGCGCACGTCGAACCACCACTGGAGTTTGCCGTCCCCGGCGGGGATCATGCCGCACGCGCCCTCCCGCCCGGTGATCATGAGGTGGAGGTGGGTGCGGGTGAGGTCGATGTCGATCGGGCTCAGGGCCTGCCAGGTGCCGAAGGTGGCCGTCCGGATGGGGACGTCGCCCCACAGCTCGCGCCGGACGACCGAGTGGTGGCCGTCGGCCCCGATGAGCAGGTCGGCCGTGATCGTCGAGCCGTCGTCGAAGGTCGCCGTGACGTGGTCACCGTCCTGGGTCACCGTCCGGAGGGCCGTGCCGTAGCCGATCAGGTCGTCGGGCAGCCCGTCGGACAGCCGTTCCAGCAGAAGGCGGCGGGAGATCGACTTGTTCGGGAAACCGTAGAGCGCGGCCGCATGGGCCATGTCGGAGCTGAGCCGCAGTCGTCCGTCGGAGGTCAGCGCGTCGATCCGGTCGAACCGGCCACCGACCCCGTCGAGGCTGACACCGAGATCGTGCAGCACCGCCGCGCCGTTGCTGAAGATGCTCAGGCCCGCGCCGCCCGTCCGCAGGGCCGGCGCCTGCTCGAAGATCCGCACCTGGTGGCCGGCGGACAGCAGGCTCCGCGCCACGGCCAGGCCGCCCACCCCGGCCCCGATGACAAGAACGTCCATTTTCTCTCCAAATCGAAGTTACTTCGATTCAAAGATACATCGCGGTGAAGTACATTGGGCCGAGTGACCGACAAGCACCCAGAAGAGGACGTCTTCCGCGAGTTCCTGATCGCGGTCATGCTGCACATCGAGGCGATCGCGGACCGGCTGGGCGTGCACCACGTGGACGTGGCGGCCCTCATCCTGCTGGAGATGCGCGGCCCGCTTCCCGTGGGAGTCATCTCCGAGGAACTGGGGTTGCCGTCCGCCTCCGCGACCCGGCTCATCGACCGTCTGGAGAAGGCCGGCTACGTACGGCGGGTGCGCGGCGAGCGCGACCGGCGCATGGTCACCGTGGAACTACTGGAAGGTGGCATGGCCGAGTACCACGCCACCCGCATCACCTCCGAGCGGCATTTGGGCGAGATCCGCGCCGACTACCCGCCGGAGCAGGTGCCGTTGATGCTGGGCATCCTCACCGGCGTCGCGCGGGCCTACCGCTCGGCGACCAGGGAACTGCGCGAGCAGTCCGGCTGAGGGGCCCCCTCACCTCCATTCGCTCTCACCGGCGCGCGCGTCACGGCGTCTCGCGGGTGCGGTCGACCTCGTCGACGAAGGTCAGGACCCGGGCGTTGACACGCTCGGGGAACTCGCCGTTGATGGCGTGGGAGGCGTCCGGCCACAGTTCGACGACGCCTTTGGCGAGCAGGCGGCGGGCGCGCCGGGCGGCCTTGCGCGGGTCGTGGATGATGCTGCGCCCGGCGATCAGGGCGAGCACCGGCACGTCGAGTCCGGCCACCGTGTCGTCCGCGGGGTACGTCGGCGGCGGCAGGAAGGCGGTGAAGTCCCGCATCCCGGCCGAGATCAGGTTGGCGACGGGCTCGTCGTCGGAGGCGTCGGCGCCGCCGGAGATCCAGCTCAACAGCTTCCTGCGCCACGACTCGGGGAAGAACGGCACCACCGAGCCCAGCGAGATGACGATGACCTTCCAGGTGATCCGGCCGAAGAGCACGGCGGGATCGAGCAGGCTCACCGAGGCGATCTTCTCGGGGACGTTCAGGGCGAGATGGAAGGCGCTCCACCCGCCGATGGACACCCCGAAGAGGTGCACCCGGTCGAGGCCGAGCCCGTCCAGCAGCTCCGTCAGCCAGCTCGCCTGGTCGGCCGCGGTCGTGAACGCCCGCGTCTGCACCGAGAGGCCGGGCTCGCCGAGCAGATCGATCGCGTAGACCGGGCGGTGGGCGACGAGCCCGGCCAGGTTCGCCTCCCACATCGGGGTGGACGCGGTGCGTCCCGGCAGCAGGAGAAGCGGCACGCCGTCGCCCGCGCCGAAGCGATGGACCCGGACGGTCCCGAACTGGGTCGCCACGTCCTGGACCAGATCCGGCTCGGGCAGTCGGGCCATGGCCTGGTCGTAGGCGGTCCGGTAGCGCGCGAAGGCGGACGCGTCACGGAAGTGGCCGAGCCGCCGCCCGCGGAACGCGGCTCCGATGTTGGGTTCCACAAGATCGTTCACGTACGGGACCTCCGCTCGCACCCTTCGCGATACGATCGTATCGCATCAAATGTCACGATACACTCGTATCGCGAAGAGGGGGGCGGGGCCGTGCCGAAGCAGGTGGACCACGCGGCGCGGCGGGCGGAGATCGCCCACGCCGCACTCAGGTTGTGCGCCCACGACGGCCTGGCCGGGGTGAGCATGGGGCGGGTCGCCCAGGAGGCCGGCGTCTCCAAGGGGCTCGTGCAGCACTATTTCCCGGCGAAGGCCGACCTGCTGCGGGCCAGCGCACACCTGCTCAGGCAGGAGATCGAGCGCCATGTCCGCGCGGCGCTGCCGGACGCCGGCAGCCCGGCCGACACGCTGCGGCGCACGCTGCTCGCCGTCGTCCAGCTGGGCGCTCGCGCGCCCGTGCTCCTGCTCGCCGGACACGCGTTCCTGGCCACGGCCGTCGCCGACCCCGACGTACGCGAGCTGTACCGCGCGGGCGGCGACACGGTCCACCGCGAGATCGCCGCGCTCGTGACCGCCACCGCGTCGGAACCGGGCCTCGACGCGGGTGCCGAGGCTCACGTGCTGCTCGGGCTCGCGCGCGGCCTGGCCGACGGGGTGCTGGTCGGCGAACTGGACGTCACGGAGGCGGTCGCGGTCCTCGACCACCAGCTCGGCCGGATCGGCGTACGGGCGAACTCCTGACGACGGCTTCCGCAAGAACGCCCACCGGAGGTGTTCAACCTACCTCGGCACGGCCTTCGCGGTAGATCTCCGCCGGCCCTACCAGGCTGTCCCCCGCCCTCGAAATGCGCGGGGTCGCCGGACCCACGGATACCGCCGACGCTTTTTCCGGCGGCGTGATGCGCATGGGACGCATTTATTGCGCCACTCTCCTTTTCGTCTGGCATTCCTTACCGATGGCAGGGCGCGGAACCCGCGAACGGCCGCAATTCGTTGAGAGGACCGACCACAGGCGGGAGCGGGTCGATCGAAGGCGGAAAGGAGAGTCATGCGATTGTCAGAGTGGTTGCAGATTGCATCCTTCTTCGGGGTGGTGGTCGCCTTGCTGCTCACGACTCTCCAGCTCAGACTGGTTTCACGCCAGTCACAGGCTCTCACGCGCTCGATGCAGTACGGCGACTACCGCACCCTCGTGGGTTCGAGGGCTGCTATTTGAGTCGCAAGAACGGGCTCATGCCGGACGACGTGTGGCTCACCTGGCAGCGCATCATGCGGGCGGACGTGAAGATAAAGGAGTTCCAGGAGGTCTGGCCCATCGCACGGGTGTATTACGACCTCGAATTCGGCCGGTTCATGGACGAGATGATGCGCGCCGAATGCCCGTGACGACCGCCGTACCCTGCGGGAAAAGGCCGGGGCGTCAGAGGGGCGGGTGGGCCACGGATTCCAGGGTCTGGATGATTTCGTCGGCGAACAGGAGGCCGGCCAGGCCGTGACCGTGTTTTTCGCGGCGGACGAGCGAGAGGATGTTGTCGCTGAAGGCGCGGTCGCGGACCGGGCGGAAGGCGAGGGTGCCGTTGTGGTGTTCCTCGGCCATGTCGAACCTGCTGAGAAAGGCGATGGCCTCCCCCGCGGCGGCCAGGCGTTTCATCGTCTCGATCGAATTGGTGTGGAAGGCGGGTTCGACTTTCAGGCCGGCCTCGGCGAAGGTGTCGGCGATGATGCCGTGGATCACCATCGAGCGGTCCGCGAAGATGAGCGGGTAGGCCGCACACTGGGCCAGCGGGATGGACTCCAGGCGGGCCAGCGGGTGATGCGGGGCGATGACCGCGCCGAGCCGGGTGTCCATCTGCCAGCAGAGTTCGAGCTGCGCCGAGGACGGGACGTTGAACCCCAGGCCCAGGTCGGCCTCGCTGTTCGCCACCGCGCGCAGGATCTCGTGGGTGGACAGCGCGCGGATGGAGATCCGCACCTCGGGATGGCGGGCGTGGAAGTTCACCGTGGCGGTGGAGACGATGCTGCTGGCCAGGCCGGTCATCGTGGCGATCACCACCTCGCCGCTCGGCAGTGACTGCAGGTCGCGGATCTCCGTCACGGCCTCGCGGTACTCCTGCAGGGTCTTCCGTACGTGGGCGAGGAGGAGCTCGCCCGCCGGAGTGGGCCGCATGCCGCGCGGCAGGCGTTCGAAGAGAGGCTCGCCGAGCTCTTCCTCAAGCAGCAGGATCTGCCGGTTGATGGCCGACGGCGCGACGTGGAGCCTTGCCCCGGCGGCCCGGATGGAGCCGTACCGCGCGACCTCGTCGATGTAGTGCAGCAGGCGTGAGTGGAGCATCGGGCCTCCCGGGCCGGCCGGACCGTGCGCAGAAAACTGGACTGTGCGCAAAAAGAGTACAGTCCGTGCGAAAACGGCTGCTTGTCAGCAACGGTGCGGTGCCATTTCATAGCCACAGCGCGTACGAGCGACACGGCCCCGGCGGCCCCTGATCAACTCCGCGACCTGGCCGCCGGCATCCCGGAGCCGCGTCCTTGGAGCTCGTTCCGCCGGCGGAATCGCAACAGCCGAGTATTGAAGCGAGGAAATCATGCTCCAGCAGGAGAAGACGGGCCAGACCGGTAGGGCGGACCGGGTCTCGGTCCACTACGACCACGTGCGGGCGGTCTTCGACATCCTGAACGGAGAGAGGGAGGCAGACCTGCTGCTGCGCAACCTCAGCGTTCTGGACGTCCACAGCGAGACCGTCTACCAGGGTTCGATCCTCGTCTACAACGAGCGGATCATCGCGCTGAACCCCGACGAGTCGATCGTGCGGGTACGCGAGGTGTTCGACGGCGAGGGCCTTTACGCGATCCCCGGGCTCATCGACGCGCACCTGCATTTCGACGCCCAGTTGGCCCACCCGGCGGCGTTCGGGGAGGCGATCGTGCCGAGCGGCACGACCACCATTTTCGCCGAGACCCTGGACTTCGCCAGCGCGGCGGGCGACGAGGCCGTGGCGGCCGCCGAGGCGTTGTTCAAGGACTACGAGAAGCTGCCCTACCGGATCTACGCCTTCGCGCCGGGCAAGAAGACGTCGGTCGAGGTCACCGACGCCATGCTGAAGATGGACCCGGTGATCGGGCTGGGCGAGCTGGCCCACCTCTCCTACATGACGGGCAACGAGGACGACTTCCGCAAGTCCGCCCTGGGCCGCGCCAAGGGCGGCTTCGTGAACAGCCACTGGGGTGTGACGGCGCTGTCGGACATGTTGCTGAACTACATGCCCGCGATCGGCGCGCACAACAACCACGATGTCTGGAACGAGGACGACATCGAGAAGAGCATCCGGTACGGCTTCCAGACCCAGATCAAGTTCGGCGTCGGCAGCCCCGAGGTGATCAAGACCATGCTGCGCGCCATCGTCAAGCGCCGCTGGCCGGCCGAGAACTTCCAGATGTGCGCCGACAACATCTCCGTCGACCGCGTGCTGACCAGGGGGCACATCGACTGGGTGATCTCCCTGGCCGTCGAGATGGGCCTCAACCCGATCCAGGCGATCAAGATGGGCACGCTGTACTCCGCGCGCTCCTTCGGCATGGACCACGACTTCGGCTCGCTCGCCCCGGGCCGCTTCGCCGACATCGTGCTCACCGACAGCCTGTCGAAGATCAACCCTCGGTACGTGTTCAAGGGCGGCGAGCTGGTCGCCAAGGACCGCAAGCTCCTCAAGCCGGTCGACCTCGACTATTCGGTCATGGTCCAGGAGCCCAGGCCGGGCCTGGCCGATCTGGCTCCCGCGCAGCTCGACCTCACGCCGATCGAGATCTCCGAGGACGGCGGCCGGGCCAAGGTCCTGCTCTTCGACGTCTACGGGCGCGGTCATCTCAAGTTCGCGCAGGAGGTCTGGGTCCCGTTCATGGACGGCGCCGTCGTGCCCGAGGTGGACGGGGTCACGCTGAACCGGATCTCCGTCGTGCAGCGTTACGCGGACGGCACCCGCCATGTCGTCAACGGCCTGTTCAAGGGCGTCTCGATCGACCGGGGGGCGGTCTCGACGTTCTGGCCGGCGCCCTTCGCCTACTTCGTGGTGGTCGGCACCGACAGCGCCGAGATGTGCGACAACCTCAAGCAGCTCGACGCCTACGTCGGCGGCTGCGTCGTGACCGAGGACGGGCAGGTGAAGGCCGCGCTGCCCCTCGACATCTACGGCGTCATGGCGAACATGAACCTGCCCGAGCTGGTCGACGCGACCCGGTCGATCGACGCCGCGCTGGAGAAGCTGGGCAACCACAACGAGGGCGAGCCGGTCGTCAACAAGCTGCTGACCCTCTTCATCTCGCTCGACCGCTTCGGGTTCATGGTCTGAGGCGTACACCGCGTCATCCGGCAGGCTCCGGCCGGAACAGCAATACAGCCAAGGAGGCAACTGTGCTACAGCATGAAAAAGAGGCCGGAGTCGTCGACACCGGAAGCCTGGTGCGGCGTTGGATCACCTACGGCGCCGGCATCTACCTGCTGACCCTGGGGGTCAGCCTGGCCATCAGGGCGGGGATCGGCATCTCGCCGCAGAGCAGTCTCACCCGGACGATGACGCTGGTCTTCCCCTCGGTCAGCCAGGGGACGTTCAACTTCGCCCTTGAGCTGCTGATGTTGTTGCTGACCTATCTCGTCCTGCCGAAGGATTTCAAGCTCAGGAACTTCCTGGCGTTGATCCCGGCCCTCGTCCTGGCCACGTTCCTCGATCTGAACCTGATGCTGACGAGCTGGATCGTGCTGGACGTGTACGCCGCCAAGTTCGTCCTCCTGGTGGTCGCGGACGCGACGTTGGCGTTCGGGCTGTTCCTGATGATCCGGGCGAACCTGGTGCTCATGCCGGTCGACATGTTCGTCAACACGGTCTTCAAGCGGACGGGCTACAAGTGGGGCAACATCAAAACGGCCTTCGACTGCACGTTGCTGGTCGTCTCCGCCGGAATCGGGCTGATCTTCCTGGGCGGGCCGCAGTTCATCCGCGAGGGCACCATCATCAACGGCATCCTCGTCGGGCAGTACATCAAGCTCTACTTCTACCTGTTCAAGAAGTTCTCGCGGACGTGAGCTGACGTCAGTCGCGAGAGGGGCCTCCGGGACCGGGCACAAGCCCACGCCCCGGGGGCCCCGTCGTTTCAGGAGGTCAGGCGCCCGAGACGAGAAGGTTCTGCACCGGCTGCCGGCGGGCGGCCGGGACGTCGCAGGCGTCCATCGCGCGCCGCAACAGGTCGGGGTCGAAGCCGTGGACGCCCAGGTGGTCGATGATCGGGCCGTACCGGTCGGCGCGGTCGCGCAGGAGCTCGGTGGCCAGCCGGATCTCCAGCCGGACCGCCGGCACCTGGTGGGAGCCGCACGCGACCAGGACGTGATGCCGCCACGGCCCCTCCCCTACGCATTCCAGGACGTCCGAACCGGCCGGCCTCTCGACGGTGCTGAGCTCGACCTCGACCCCGTTCACCGCGAACCTGGCGAAGTACTGCGCCGAGGGGGCGGCGGGGCCCGCGGCGTCGAGTGTCATGGCCAACGCCGTGGTGACGTCCGCCCGGCTCAGTGATCTCGTGCGGTGGCCCATGCCGGGCACCGTAGCAACGCGCGGCTAGCTCTTGTCACGCTCGTGCAGGAACTCGGCGATGGAGATCCAGGAGTCGGCGAGGCGCTCAAGGCGTTCCATCAGCGCCAGGTCGGTGATCGTCTCCGCGTTGTAGAGCAGGCGCGCGGCGTTCGCGATGGCGATGTCCACCGTGGTGGTGACGTCTGGCTGGTTCACCGTGCGTTCCGTCCGTCTTCGCTGCTGGGGGATGGCCGACGGTTTGCCGTGGCATCAGGAGCATAAGCCACGGTCGTGCCGGGTGTCGTCCGGGTTTCGGTGTCCGGACGCGGGCGGCGCGAGGTGTCTGTTCTGTCAGCTCTCATAACGTTTTCTCGGCTACTGACCAAGAAGGGGTGTAATCGACGAAGGGAGCACGGCCGGTGCGTCGCAAACAGCCGGACATCGCTACAGATCCGGACGCTTTCGAGGCTTTCTACCGGCGTCACGTCGATGCGATCACCTCGTTCCTCGCACGCCGGATCGACGATCCGCACACGGTCGCCGACCTGGTGGCGGAGGTGTTCGTGGCGGTGCTCGACTCCGCGCACACCTATCGGCCCGGACGCGGCAGTGAGATCGCCTGGCTGTACGGCGTGGCGCGCAACAGGCTCTCGGCCGAGCGGCGTCGGGCGTTCAAGGAGACGAGACTGGCCGATCGGGTGGGCGGGCGACGGCAGCTCGCCCCCGACGACATGACCGAGCTGGTGGAACGCATAGACGCCGAGAACCTGGCCAGAGGCGCCTTCCAGGCCATGGCCGGACTGCCCGACGGTGACCGCGCGATGCTCGAACTGGTCGTCATCGACCAGCTCACGATCGGCGAGGCGGCCACCGCTCTGGGGATCCGGCAGGGAGCCGCCCGCGCCAGGTTGCACCGCGCCCGCCACGCGCTCAGGGACGTACCGGAGACGGCCCCCTTCGTCATGGAAGGAATCCGATGAACTTCAAGGAACACGTACTGATGGAGCTCAAAGCCGAGATCGAGGCCCGCAACGGGGCCCGGAGCCGGCGCACCAGGCGGCGCCTGCTCACCGGCACGGCGGTGGCCGCCGTCCTGGCCGCGGCGGCCGTCGCGACGCCCTTCCTCAACGGCTCTGACACCCCCGCCTACGCGGTCAGCAAGAACACCGACGGCACGATCACGTTGAAGATCAACGAGTTCCAGGATCCCGGCCAGGTGGAGAAGGACCTGGCGGCGCTCGGCCTGCCCGCGGACGTCTCCTACCTCAAGCCCGGCACCCGCTGCGCCCCCGACCGCGCGCCCGCCGACGCCGGCCCCTCCTTCACCAAGGAAGAGCTGCAGAGCAAGGACCCCGCGGTCCACGAGAGGATCAGGAAGGCGATCGAGAACAGCCCCAACGCCAAGACGTTCCGGCTGGGCAACGGTCAGGTGCAGATCGACCCGAAGCGCATCAAGCCAGGTCAGACCGCCGTCATGGAGTTCACCGAGGACGACGACCAGACCTCGGGGCCCGAGAAGCCCAGGGCGCTGTGGCAGTTCGGCGGCTTCGTGGTCGACGGGCCGGCCAAGCCGTGCAAGGTGATCGACGACCCGTCCTGGGACCAGATGCCCGACCCGAAGAAGCACCCCGAGGCGTACCCGCCGTCCGGCAAGTGACCCTCTGAGATCCCCCGCGACGGCCTCCAGACAGGCCGTCGCGGGGTCGTCCCTCAGCGGTTGGGCAGGCTGATCGTGACGGAGAGGCCGCCGCCCTCGCGCGGGGACGCGGTCACCTGGCCGCCGTGCGCCTGGACGACCGCGCGGACGATCGACAGTCCCAGCCCCGAGCCGTTCGCCGAGTCCACGCGGTCGGAGTTGAGCCGCCGGAACGGCTCGAACAGGCTGCCGATCTCGTACGCCGGCACGGGCTGCCCGGTGTTGGCCACGTGGACGACGACCTCCCCGGTCAGCGTCTCGTCGGTGCTGATCCAGATCTGCCCGTTCTGCGGGAGGTTGTACTTGATGGCGTTGTCCACCAGGTTGCCCACGGCGTGTTCGAGGAGGACCGGGTCGCCCTGCATGGTCGTGCCGCCGAGGCGCGAGGTGACGGTGACGCCGCGCCGGTCGGCGGAGGGCGTCAGTTGTTCCACCGCCGTCAGCGTCACGTCGTTGATGTCCACCGGCCTTCTGCGCGCGAGCTCCCGTTCGCTTCTGGCCAGCAGCAGCAGCCCTTCGATGAGTTTCTCGTTGCGCGCGTTCACTTCGAGCAGGGTGCGGGCGAGGGCCTTCAGGTCGGGTGAGGCCAGCGGGTCGGAGAGCGCGATCTCCAGGACCGTGCGGTTGATGGTCAGCGGCGTACGAAGCTGGTGGGAGGCGTTGGCGACGAAACGGCGCTGGGAGTTGAAGGCGCTGTTGAGCCTGGTCAGCATCGAGTCGAAGGTGTCGGCCAGCTCCTTCAGCTCGTCCTCGGGGCCGTGGAGGTCGATGCGCTGGTGGGCCAGCGTGCTCTCGGAGAGTTTGCGGGCCGTCGCGGTCATCTTGGCGACGGGCCGCAACGCCCGGTCGGCGACCAGGTAGCCGCAGACGAGCGCGAACAGGCCGACGCCCAGGAGGATCAGCACGGACTGCTGGACCATGAGACGCAGTATCTGCTCGTTCAGCTTGACGGCCTGGATCTCGATCTGGTGCCGCCAGATCGTCACCAACGCGTCGGGCGTGCCCGGTGGCACGTCGAGCGAGAACTCCACGTTGTCCAGCACCGAGCGCAACAGCAGGTAGGTGACGGTCAGGAGGAGCGTGCCGCCGACGAACAGCATGGACCCGTACGTGAGCGTGAGGCGGGCGCGGATGCTCAGCCTGCCGAACAGCTCTCCGAGCGGTTTTCCGTGGAACGGTAATCGCACGCGATCTCCTTCTGCCGGAGATCTCATTGTGGGGACCGCGGCGGTAAGCGCGCGGTAAGGGCGTCCCGCGGGCGGTCAGGACTCCCAGTCGAGGGTGCGGCTCACCGCGCGTTTCCAGCCCGCGTACCCCTTCTCGCGCTGCTCGTCGCTCCACTCCGGGTTCCAGCGCCGGTCCTCGGCCCAGTTGGCGCGCAGTTCGTCGGTGTCCTTCCAGTAGCCGACGGCCAGCCCGGCGGCGTACGCGGCGCCCAGCGCGGTGGTCTCGGCCACCACGGGACGGCTGACCGGCACGCCCAGGATGTCGGACTGGAGCTGCATGCACAGGTTGTTCGCGGTGACCCCACCGTCGACCTTCAGCACGTCCAGCACCACGCCGGAGTCCTGCTGCATGGCCTCCACGACGTCCCTGCTCTGGTAGCAGATGGCCTCCAGGGTGGCCCGCGCGAGGTGGGCGTCCCTGTTGTACCGGGACAGGCCGACGATCGCGCCGCGCGCGTCGGGCCGCCAGTACGGCGCGAACAACCCCGAGAACGCCGGGACGAAGTAGATACCGCCGTTGTCGGTCACCTGCCGGGCCAGGTCCTCGCTCTGCGCCGAGGTACGGATGATGTGCAACTGGTCGCGCAGCCACTGCACGGCCGACCCCGTCACGGCGATCGAGCCCTCCAGCGCGAACACGGCGGGCTGGCCGGCGAACTTGTAGGCGACGGTGGTGAGCAGGCCGCGCTCGGAGCGTACGAGGTCGGTGCCGGTGTTGAGGAGCATGAAGTTGCCGGTGCCGTAGGTGTTCTTGGCCTCGCCGGGCGAGAAGCAGACCTGGCCGACGGTGGCCGCCTGCTGGTCGCCGAGGATCCCGGTGATCGGCACCTCGCCGGCGAACGGGCCGTACGCGCTGGTCACGCCGTAGGACGCGGGCTCGGACGACGGGCGGATCTCCGGCAGCATCTCGTGCGGGATGCCGAAGAAGGACAGCAGCTCGTCGTCCCACTCCAGCGTCTCCAGGTCCATGAGCATGGTGCGGCTGGCGTTGGTCACGTCGGTGACGTGCACGCCGCCGCGGACGCCGCCGGTGAGGTTCCACAGGGTCCAGGTGTCGGTGTTGCCGAAGACCGCCTCTCCCCGCCCGGCCGCCTGGCGCACGCCCTCGACGTTCTCCAGGATCCACTGGATCTTGCCGCCGGAGAAGTACGCGTCCGGCCGCAGGCCCGTCTTCCTGCGGATGACCTCGCCACGGCCGTCCTGTTCGAGCTGCGCGGCGATCCTGGCGCTCCTGGTGTCCTGCCACACGATGGCGTTGCAGTACGGGCGGCCGGTGCGCGGGTTCCACACGACCGTGGTCTCGCGCTGGTTGGTGATGCCCACGGCGGCCAGGTCGGTGTCGTGCAACCCGGTGCGCTGGAGGGCGGTCTCGATCACCGCGGAGGTCCTGGTCGAGATCTCGATCGGGTTGTGCTCCACCCAGCCGGCCCTGGGCAGGATCTGCTCGTGTTCGAGCTGGAACTTGCACACCTCCAGGCCGCCGTGATTGAAGATCATAAATCTGGTGCTGGTGGTGCCCTGGTCGACGGCCCCCACGAAATCGGGCATGGTCGTTCTCCTCCGGTCGGGTCAGACGCGGCCCGCGTCCTCAAGGTCGGGCTCGGGCTCGGGGAGGAACCGGGCGATCATCAGCTGGTAGAGCCCGGCGCCGGCCACGCCGCCGAGCAGGGGGCCGACGATGGGCACCCAGAAGTACAGGTCGCCGTACTGGTCGCGCCAGGCGCCCGAGTAGCCGGTGAGGAAGCTGGCCAGGCGCGGCCCGAAGTCGCGCGCGGGGTTGATCGCGTAGCCGGCGTCGGCGCCCCACGCCATGCCGATGCCGACGATGAGCAGGCCGATGACGACGGGGCTGAGGTTGGCGCTGGGCGCGAGGTTGTGCGAGTCGGACAGGGCGTACAGGACGAACATCAGGATGGCGGTGCCGATGATCTGGTCGCGGAACCCGCCCCACATGCCCACCGGCAGCTCGCCGTTGCCGGGCAGGGTGGAGAAGACGATCTGGGTCTTCAGCGTGTGCCCGGGGTCCACCTTGGTCAGCACCTCCGTGTAGTTCCAGCGCACCAGCAGCGCCCCGACGAACGCCCCCACGGTCTGCGCCAGCGAGTACGGCAGCACCTTGGCCCAGGGGAACCCCCGGAAGGCCGCGAACGCCAGCGTGACGGCCGGGTTGAGATGGGCGCCGGTGATCCGGCCCGCGACGTAGACGCCGAGCGCGACGCCGATGCCCCACGCCCAGGCGATGCTGTCGTGGTCGCCGATGCCCGCCGCGACCACCTGGGCGACGACGCCCACCCCGAACAGGATGAGCACCATCGTGCCGGCGAACTCGGCGATGAGCTCACCGGCCAGTTCCCGCCGCTTGACACGTTCGACCACCGCTGCCCCCGCTTCCGTGGTGTCGGCGTTGTGTGCCATTCCCCGATCAGGGAAACGTATACGGATTGTGAGCAGTTGAGCACAAAACGTGGTTCGGGGGATCAATGAACATGACCGGGGCGATGGACGCCAGAAACCGTCAGGCCGCCATCGACCGGCTGGCCGAGCAGTCCTTCGACGTGCTCGTGGTCGGCGGCGGCGTGACCGGCGCGGGCGCCGCGCTGGACGCCGCCTCCCGCGGGCTGCGCGTCGCGCTCGTGGAGAGCCGCGACCTGGCCTCCGGCACGTCGAGCCGGTCCAGCAAGCTCATCCACGGCGGGCTGCGCTACCTGGAGCAGTTCGACTTCAAGCTGGTCCGCGAGGCGTTGAAGGAGCGCGACCTGCTGGTCTCGCGGCTGGCCCCGCACCTGGTCAAGCCGGTCACGTTCCTGTACCCGCTGCAGCACGGGCTCATCGAGCGGCCGTACGTGGGGGCCGGGCTCACCCTGTACGACACGTTGGAGGGCATGCGCCGGCCGATGCCCCGGCACCGGTACCTGTCGGTCAAGGAGTCCCGCCGGATGGCCCCCGGCCTCCGCGCCGACGCCGTGTCCGGCAGCATGATCTACTTCGACGCGCAGGTGGACGACGCCCGCTTCACGCTCGCCCTGGCCAGGACGGCCGCCGCGCACGGCGCCGTGGTCGCCACCCGGACGCGGGTCGTCGAGATGCTGCGCGACCAGGGCAACGAGCGGATCGTCGGGGCCCGCGTACGTGACGAGGAGACCGGCCGCGACCTCGACGTCAGGGCCGACGCCGTGGTGGTGTGCGCGGGCGTGTGGACCGACCCGATCAACGGGCTGCCCGGCTCGGCCCCGGCCGGCTTCAAGGTCAGGATGTCGAAGGGCGTGCACGTCATGGTGCCCGGGGAGGCCATCGACGCGTCCACCGGCATGATCATCCCTACCGAGAAGAGCGTGCTGTTCATCATCCCGTGGACGCGGCGGCGGTGGATCGTCGGCACCACCGACACCGAGTACGACGGCGACCGGGAGGAGCCGTCGGCCACCGGCGAGGACATCGACTACATCCTCGACCACGCCAACGCCGTGCTGGCCCGGCCGCTGACCCGCGACGACGTGGTGGGCGTCTATGTGGGCCTGCGCCCGCTGGTGGCCGCCGACGAGAGCTCGGCGACCACCAAGCTGTCCCGCGAGCACGTCGTGGACGTGCCGATGCCCGGCCTGGCCACGATCGCCGGGGGCAAGTTCACCACCTACCGGGTCATGGCCAAGGACGTGGTCGACGCGGCGCTGGAGGGCTTCGACGTGCCGGACTCGGTGACCGACCGGCTGCCGCTGATCGGCGCGGACGGGCTGCCCGCCGTGCGCGTGTCCGTACGGCGTCTGGCCGAGGACCACGACGTGGACGCCGACGTCGTGGAGCACCTCGTCCAGCGCTACGGCACGCTGGCGCCGGAGGTGCTCTCCCTGGTCGACGGCGACCGCTCGCTCGGCGAGCCGCTGGTGGAGGGATGCCCGTGGATCAAGGCCGAGGCTGTGTACGCCGTCACGCACGAGGGCGCGCTGCACGCCGAGGACGTGCTGTCGCGGCGGACCCGGATGCTCATCGAGGCGATCCCCGCCGCGCTCGACGCGGCCCCCGTGGTGGCGCGGCTGATGGCCGGGCTGCTCGGCTGGGACGGGGCCCGGGTCGAGGCGGAGGTGGCGCGCTGCCGCACCCTGGTCGAGGCCGAGCAGAAGGCCCTGGCCGAGGCCACGGCTCCGCGCCGGGAGGCCGCCGCCGCGTCCTGAGGGCCGGCGGTCAGTGGCGCAGGAGGGTCAGCGATGGTTCGGGGGTGACGGTCAGGCGGGCCCGGCCGCCGATCGGGAAGGTGGCCAGCGGGTTGGTGTGGCCGACCTCGACGTTGGCCAGGACGGGGACGTCCCGCAACCCCGGCTGCGTCTCGACGATCTGCTCCAGCAGGGCGCGGGTCATGCGGCTGGCCTGCTGGAACCGTCCGATCACCAGGCCGCGGACGGTCTCGGCGCCCGGCTGCTGGAGCAGCGAGGTGAGGTCGCGGGCGAAGGTGGCCGGGTGAGACTCCAGGTCGTCCTCCACGACGAGCAGCGCGTCCTCCAGTGACGGCATGTACGGCGTGCCCTGAAGCAGGTTCAGGGTGCAGAGGTTGCCGCCCACGACGCGCCCCTCGGCGGCGCCGGGCCGCAGCGGCCACCAGCCTTCGCCGGGGATCGGCTCGCGCTTGTCCTGGTCGAGGAACCACAGGTCGTCGGTCCAGTACGCCGCCGCCGAGAGCTCGACCGGCGCGTCGCCGAACAGGACCGCGGTGAACCACTCCAGGGTCTGCTCGAAGTGGTCCCGCATCCCGAACGTCGACCAGTGGGGCCCCGAGTACGTGACCAGCCCGGTGCGGGCGAGGAAGGCGTTCTGCAGGGCGGTGATGTCGGAGTAGCCGCACACGATCTTGGGGTTGGCCCGGATCAGCTCCCAGTCGAGGTGCGGCAGGAGCTCGTTGCTGTTGTAGCCGCCGATGACCGTCAGGATCGCCGCCACCGACGGGTCGGCGAAGGCGTCGTGCAGGTCGGCGACGCGGGAGGCGACGCTGCTGGAGTTGAAGGCGTCCCGCTCGTCGACGTGGCGGCCGTAGGTGAGCGTCAGGCCGAGCTCGGCGAAGCGGGCGTCGATGAGCGCGGTGTGGTCGTGCTCCATGACCATCGCGCGCGAGCAGGCGGGCGCGACCACGCGGACCACGTCGCCCGCCTTGAGCTTGGGGGGATGGATGACGTCCATCTAGCGAAGCATAGGGGAGTCGTTCTCCGCCTCCGCCCACACCGCGAACGAGGCCGCGTCGGCGCCGTCGCCGCAGACCGGGCAGCCGTCCGGGTCGCGCGGCCACTGGGACATGACCTCCAGCTCGCCGGTCTCGAAGTGCACGTCGAGCTGACGGCCCAGGGCGATCGGCTCGGCGTGGCCGGTCACCAGCCGGATCGCCTCGCCGGTGATCAGCGACGCGACCAGCGCGATGTGCGGGGCGAAGGCGATGGTGACCCGGCCGTGCTCGACCCGCAGCGCCCCGGCGAGCTGGGACAGGTAGCTCGGGTCGGCGCGCGTGTAGTACAGGTGCAGGCAGTCCATGCAGCCCGTCTCGCGCGGGCGCACCGAGAACAACCGGCCGCGGGTGACGAACGAGCCGCCGCAGACGTAGGGCACCCCCTCCTTCACGCAGGCCGCGTTCACCCGCCGCTGCGCGACGAACGGCGGCTCGTCGATCGCGCAGATCGCCACGTCGGCGCCCCGGACGAGCGGGGCGACGTCGGCGGCCGATTCGATCCGGCGCTGCACGGCGGTGAACTCGACGTCGGGGTTCACCTCCTTGGCCAGCCGGGCGGCCACCGCGGTCTTGTACGCGCCGATGTCGCTCTCGCGGTAGAGGGACTGCCGGTTCAGGTTGCCCAGCTCGACCCGGTCGTAGTCGACGGCCGTGATCCTGCCGAACCCGGCCGCGAGCAGCATGGGCAGGATGTAGGAGCCGCCGCCGCCCAGCCCGAGCAGCACGCAGTGGGCGGACCGCAGCCGGTCCTGCGGCTGCTCGCGCGCGGCGGACAGGCCGGCGTAGTGGCTGAAGTAGTTGACGTTGCCCTCGTAGCGGCCGTCCTCGTAGGGCGTGGGCCGCGCTTCCTCAAGGAAGCCGCGCCCGTCCAGGTCGCGGACGGCGGTGAGCACGTCCTCGACGCCGATGCCCGGGTGCGCCCGGCCGACCGCCGCGGCGACCTCGCCGAGCGGCCGCGCGCCGTCCAGCGCCTCGACGAGGGTCCAGAGCTGCCCGTACGGGTCGGTGAAGTCCACCGTGACGCCGGCCTGGGCGCCGATGCGGAAACGCCGGTCGTCCAGCCGGTACACGGGATAGATGGGTTTGACGCGGATGTGGCTGTCCAGGGAGGGGGTCATCGTCGTCCTTTCTTTTCGCGGTCGCTTCGGAAATGGCCGAGCGGGCATCCGGGGAGCGGCCGTTCTCCCCGGATGCCCTGAAACTGTCTGCCGCTGTGTGCGGGTCTACCGTCGGGCTCAGAAAACGATCCAGCTCACCTCGACCGGCGCGTCAGTGCCCAGGTCGCTCATCTCGTAAGTCATGCGATTCACCTCCCTTCGCGAAGTTCCGGACCGGCCCGGAGACGAGGCCGGCCACACCTGCCGCGGCCACCAGTACGGCGCCGAGGACGAACACCGTCCTCGGACCGGCCGCGGAAGCCATGAGTCCCGCGAGCAGCGCGCCCACGGGGAAGATCCCGAACGAGGCCACCAGCAGTGCCCCGGACACCCGCCCGCGCACCGCCGCGGGCAGCGTGGTGTGCACGACGGTGATCAGCAGCACGTTGCCCGCCGCGTTCGCCGCGCCCGCCCCGAGGAAGAGCGCCGCGGGCCAGACCTGGCCCTCGATCAGGCCGACCGCGCCGAGCAGCGCGGCCTGCGGGAGCATCAGCAGCACCGCCGCCCGCACCGGGTTGCGCGGGGCGCGCAGCAGGCCCGCCACGACGCTGCCCGCGAGCGCGCCGAGCCCGAAGGCGCCCAGCACGATCCCGTACGCGGTGGAGAACGTCGCCGGCGCGGTCTCGTGCAGCAGCGCGGGCAGCCCGACCTCCAGAATCCCGGCGAAGCCGAGATTTCCGGCGGCGGCCAGCGTCAGGATCACCCTGAACAGCGGGAACCCGCGCACGACGGCCCACATGCCGGCCCCGCCGCCGCCCTGCTCAGGACGCACCCGTCCAGGGCGCGGCCGGACGAACCAGAGGGTCGCGACCGACACCGCGAACGAGGCCGCGTCCACGGCGAGCGCCGGCCCCGGGCCCAGCCGGGCGACGAACACGCCCGCGACCACCGGCCCGGTCAGCGCGACGGCTTGCGCAGTCGCGTAGTTGCGGCTGTTGGCGCTCTGGACGTGCCGCTCCTCGACGATGTCGGGGATGATGGCGAAGTTCGCCGGCAGGAAGACGCCTCCGGCCAGGCCGAGCACCGCCGTGCCCGCCGCCAGCGCCCACAGGCGGTCCTCGCCGTTCCAGGCCAGGGCGCACAGCAGGCCCGCGGCCGGGGCCCGCACGACGTCGGCCGCAAGCATGATCGGCCTGGGCGTCCAGCGGTCCGCGAGCGGGCCGCCGAGCACGAGACCGAGCAGCCGGAAGAGGCCGTAGACCGTCAGCACCGTCCCCAGGGCCGCGGTGCCGTGGCGCAGCAGCACGATCCCCGGGAGGGCGACGACGTAGAACTGGTCGCCGAAACCGGACAAGCCCTGGCCGGTGACGAGCAGCGCCAGCGACGACACCGGAGAACGGCGGCGCCCGGTGACGTGTCCGGCGGGGATCGAGTGTTTCGACGAGTGGCTCACGTCATGGAGGGCGTTCCACCCCGTTCCAGGGCCGTTCCATGGAGGCGCCGAACGGTCGTTCGCCATCAGCCCGAAACCGGACGTTGCTCAATAATTCCGGCGACAGTGTGCACGTTTGTTATGGACGGCCGATAAACGTGCGACCACAATGCCGCCGGCGGGGCTATTGATAAAGTTGCAAACCCCTGTCAATCGAGCCGAAGAACTGGCAAATGTAGGCCGAATGTAGCCATTCGTGTTCCGCTAGCACACGGGCCGGGGCCGGACAAGGAGTTGCTCGCCGTTCAGCGGCGTGAATAACTGACGCTCAATACCCGGCGGAGAGCCGGGGAGACATTCAAAAAAGCTGCACGGACGGGTGCCGCGACCAACGATCCCCGTCCGTGGAGCACCATTCGATGCAGAGGGAGCCTACCCACGATGTCGCTGAAACGCACGCTCTCGGCAACCGCACTGATCGCACCGCTCGCGATTCTGGGCGCGACGCCGGCCTTCGCCGACGATCCCCGGCCCGTTCCCGGCAATCCGAACGTGGTCGTCGGCTTCGACGACGACACGGAGATCTTCCGCGCCAAGTCCTCCGCTCCTTCCCTGGCGATGGCCTGCCCGCCTGGGGAGGTCAGTTATCGGGTCTCCACCTACAGCAACAGCCACAAGGCGATCGGCCCGACGCAGTCGAACCACAACAGCACCTCGCACGCCGCGACGTCCACCTTCACCGCCACCGTCTCCGGCACGGTCTCGGTCTCCTGGAACGTCTCCGGCAGCCTGAAGGTGGACAGGCTCATCGCCGGGGCCGAAGTGGCCACGGGCGTGAATCTGTCCGCCAGTCTCACGGCTTCATTGGGCAACACCATCTCGATCCCGACTCCCGCCCGCAAAACCACCACCGCCACGTACGGCGTCTGGCGCAAGAAGACCAACGGCGTTTATCACGTATGCGGCCAAAAGCCGAAAAACGTAACCGCCTGGACTCCATGGCGCGTCGGCTGGTACCTCAAACAAAGGTGATCTCGACATGATGATCCGACAGGTGGCGTCTCTCGCCATTCCCTGCTGCCTTCTCGCCCTGGCGACGGCCTGCACGGCTGCGCCTCCGACCGATCCGGCGGCTGAGCGGCGGGACGCCACCCCGTCGGCCCCTCCCAGCAAGACAGCGGCGGTCCCTCCCACCGAGCCCCCGGCGAGCACGCCACCGCCCGAACCCGCGTCCCTGCGCCTGCCGGGCATGGAGGCCGGCACCATCACCGTCCTCAAGGCGGGCCCGAGGAAGGGGTCCATGGTCGTGGGCGACGTGCCCCCCGGCAAGGACGAGCTGTGGGTCCTGTTCCGCTGCCGGGGGGAGGGCAAGGCGGAGATCATCCTGGAGCCGGGCATCGACATGCCCTTCACCTGCCTCGACGACGTGATCAGCCCCATCATGAACCGCCTCGATCTGGGCCGCAGGAAGACCCTGACGGTACGGGTCCAGGCCCCGGACTCGGTCGAGTGGGCCTTGCGCGTGACACGCTGAGGATGGCGTTCGCGGCGGGGTGCGGCACGCCGGGTGAGGAGGAACTCCGGGGTGAGATCCGTCCTGGAGCCTAGGGTGTTTGCCATGGTCAAGTGGCTTGTACTCCTGCTCGCTTGCGCGTTGACCGGGTGCGCCGGTCCTGTCGGGACGGCCGGGCGCACGTCGGCGCCCACTTCCGAATCCGCGTCCGAACCCGCGTCCGAATCCACGTCCGGCTCGTCCACGTCGCCGCCCGACGCCGCCGGCGGCGCGGGCGGGCGGGAGCTCGGTGGGTGCGGGGACGCCCGGTGCGAGGTCACCCTCAGGGCGGGGGACGTCCTGAAGTTCGGGCAGCGTCACGGGATCTCCCGCTTCGCCGTCGGGAGCGTCGAGGGCGACAAGGTCACCTGGGAGGCGGACTTCACCGGGGCCGGGGACATGAGCTCCCAGGGCGAGCAGGGCGGCTCGTCCACCTGCAAGTTCGACGAGGGCGGCGGCTGCACGGGCTACATCCGGGGCGTCACCACGCTCACCCTGAACGACATCGTCCTGCGCTTCCTCTCCTTCGACCGCGGCCGCGCCGTCGTACGGGTGACCCCCAAGCGATGATCGCCTGCCGGGAGGCCGTTCCGGCATGAGCGCGCAGCCGAGCAGCCGGACCAGCGTGATCGTCACCATGGTGGTCGTGGCGACGCAGGCCGTCGTCCTCGGGGTGCTGGCGGCGGCCACCGGCTCGGCCATCCTGTACGCCGAGGCCATGTTCAGCGTGGCCGACCTCGGGGTGGAGGCGTTCCTGCTGATCGGGCTGGCGCGGGTGGCGCGTCCGGCCGACGAGCGCCACCCGCTGGGCTACGGGCAGGAGATCTTCTTCTGGTCGCTGTTCGCCGCCGTGGGGCTGTTCGTGGGCGGGGGCGTCGCGTCGATCGTGGAGGGCCTGGGCGAGCCGTCGGCCTCGGGCGGTTCGTACGCGCTGGGCTACCTGGTGATCACCCTGATCACGGTCAGCGACGGGTGGGCGCTGGCCGTCTCGGTACGGGCCCTCGGCGCGCGGGCCGCGGTGACCGGCCGGTCGTTGTGGTCGGAGCTGCTGGCCGGGAGCGACCCGGCGGCCAAGACCGTCACGCTGGCCAACGCGGCGGCCGTGGTCAGCGGCCCGATCGCGCTGGCCGGGCTCGGGCTGCACCAGGCGACCGGGAACGAGGTCTACGACTCGCTGGGCAGCGTGCTGATCGGGATCCTGCTGGTCGCGGTCTCGGGTCTGCTGCTGCGTCTCAACCAGAACCTCGTCGCCGCGCCCAGCGTGGACGCCGCCGACCTGGCCCGCATCCGCCGCGCGATCGCCGAGGTGCCCGGGGTCGCCGGGGTGCGCAGGGTGATCGCGGTGATCGTGGGCCCTCACCAGGTCATGGTGGCCGCCCGGGTGACCCTCACCTCGGCCACGGACCTTCCCGGGGCCGAGCGGGCGATGTCGGCGGTGGAGGAACGGCTGCGGCGGCGTCCGGAGATCCGCGAGGTCTACGTCACGCCGGTCGCCCCGGAATGAGCCCGCGCCCTGTCACGTCGCGGCGACGGCACCCGGGGGTGCGGGTCCTGGAGAGCTTCCTGGAGGGGGCTCGGGTTCTGGAGGAGGGCTCTGATCTCCTGGCTGATCGTGTTCATGGCGGCGCTCAGGTCGAGCAGGAGCCGGTCGGCCGCGGCGGGGTCGGTGCGGTGGCCGGTGGCGGCCGCGTCGACCGTCCCGGCCAGGTCGCGCAGGGCCCGGCCGAGCCCTTCGTGCAGGTCGTGGTGGAGGCGGCGGCGTTCCTCCTCGCGGATGGCTAGCACGCGTTCCCTGGTCCGGCACAGGTCCGCGACGACGGCCGCGGTGTGGGCGGCGTCGGCGACGTACGGGGTGACCGCGGCGACCGCCCGCGGATCGGCGAACGGGGTGATCAGCAGGCGGCCCACCGCCCGTCCGTGCCACACCAGCGGCACGTCATGAGCGACCGGCCAGGGCTCGCCCGACGTGATCCGGGTACCGGTCAGATCGTGGACGACCGGCCCGGGATCGCCCGACGTGATCCGGGTGCCCGGCAGTTCCACGGCGACCGCGGTGGCCGGCAGTCCTTCTCGTACCAGCTCGATCACGGCGGCCAGCGCGGCCTGCGGGCCGTTGGCGGAGATGGCCCGCTGGAGCCGCCGGACGAGCAGCGCACGCGCCCGGCCCCGCGCGCCGGGCAGCCGGTCGAGCAGGCGCCGCGGGGCGGGCGGGGTCGTGGCGGTCGTGGCGGTCGTGGCGGTCGTGGCGGTCGTGGCGGTCATGGCGGTCATGGCGGTCATGGCAGTTGCCGGATCGCGGCCACCGACGCGGTCACGACCAGGGCGGCGCCGATGCCGACCCAGAGCCCGCGCCGGTCCGAGTCGCGGGTCATCGCCAGCGCCCCGGCCCCCAGGCTCAACGCCAGCAGGTAGAGGGCGTGCCAGGCGGGCGAGCCCGGCAGGAAACCCACGCCCTCCAGGTACGGCGGCGGCCCCCACCGCGCGAACTCGACGTACAGGCCCAGCATGGACAGCGTCGAGTGGTGCGGCTCCACCCGCTGGTTGACGACGATCAACGCGAGCATCACCAGGACGGACACCCCGGGCCACGGCAGCCACCGGGCCACCGCCACCCCCAGGAAACAGGCGCCGAGCATGCACAACGGCCCCGCCGCGATCTCGTGGACGCTCGGGAAACGCTCCAGCTCGACGTCGGCGACCACGTAGACGGTCACCATGACG
This sequence comes from Nonomuraea sp. NPDC049607, assembly GCF_040675375.1. Lineage (NCBI taxonomy): Bacteria > Bacillati > Actinomycetota > Actinomycetes > Streptosporangiales > Streptosporangiaceae > Nonomuraea > Nonomuraea sp. NPDC049607. The sequence goes on from NZ_JBFAOV010000033.1 coordinate 28,785, forward strand.
GCCTGGATCGCGCAGGCCAGCAGGAACGGCCCCAGCCCGGCCAGGCAGCAGGCCGCCGTGCGCAGGTTCCGGCCGACGGGGGTGACGGCCAGCAGCTCGTCCGTGCCCGCGCGTCTGGTGGCCGAGGCCGTGAGCGTCGCGGCGAAGAAGATCGGCAACCCCCACAGGACGACGAAACCGTTGGTGAGCGCGCTGTAGGCGGGCCGGGGCGCCCATTCCGTGGTGGCGAGGCCGAGCAGGTACAGGGCCAGGCCCGCGATCGCGAGCGGGTGCAGCATCAGCCGCCGCGTCTCGGCCAGCGCGAGCGCGGGCAGCAGGTGCGCGAGCAGCGGATGGACGGGCTCGCCACCGTTCTCCAGCAAGTCCGGTGCGTCCGGCGTGCGAGGCGTGCGGGGGGTGGCCGACTTGCGGGGGGTGTCCGGAGGGGAGGCGTCGGGGTCGCGGGTCATGCCGAAGCCTCCGTGATGTCCGTGGTGTTGGTGGTTGTCGTGAGGAGCAGCAGGTAGCCGTCCTCCAGGGTGGGGTCGGCGGGGCGGGCGTTCCGGGGCGTGGGGCCGAGGCCGCGGTACAGGCCGTCGCCGGTCCGCCGCGACGTCCCTGCCGCCTTCTCCGCCGACACCCAGACCTGCCCCTCGGCCAGCGCCCGGAGCTCCCGAGGAGCCCCCGCGAACACGCACCGGCCCGCCTTGAGCACGGCCACCCGGTCGCAGAGGGCGGCGACGTCGTCGGTCTGGTGGGTGGACAGCACGACCGTACGGTCCTGGCCGAGGCGCGCGACCAGCTCGCCGAACAGCAGCCGCTGCTCCGGGTCCAGCCCGGCGGCGGGCTCGTCCAGGAGGATCAGCTCGGGCTCGCCCAGCAGGGCCTGGGCGATGCCGAGACGCCGCCGCATGCCGCCCGACAACGTACGGACCCGCCTGCCGCCGACGGACGTGAGCCCGACCTCCTCGATCACCCGGCGCACCTCGTCGTGCCTGGACCGGCGGTGTGTCATCTCCTTCAGGATCGCCACGTAGTCGACGAACTCGAAGACGGTGACACCGCGTTGGAAGCCCAGGTCCTGCGGCAGGTAGCCGAGCCGCCGCCGGATCTCCAGCCGTCCGGCGGCCGGGTCGCGGCCGAGCAGCCGCAGCTCGCCCTCGTCCGGCGCGAGGACGGTCGCGAGGACCCGTACCAGGGTGCTCTTGCCCGCGCCGTTCGGGCCGAGCAGGCCGGTGACGCCCTTGCCTGCGGTGAGGGTGAGCCCGTCCAGGGCCCGGTCGCGGCCGTAGGTCTTCACCAGGCCGACTGCCTCGATCATGAGAACTCCCTGCGCCGGACGACGAGCAGGACGACGGACACGACGGTGACGGCCAGGTAGCCGGCCTGCCCGGCGGCCCCGAACATGGCCAGATCCGGCTCGCGTACGTTCGTGCCGACGACCGCGGCCACCCAGGGGACGGTCACCGCGATCGCGCAGCGGCGCGGGTCGTACCGGCTGGACAGCGCCAGGGTCAGCGAGGTGAGGGCGAGCGAGGGCAGCAGCCACGCGGCGGTCGCCCAGCCGCCGCCCGGCAGGGTCAGCCCGGCCGCCAGCGCCAGCGCCGACGAGGACGCCACCACGGCGGCGGCCCGCATCAGCATCAGCCGGAACGTCGAGTACGGCGCGGCCAGCCCGATCTCGTAGGCCGGATCCCCGTCCCGCCCGAAGGCCACGGCGACCCCGGCCACCGGCACGACCGGCGCCAGCGTGAGGAACGTCAGCAGTCCCCACCGGTTCGTCTCCCCCGAGGCCAGCGCGGCGAAGAACAGCGCCACGGCGCTGGCGGCCAGCCACGGCAGCCGCAGCGAGACCGTGGCCCCGAGCAGCCGGGCCGTGTGCTCGCGCACCCCGGCGGCCCGCAGCAGCCGTTCGACCGGGCGGGGCGCGGGGGCGTCCACGGTGTCGGCGATGTCGTCCCAGACCCGGTCCAGGCGGGCCCGCGGCACCCGCGGGGCCAGCAGGAGGCGGCACTGCTCGCAGGCCAGCAGGTGGGCCTCGACGGAGGCGGCCGGCGTCGCGGGCAGTTCGCCCGCCGCGTACGCCGCGGCCATGCCGTCGTCCATGTGCCAGGTGCTCACGCCAGTTCCTCCCTCAGCAGCGCGCGGGCGCGCATCATCCGGGTCTTGACCGTCCCCACGGGGATGCCGAGCAGCCGTCCGGCCTCGCGGGTGGTCAGGCCGTCCAGGACGGTCGCCTGGACCACGGCGCGCAGCTCCGGGGAGAGCCGGTCGAGCGCCCGGCCGAGCTCGCCGTACTCGATGCCGAGCAGCACCTGCTCCTCGGCGGAGACCATGACCTGCTCGTGGGCGGGCAGCACCGCCGCGGGGCGGCGGCGCAGGTGGTCGAGCAGGCGGCGCACGCCGATCCCCCAGATCCAGGCCGCGACCTCGCCCCGCCCCTTCCAACTGCGCGCGGTACGCCAGACCGCGACGAAGGTGTCCTGGACCGCCTCGTCCACCAGGGCGGGGTCGGCGCAGCGGCGGGTGAGCCGGAGGAGGAGCCAGGGCGCGTGCCGGGCATAGAGGACTTCCAGCGCACGCCGGTCGCCGTCGGCCACGGCCTCCAGCAGCCGGGCGTCCTGCCACGTCTCGTGCTCGCTCACGGGAGCCCGTTCATCGGTGTCATGCCTCTCTGTCGCATCCCTCCGCTCCGGCGGTTCACGAACTGGGATGCGCGTTTCGCCCGACAAGGGGGATGTGAGAGGAAAGGTACTGGTGACACCGACCCGACCGAGCCCCGGGAAGCCGGTCCGCTCAGGAAACCGGCCTCCCGGAGGCAGGCCCGGTCACTCCTCGGGGAAGTGGCAGCTCACCTGTCGTCCCCGTACCGTCGTGAGCACGGGCGGCTCCGTCCGGCACAGCGACCGGGCCTTCGGGCAGCGCGGATGGAAGGCGCAGCCGGGCGGCGGCGCGAGCGGGCTGGGCGGGTCGCCGTGCAGGACGATGCGCTCCCGCGCGGCCTCCACCTCCGGATCGGGCACCGGCACGGCCGACAGCAGCGTGCGCGTGTACGGATGGGCGGGATCGGCGTAGACGGTGGCCGAGGAGCCGGTTTCCACGATCCGGCCCAGGTACATGACGGCGACCGTCTCGCACATGTGCCGCACCACCGACAGGTCGTGCGCGATGAACAGGTAGCCGAGCCCGAGGTCGGCCCGCAGGTCGGCGAGCAGGTTGACGATCTGGGCCTGGATGGACACGTCCAGCGCCGAGACCGGCTCGTCGCAGACGACCAGGCGGGGGCGGGAGGCGAGCGCGCGGGCGATGCCGATCCGCTGCGCCTGGCCGCCGGAGAACTCGTGGGGGTAGCGGTCGGCGTGCTCGGCGTCCAGTCCGACGAGCCTGAGCAGCTCGACGACGCCGTCCCGGTCCACGGTCCGGCGCGGCCCGGCGACGATCTGCCGGACGGTGTGGCGCGGGTTCAGCGACGCGTACGGGTCCTGGAAGATCATCTGGAGCCGTCCGCGCATCGGCAGCAGGGCCCGGGGGCCCAGGTGGGTGATGTCCTGGCCGTCGAAGGTGACGGTCCCGCCGGTGGGCTCCAGCAGCCGGACGATCATGCGCCCGGTCGTGGACTTGCCGCAGCCCGACTCGCCCACCAGCCCGAGCGCCTGGCCCTCGGGCACGTCGAAGCTCACGCCGTCCACCGCCCGGACCCGTTGCCCGCGGCGTACGGGGAAGGTCATCCGCAGGTCGCGTACGGAGAGCATCAGTGGTCGGCTCCTTCCAGGTGGCACGCGACCCGGTGGGGCTCGCCCGCGAGCGGCGGTCGCGTGGTCGCGCAGACGTCGAGGGCGGCCGGGCAGCGCGGGTGGAACCGGCAGCCCGGTGGCGGCGCGAGCAGCGAGGGAGGCGCTCCCGCGATGGCCCGCAGCCGGGCACGGCCCGGGTCCGCGCCGGGCACCGAGTCCAGCAGGGCCCGCGTGTACGGGTGCAGCGGCCGTTTGAAGATCTCCCTGGCCGGCGCGTGCTCGACGGTCCGGCCGCCGTACATGACCAGGACGTCGTCGGCCATGCGCGCCACCACGCCCAGGTCGTGGGTGATCAGGACGACCGCGAGCCCCCGGTCGCGCTGGATGCGCGCGATCAGGTCGAGGATCTGCGCCTGGACGGTCACGTCCAGCGCCGTCGTCGGCTCGTCGGCGATCAGCACGCCCGGCTCGCAGGCCAGCGCCATCGCGATCATCACCCGTTGCCGCATGCCGCCCGAGAAGCGGTGCGGGTGCTCCCCGGCGCGCCGCCGCGGCTCCGGGATGCCCACCTCGGCCAGCATCTCGACCGCCCGCTCACGAGCCACCCGCCTGCCGGTACGGCGGTGCAGCCGGTACGCCTCGGCGATCTGCTCCCCCACGGTGAAGAACGGATGCAGCGACGACAGCGGATCCTGGAAGATCATCGAAACCGCGCTGCCGCGCAGCCGGCGCAGCCGTTCGGCCGGGGCGCCGACGAGCTCCTCCCCGTCGAGCTCGATCGACCCGGCGACGGTCGCCCGGCGGTGCAGCCCGAGCACGGACAGCGCGGTCACCGACTTGCCCGACCCGGACTCGCCGACGACGCCCAGGGTGCGCCCCCGCGCCACGCCGAACGACACGCCGTCCACGATCCGGACGTCGCCGAAGCTCACGGACAGGTCGCGCACGGAAAGGATCACGAGTACCTCACCCTGGGGTCGATGACCGCGTAGACCAGGTCCACGAGCAGGTTGGCCAGCACGATGAAGAAGGCCGCGAGCAGCGTCGTGCCGAGGATCACGGGCTGGTCGGACTTGACGATGCCGTCGTAGGCCAGCCGGCCCACGCCGGGCAGGCCGTACACGGTCTCGGTGATCATCGCGCCGGCGAGCAGGCCGCCCAGGTCCATGCCGAAGACGGTGACGACCGGGGTCATGGCCGCGCGCATGCCGTGCTTGGCGACCACGGTCCGCTCGTGCAGGCCCTTGGCGCGGGCCGTCCTGATGTACGGCTCGGCCATCGTCTCGATCATCTGCGCGCGGGTGAGCCTGGCGTACATGGCGGCGTACAGGGCGGCCAGCGTGACCCAGGGCAGGATCAGGTTGCCGGCCCAGGCGGCGGGGTCGTCGGTGAGCGGCACGTACGCCGGGTACGGCAGCAGCCCCGTCACCCGTACCACCAGCAGGAGCAGGACCATCGCCACGAAGTAGACCGGCAGGGAGGCGCTGGTCAGCGTGGCGATCATCAGCGTCCGGTCCAGGGCGCTCCCCCGGCGCAGCGCCGACACCACCCCGACCGTGACGCCCACGACCAGCCACAGCAGGGCCGCGCCGATCGCCAGGGACGTGCTGGCCCCGAGCCGGTCGATCAGCAGGTCCCAGACCGGCAGCGCGTTCTGGTAGGAGAACCCGAGGCAGGGCACGTGGCAGCCGGGACGTCCGGCGAAGATGCCCGCGACGTAGCCGCCGAACTGCTCCCACAGCGGCCGGTCCAGCCCCATCTGCGCGCGCACCTCGGCGACCCGCTCGGGCGTGCAGGTCTTGCCGCACGCCTGGACCGCCGGGTCCGACGGCAGCACGTAGAAGATCACGAAGGTCACCGCGCAGATCACCAGCAGCACTCCGGCGACCGCGAGGGCCCGTCTGACCAGGTACGACGTCACTGCGCCGCCCCCTTGGGGTCGATGGCGTCGCGCAGGGCGTCGCCGAGGAGGGTGAAGGCGAGCACGGTCAGGAACAGGCAGGTGCCGGGGATGAGCAGGTACATCGGGTCCACCTCGTACCAGAGCATCGCCTCCTGGATCATCTGCCCCCAGGAGGCGGTCGGCGGGCGCACCCCGACGCCGAGGAACGACAGCGCCGCCTCGGTGCCGATGTTGGCGGGCACGGCGAGCGTCGCGTACACGAGGATCGGCGCGGTGATGTTGGGCATGATCTCGCGGAAGACGATGACGCCGTTCAGCGCGCCGCCGACCCGGGCGGCGTCCACGTACTCGCGGTGCTTGACGGAGATCGCCTGCCCGCGCACGATCCGCCCGATGTACGGCCAGCCGAACCCGCCCATCACGCACACGAGCAGGACCATGCGGTCGCCGTCGGGCATGACCGAGATGAGGGCGATCATGAAGATCAGGCTCGGGAACGACATGAGCAGGTCCATGGTCCGGCTGATCACCGCGTCCGCCCAGCCGCCGAGGTAGCCGGCCAGCAGGCCGAACACGGTGCCGAGCAGCACCGACACCAGGGTCGCCAGGGTGGAGACGAGCAGCGAGACGCGGGCGCCGTACACGATGCGGCTGAAGACGTCGCGGCCGTTGACGGGCTCGACGCCGAGCCAGTGCTCGCCGCTGACGCCGCCCAGCATCCCCTTGGGCACGCCCGCGAGTTCCTGGTCGATGGCGGCCGGGTCGAAGGCGTCCGGCGGCCAGCCGTTCACCTGGGTGAGCAGCGGCGCGGCGAGCGCGACCAGCACCAGGACCGTCACCACAGCCAGCCCGAACCGGGCGGCGGAGCCGCCCAGCAGGCGCCTGCGGACCAGCCGGGCGGGCGGGCTCGCCGTGACGACCGTCGCCGTCATGTCCGGATCCGCCGGAATCCGGGGTAGCCGTTCCTCACTGCTGCTTCACCCCCAGGACGGCGAAGTCGAGCTGCCCGGACCAGACGGGATGGCCCACGGCGCCGGAGACGCCCTTGCCGACCAGGATCGGCTTGCGGTCCCACGCGTACGGCACCGCGGGCGAGGACTGCATGACCTGCCGGTCGAGGTCGATCCAGGCGGCCTCGGCGGCCTTCGGGTCGCTCATCGACTGGATCTCGTCGATGCGCTTCTCCACGGCCTCGTCCTTGAACTGCCAGACGTTGCCCGAGTTGCCCTTCTCGACGATCGTGCGCCCGTCGAACAGCAGCGGCAGGAACGTCGCCCCGGACGGGTAGTCGGGGCACCAGCCGTAGGTGAACAGGTCGGGCGTCTTGGCGGTGTCGCCGACGGTGTCGTAGTAGACCGAGGGATCGACGGGGGTGAGCACGACCTCGACGCCGGCCCGCTTCAGCGACGCCTGCACGGCCTCGCCGAGCGCCTTGTCACCGGTCGAGATCGTCATCCGGACGTTCAGGGTCCGGCCGCCGAGCAGGGCCTTGGCCTTCTCGACGTCGCCGCCCGGGGGCAGGCGGAACACGTCCTGCGGCGTGCCGCCCGACAAGGCCGGCGGCAGGTACGAGGTGGCGATCGAGGTCATGGCCGGGCCGCCGGCGGCGGTCTGGAGGGCCTGCTTGTCCAGGGCGAAGTGCACCGCCTGCCGGGTCTTCACGTCGTCGAAGGGCGGCTTGGAGGTGTTGAAGCCGATCATGTCGGTGCACCCCGACATAGCGTTGACCAGCCGGGACTTCACGTCGGGCCGGGGCAGGATCTTGGCCAGGCTGGCGGCGCTGACGTCGGTGTAGGCGATCGAGGTGGCGTCCTCGCCCCTGCTCTCGATGAGCCGGTCGTCGATCACGCCCTGCCGCAGGCCCTGCTTGACCACGATGCGGTCGGGCGCGGCCTTGCGCACCGGGTCGGTGGCCGCCGACCAGTGCGGGTTGCGGACGAGGACCATCTCCTTGCCGCGGTCGTAGCGCTCGATCTTGTACGGCCCGGAGGAGAAGGGCCGGTTGTCGTACTGCGCCACGGTCTCCTTCGCGGCCGGCACCGGCGCGAACGTCGGCAGCGTCACCGTGGAGGAGAACTCGGCGACCGGCCGCTTGAGGCGGAAGACGATGGTCCTGTCGTCCGGGGTCTCGATCGAGTCCAGGTGCCTGCCCTTCAGCGGACCCTTGTAGCCGTCCGCGTCGGCCAGGTAGAGCTGGGCGTAGTTGGGGCCACCGGGCAGCTCGGGGGCGAAGGAACGCTCCACGTTGTACTTGATGTCCTTCGAGACGACCGGGGTGCCGTCCTCGTACTTCACGCCCTCCTTGAGGGTGAAGGTCCACACCTTGCCCCCTTCGGAGGCGGTCCCCAGGTCGGTGGCCAGATCCGGGACGATCTCGTGGCTGCCTGCCTTGAAGGTGGTGAGGGTGCGGTACAGCAGCCGGATGCCGAAGTCCATCTGGGGCATCGTCCAGTTGCGGGCCGGGTCCAGGTGGGAGAAGTCCTGGTTGGACAGGATCGTCAGGGTCCCGCCCCCGGCCGCCGCCGGCGCGGGCGCGGCGGCCTTGCCGCCGCCGCAGGCCGCCACGCCGAGCAGCAGCCCCGCGGTCAGCACGTTACGGAGAGTCACGGATCACTCCAGTGAGGTGAGAGGGGCCCGGGCCGGGACCGGCGGGAGGGGGTTCGCCGGCCCCGGCGCCCGGGCGGTCTAGTACTCGGTCTTGACGCTCGCGCCCGAGAAGGTCTGCGCGGCGTGGAGGCTGATGTAGTTGTAACCGGCGGGGGGGTTGTTGATCACCAGGGTCTCGGCGTTGCCCGACGCGGTGGAGCGCTGGGTGTAGGCCGAGGTGGTGGCCCAGGTGGCGGCGTTGTAGTAGAGGTCGGCGTTCCCGGTGCCGCCGGAGGCGGTGATGGTCAGCCGGGCCGTCCCCGCGGGCAGGTAGATGTAGAGGTAGGCGTAGTTGCCCTGGGTGGCCGACAGGTTGCCGCGCTTGCAGTTCCTGTCGAGCTTGCGGGTGTCGGAGGCGGTGCACTCGGGCGTCGAGCCGCCGCCGGTCGAGACGGTGACCTGCTTCGACGTCGTCCCGGTGGCGCCGCCGTTGTCGGTGACGGTCAGCGTGACCGTGTACGTGCCCTGCGCCGCGTAGGCGTGCGACGGGTTGGCCGTGGTGGAGGTGGCGCCGTCGCCGAAGTCCCAGCGGCGGGAGGCGATGGTGCCGTCGGAGTCGGTGGAGGTGTCGGTGAAGGAGGCGGTCAGTCCGCTGGCCGTGGAGGTGAAGTTCGCGGTGGGCGCCTGGTTGCCGGTGCCGCCTCCGGAGCACGCCCCGGCCGCGCAGGCGGCGAGCCAGGTGTTCCAGTCGGAGTCGTAGCGGCTGCCGATCGTGCTGGTCAGGAAGGACCTGGCGGTGCTCCACGCGCCGCTCCGGTACGAGCCCAGCAGCGTCGCGACGTCGGCCGGGTGCTTCTCGAACATGTAGCGGACGGCCAGGTAGCCCCACCGGTAGATGCGGGTGGTGTCATGGTCGTAGGTGGTGTTCCACAGCGTGCTGAGGGCGTACGTGCGGTTGCCGGCCTCGGTGATCGCCGCGTCGTAGACGACCTTGCGGTAGGAGTAGGAGACGTACTCGGCGAAGCCCTCGATCCACCAGATGGTCGGCGTGCTCACCCCGGCGTTGAAGTCGCCGTACATGTCGAAGCGGCCGTCGAGGTAGTGGGTGTACTCGTGGTTGAGGTTCCAGATCTGGAAGTCGGGGCGCAGCCACTCGGCCTCGTAGGCGATGAACCTGGGCTGGTTGCCCGCGGCGGCGGGGTCGCCCTCCAGGTACATGCCCCCGTTGTTCGTGTCGATCCCGAAGATCGCGCCGGCGTAGGTCTGGTAGTCGGTGCTGGAGTCGAAGACCACCACTTCCAGCGTGGTGTTGTTGTCGTTCGCGACCGGGCCGTTGTCCTTGACCAGGTTGTGGAAGAAGGCGTCCTGGTTGGCCAGGCTGGCGCAGGTGGAGGCGAGCTGGCTGGCGGTGACGTCCTGGGCGCGGATCCTGATGCTGGCGCTGCACGTGTGGGTGATCGGCAGCACAGTGGTCGCCAGGCGGTTCGCCAGGTCGCAGGTGCCGTAGTAGGAGCAGTTGGCCTTGTCGTAGGCGTCGGTCATCTCGGCCACGCCCACCCACAGCGGCGCGGTGGCGCCGGTGATGGCGCTGCGGCTGATCAGGTTCTTGGCCAGCGGCCGGACGACGGCCTGCAACGCCGTGTGCTGCAGGAAGCGGCCCAGCTCGCGCCCGGCGTTGGAGACGAGATAGGAGCGGTCGGTGCCGAGCATGTTGAGGTGGTTCGTGGCGAAGGAGTTGAGGGTGTCGAGCACGCTGCGGTCGGCCTGCACGGCGCTGACGAACGCGGGCACCTGGTGGCCGCGGAACAGCACGGTGTAGACGTTGTTGACCGCGTTGAGCATCCACCACGACGCGTCGTAGGAGCTGTTGTAGCCGTCGAGCAGGCGCTTGACCACGTACAGGTAGCGGTCGTTCTGCTCGGCGCTGTCGATGAGGGTGACGGCCTCGGCCAGCACCTCGCCGTTGGCGTCGCTGACGGTCGAGGACCGGGAGGAGGCGAAGAAGGCGTCCAGGCCGGACCGGATCGCGGTGATGAGCGCCTGGCCGTAGGTGCCGACGTCGCCGGAGTTGTACCAGTGGACGTAGTAGCCGGCGCGCAGGTAGAGGACCAGTTGCGCGGTGCCGGTGGAGTTGTCGCCCGGGTAGTTCGCCGAGTTGTCGCGCAGGGCGTAGGCGACGGTCGTCATCTGCGCCTCGCGGAAGGCGTTGTAGGCGTCCGTGCCGGTCAGCATGAACAGGGTGTTGACGCAGTCGGTGGCGCTGGCCTTGATCTGCTGGACCAGGGCGCTGCCGGTGCGGCTGGTGAAGTCGGAGACGTTGCAGGCGGCGGCCGCCGCGACGCCCTTGCGCGCCGACGGTCTCGGGCGCTGCGGCTGCGTGGCGGGTTCGTCGTAGTCGCGGCGCAGGGCGTCCTTGGCCGCGGGCTGGGGGGCCCGGTCACGGGTGTCGAGCCGGGTCTTGCTGACGTGCGGGGCTTCGTCGGACGGGGCCGCGAGGCGGGCGGCCGGGGGCGGTTCGGCCGTCGCGCTCGCGGGTGCCGCGGCGAACGGGGAGAGAAGGGCTAAGGCGGCCAGGGGAACGACGAGCCGCCAGCCGTGCAGGACCTTGCGCACAAGAACCTCCGGGGGGTATCCGCATGGATGCGAGGTCGGGTACGAGTGTGCGGTCCGTCCGGAGGGCGTGGTCATACGACGCCGCATAAGTGTTGCCTATGGGCGTCTCGAATACGTCGCCAAGAGCCATCACATGTCACATAATCCTGAGCTATGGACCTGGATCTCCGGCATCTCCGAATGGTCTGTACGATCGCCGAAGCGGGCAGCGTCACCAAGGCGGCCGCGCGCCTGGGGCTGTCCCAACCGGCGATCACCACCCAGCTCCGCAGAATCGAGGAGATGGTGGGTGGTGAGCTGTTCACCCGCAGCCGGAACGGCGTCCAACCCACCCAGCTCGGACGTCAGGTCATCGCCCGTGCCCGGATCGTCCTGTCGGAGATCGACGCCCTCTTCGGCGACCTGCACGACGCGAACCCGTCCGTCACCGGGCTCCGGCTCGGGTGCAGCCACCTGGCGTGCGTGGCCAGCGTGGTGGACCGGGTCGGCGAGGCGTTACCCGGCCGGTCGATCTCCCTGCGCATCGAGCCGTCCAGCGTGCAGCTCGCCGACGCGCTCACCCACGGCCAGCTCGACGCCGCGCTCATGGGCATGATCGAGGGCTTCGACGTCACCCTCACGCCGCCCGTCGTCACCCGCACGCTGGTGCCCAGGTATCCCATCTTCGTGGCCATGTCCGCCGGGCACCCGCTGGCCGAACAGCCAGAGGTGCACCTGTCCGACCTCAGGAACGAGCGCTGGATCAGCCCGCCCGGCGCCGACGACGGCTCGCTCGCCGCCCTGCGCGCCTCCTGCCGGGCCGCCGGATTCGAGCCGGACGTGCGCTACGACGCCCCCAGCGGGGCCGGGCGCCCGCTGGTCGCCGCCGGGCTGGGCGTGCGCCTGGTGGACCCGACCTGGCCGGTGCCCGAGGGCACCGCCGTACGGCCGCTGGTGGGCGAGCCGCAGGTCGGGCACCTGGTCATGGCCTGGCGCAGGGACCTGATCGGCCCCGACGCGGCGGCGGCCATCTACCGCGGGCTCGCCGCCGCCTTCGAGGACCACATCGACGACAACCCCATCTTCCGCCAGTGGTGGGACGAGCACCCGGGCGCCCATCCCCTCCCCTGACGCCCCGCGATCAGCGCGCCAGCCGCAGCGTGACCAGCTCGAACGGCCGCAACGTCACCGGGATCGACGGGCCGGGCCGCTCGGGCTCGGCCAGCGGGCGCTCCAGCAGGTCGGTCACGGTCACCGAGGTGACGGGGAAGCCGGCCGTGAGCGTGGCCGCCGCCCGTCCGCCGCGCGACTCGTGGAAGCGCACGACCACGTCGCCGCTGCCGTCGTCGGCCAGCTTGACCGCGGTGATCACGACCGCGTCGTCGTCCACCGTGACCAGCGGCGCCACCTCGGCGTCGCCGGACAGCACCCGTTCGGGCAGGTTGACGAACCAGCCCTCGCGCACCGCGTCGCCGATCGTCGCGCCGGGCAGCAGGGCGTGCCGGAAGGCGTGCCTGCCCTGGTCGGTCTCGGGGTCGGGGAAGCGGGGGGCGCGCAGCAGCGACACCCGCAGGGTCGTGGTGGTGCCGCCGTCCTCGCGGACCGTGCGGGTCACGTCGTGGCCGTAGGTGGAGTCGTTGACCACGGCCACGCCCCAGCCGGGCTCCTCCAGGTGCACGAACTTGTGGTTGCACGCCTCGAACTTGGCCGCCTCCCAGCTCGTGTTGGTGTGGGTGGCGCGGTAGGCGTGGCCGTACTGGCTCTCGGAGGCGTAGCGCTCGGCCCGCACGTCGAGCGGGAAGGCCAGCTTGAGGAACTTCTCGGTCTCGTGCCAGTCGACCTCGGTGGCGATGTCGACGCGCCGCCCGTGCAGCGAGATCACCTGCGTGACGGACGAGCCGCCGAACGAGCGGGTGACCCGGACCGAGCCCGGCCGCTCGCCTGCCGTCACCTCGTCGGCGTCGGTGAGGTCGCGGACGGTGTTGCGGTAGAACTCGTCCACGTCCCAGGCGTCCCACATGTTGGGGAAGTCCTGGTGGAGCTGGAGCAGGTTGGCGGCCTGGCCGGGGGGCAGGGTCTCGCGCCGGGCGCGCAGGTCGTAGGCGGAGACGATCAGGCCGCGCCCGTCCACCTCGACCCGGAGCAGGCCGTTGTCCAGCACGTAGCCGCCGCCCTCCCGGGGTTCCCTGCCGGTCGCGGCCGCCGGTACGGCCGCGGCCGCGCCACCGGCCGGGACGCCGTCGCGGGCGTGCGGGGCCGCGTTGAAGACCAGTTCGCGGGAGCCGTCCCCGGCCAGGGCCCGCTGGGCGCCGGCGATCAGGCCGTTCAGCTCCTCGGCCAGCGCCGCGTAGGTGTTCCTGGCCTCGCGGTGCACCCAGGCGATCGACGAGCCGGGCAGGATGTCGTGGAACTGGTGCAGCAGCACCGTCTTCCAGATGCGGTCGAGCTGCTCGTACGGATACGGCGCCCCGGCCCGTACGGCGGCCGTGGCGGCCCACAGCTCGGCCTCGCGCAGCAGCGACTCGCTGCGCCGGTTGCCCTGCTTGGTCTTGGCCTGGCTGGTCAGCGTGGCCCGGTGCAGCTCCAGGTAGAGCTCGCCCACCCAGACCGGCGGACTGGGATACTCGGCCTCGGCCTTGGCGAAGAAGTCGGCCGGGGTCTCCCAGGTGACGGTGGCCGAGCCCTCCAGGTCGCGCAGCCGGGCGGCCTTGGCCACCATCTCGCGGGTCGTGCCGCCGCCGCCGTCGCCCCACCCGGTGGGGGCCAGCGAGTGCCGGGCGACGCCCTTGTCCTTGAAGTTGCGGGCGGCGTGCGCGATCTCCCTGCCGTTCATCGAGCAGTTGTAGGTGTCGACCGGCGGGAAGTGGGTGAACACCCGCGTCCCGTCGATGCCCTCCCACAGGAACGTGTGGTGCGGGAACGTGTTCGTCCGGCTCCAGGAGATCTTCTGGGTGAGCAGCCGCTTCGAGCCCGCCGCCTTGATGATCTGCGGCAGCCCGGCCGCGAAGCCGAACGTGTCCGGCAGCCACACCTCCTCGTTGTCGACGCCGAACTCGTCGATGAAGAAGCGCTTGCCGTGCACGAACTGGCGGGCCATGGCCTCGGAGCCGGGCATGTTCGTGTCGGACTCCACCCACATGCCGCCGGCCGGGACGAACCGCCCGGCCGCCACGGCCTTGGTCACCTTGGCCCACACCTCGGGCCGGTGCTCCTTGATCCACGCCCACTGCTGGGCCTGCGACATCGCGAAGACGAACTCCGGCTCGTCGGCCAGCAGCGCCGTCATGTTGGAGGCCGTACGGGCCACCTTCCGGACGGTCTCGCGCAGCGGCCAGAGCCAGGCCGAGTCGATGTGCGCGTGCCCGACCGCGCTGATCCGGTGGGCCGAGGGCACGGCGGGCGCGGACAGCACTCCGGCCAGCTCGGCGCGGGCGGCCTCGGCGGTGGCGTTGACGTCCTGGAGGTCGATCGCGTCCAGGGCGCGGTCGATCGCCCGGGTCAGCTCGGAGCGGCGGCCGCTGTCGGCGGGCAGCTCGTGCATCAGCTCCCCGGCCACCTCCAGGTCGAGGATCAGGTTCCACACCGTCTCGTCGAACACGGCCAGGTCCATGCGCACCAGCCGGTACTGCGGCTCGGCGCCCGCCGTCTCCCTGTCGCCGAGCGGGGTGGGCACGAACGGCTTGTAGCCGAGCACGACCGGGTTGGAGGCCGCCTCGATCCGCAGCTCGACCTGCTCGCCGCCGGTCACCGGCGCGCCGACGCGCACCCACTGGTTACGCGGGTTGAGCCCCTTCACCGGCGCGCCGTCGGGCAGGTAGACCAGGCCCTCGCACTGGAAGCCCGGCATGTTCTCGTCGAAGCCGAGGTCGAGCACCGCCTCGACGGTCCGGCCCGCCCAGTCCTGCGGGACCGTGCCGGTCACCGTGAACCAGCTCGTGCCCCACGGCGCGCCCCACGCCGTGCCGACCGCGATCGGCTCGGCGGGCGCGGCCAGCCCTTCGGCGACGGGCACGGGCTCGCCCGGCGCGTGCCAGACGCGTACGTCCATCGGCACGGACTCGGGGTAGACGGCCGGACGCAGACGTTCGTCCAGCACGCGCTTGAGACGGGCTTCGACCAGTGTGCGGTCGTCATGCATCGGAGAGCTCCCTAGAGGTGGCGGGTCAACCCTTGATCGCGCCTTCCGCGACGCCCCTGAAGAAGAAGCGCTGGAGGGACGCGAACACGATCACGATCGGCAGGAAGGAGATCATCGTGCCCGCCGCGATGAGGCGGGGGTTGGCCGTGAACGTGCCGTTGAGGTACTGCAGGCCCACGGTCAGCGTGTAGTGGTCGGGGTCGTTGAGCACGATGAGTGGCCACAGGAAGTCGTCCCAAGCGCCGATGAACGCGAAGATCGTGATCACACTCAGCATGCCACGGACGTTCGGCAGCCCGATATGGCGCAACCGCTGCCATGCGGTCGCCCCGTCGATGATCGCGGCCTCGTCCATCTCGGGCGGGATCGAGCTGAAGGCGACCCGCATGAGCAGCACGTTCAGCATGCCGATCGCGCCGGGCAGCGCCACGCCGGGCAGCGTGTCGGCCAGGCCGAGGTCGCGGACGATCACGTACTTGGACACGATCGTCACCTCCTCCGGCAGCACCAGTGTGGCCAGGAACGCGCCCAGCAGCAGCTTGGCGCCCCGGAAGCGCAGCTTGGCCAGGGCGTAGCCGGCCAGCGTGGCGCCGACGGCGTTGCCGGTGACCACGATGGCCGCCACGACCACCGAGTTGGCGGCGTACGACCAGACCGGGATCGTGCGGGCGACCTCCACGAAGTTGTCCAGCGTGGGGTGCTCGGGCAGGAAGGCCGGCGTGCTGGTGTAGATGTCCTCGTCCAGGCTCTTCAGCGACGTGGACAGCTGCCACAGGAACGGCGAGACGGTGATCGCCAGCATCAGCAGTAGCAGCGCGTACCGCAGCGCCCGCTCCCCCGGCGAGATCGTGTTGAGCGAGCCCCCACCCATGGGGCGGCGCCGGTGGGCCGGGTCGGTGCGCGCCACCTCAGGCCGCCTTCCTGTCGAGCCGCAGCAGCAGGAGCATCGGGCCGATCGTGATCACCAGCAGCACGAGGCTCAGCGTGGAGGCGTAGCCGAGATGGCCGGAGAAGCCGCGGCTGTACATCTGGATCAGCATGACCAGCGACATGTCGCGCCCGCCGGGGCCGCCGGTGCCGTTCGACAGCACGTACAGCTCGGAGAAGACGCGCAGCGCCGACACCGACACCAGGACCGAGACCAGCAGCATGGTGTTGCGCACGCCGGGGACGGTGACGCTCCAGAACCTGCGGATCGCGCTCGCGCCGTCCACGGCGGCCGCCTCGTGCAGCTCCCGCCGGACGTTCCCGAGCGCCGACAGGTAGATGATCATGTAGTAGCCGAGGCCCTTCCACACGGTCAGGCTGATCGCGCTGAACAGCAGCAGCCACCGGTCGGTCAGGAACGGCACCGGCGCGGCGACCACGCCCAGCCACTGTGCGAAGCCGTTGACCAGGCCCCGGTCGTCCAGCAGCCAGCCCCAGATCAGCGCCACCACCACGGCCGAGGCCACGACGGGCGTGTAGAAGGCGGTGCGGAAGAACATGATCCCGGGCAGCCGCTTCTCCACCAGGATCGCGATCAGCAGCGGCAGCATCGTCAGCAGCGGCAGGCAGACCAGCATGAACACGACGCTGTTGACCAGCGCGTCCACGAGCTGGTCGTCGTTCAGCACCCGTTCGGCGTTGGCCAGGCCGGTGAAATGCCCGCCGCCGAGCGGCTTGGCGTTCGTGAACGACAGCACGATCGTGTTGATCGAGGGCCAGACGTTGAACGCCACCAGCCAGACGGCGGCGGGCAGCACCAGCAGCCACGGCGTGAACCAGCGGCGGTGGGTCATCGGCCGCTCAGCTCGTGAGCAGTTCGTTGCACTTCGCCACCGACTTGTCCAGCGCCTCCTTGGAGCCGATCTCGCCGCTGATCGCCGCCGCGAACTGCTGCCTGATGTACTTGCTCATCGCCTCGGTCACCTCGTACGGCTGCAACACCTTGGCCTTGGCCAGCGAGGTGAACGCGGTGACCTTGGCGTCGCCGGAGTTCGTGCCGTCGCTCTTGCTGAAGAACGGGTCGGCCGACGACGCCTTGGTGCTGGGGAAGATGTTGACCAGGTGGGCGAAGGCGGCCTGGTTCTCGGCGTTGGTCACCCAGCGGGCCAGGGCGAGCGCGGCGGGCGGGTTCTTGGTCTTCGCGGAGACCGACAGGCCCTGGACGTACAGCGGGGGCACGTCCCAGACCGGCGAGGAGACCACCTTGGGCGCCAGCGTCGGGTTGTCGGTGGCCAGGCTGGTGATGTAGTTGCCGCCGCCGGTCGTCCAGGCGACCGTGCCCTCGTTGAACAGCTTGGCGTTGCCCGCGTAGGTGTCGGTCAGCACGTCGCGCGGCAGCAGGCCGTCCTTGAACGCCGCCCGGTAGCGGTCGAGCACGGCGACGGCCTCGGGGGTGTTGAAGACGAAGCTCTTGCCGTCGTCGGCGAGGATCTTGACGCCCGCCTGGGTGAGGTCGCCCAGCTCGGGGCGGCGGCTCATCAGGTAGACCTTGCCGCCGGACTTCTCCTTGACCGTCCTGGCCTGCGCGATCAGCTCGTCCAGGGCCGCCGGCGGCTTGGCCGGGTCGAGGCCGTACTTCTTGAGCAGCTCGGAGTTCCAGTAGTTGACGTCGGTGTTGAGGTACCAGGGGTAGCCGTAGACGCCGTCGTGGCCGGAGAACCGGTACGCCTCGACGCCGCCGGGGACGTACTCGTCGGCCAGCTTGGCGTCGGCCCGGCCGACGTCGAGTAACAGCCCCTGCTTGACCAGGGGCAGCGCGAAGTCCGGCGGCAGGTTGGTGACGTCGGGCAGGGTGCCGCCGGCCGCCTGGCTCAGCACCTTCTCGGAGTAGCCGTCGGCCGGCTGGTCGAGCCATTCGACCTCGACGCCCGGGTACTTCTTCTCGAAGGCGTCGATGACGCCCTGGACGTAGTCGGTGAACTTGGGCTTCAGCGCCCACGTCTGGAGGCTCACCTTGCCCTTGACCTCGCCGGTCAGGCTCGCGCTCGGCACTGCCGGTCCTTGTTCCGAACCCTGCTCCGCGCCGCCGAGCCCGCAGCTCGTGGTGATCATCGTGGCGGCCACGGCCAGTCCTGCCCAGTACCTTCGCATGAAGCACTCCTTCTGGGAACTAAACCGCTCTAGTTGCGGGACTATCCACCGGGCTACACTGCGGTGTCAATAGATGAGACGAATCCGTGAGGAGCCAGCCGTGGGCCGACCGACGATCGCCGACATCGCCGAGAGGGTCGGGGTGTCGAAGGGCGCGGTGTCGTTCGCACTCAACGGCCGTCCCGGCGTCAGCGAGGCGACCAGGGCCCGCATCCTCCAGGCCGCCAAGGAGATGAACTGGCGGCCCCACAGCGCGGCCAGGGCGCTCGGCGGGTCCAGGGCCGAGGCCGTCGGGCTGGTCATCGCCCGGCCGGCCAGCACGCTGGGCGTGGAGCCGTTCTTCGCCCAGCTCCTGTCGGGGCTGCAGGCCAGCCTGTCGGCCCAGTCGGTGGCCATGCACCTGCTGGTGGTCGAGGACGTCGAGGCCGAGATCGAGGTCTACCGCGAATGGGCCTCCGCGCACCGCGTGGACGGGTTCATCATGGTCGACCCGCAGGTCCGCGACCCGCGCATCGACGCCCTCCAGGAGCTGGAGGTGCCCGCCGTGGTGCTCGGCGGGCCGGGTGGCCACGGGTCGCTGTCGAGCGTGTGGGCCGACGACCGCGAGGCGATGCTCTCGGTGGTCGACTACCTGGCCGCGCTCGGCCACCGGCGCGTGGCGCACGTGGCCGGGCTGCCGCGCTTCCGCCACACGCAGCGGCGGATGCGCGCGCTGCGCGACTCCGTGCGCAGGCTCGGGCTGGTCGAGGCGGTGTCGGTGCCGACCGACTTCAGCGACGCCGAGGGCGCCGCCGCCACCAGGGCACTGCTGTCGCGCGGGCGGCGGCCCACCGCGATCGTCTACGACAGCGACGTGATGGCGCTGGCCGGGCTCGGGGTGGCGGGCGAGATGGGGGTGCGCGTGCCGGACGAGCTGTCCATCGTGGCCTTCGACGACTCGGTGCTGACCCGGGTCACGCATCCGGCGATCACGTCGTTGTCGCGGGACACGTTCGCGCTGGGCGGGCAGGTGGCCGAGGTGCTGCTGGAGCTGATCGCCGACCCGGGGCGGCGGCGCGACCTCAAGACCGCCACGCCGCGCCTGGTCGTCCGCGAGAGCACCGCGCCGCCGTCCCGCGACGCCTGACCGCCTTCCGGCCGGTTCCGGCGGGCCGCCGCGCCCTCCTGGGAGCGGTGTCTTGGCAAGCGGACTAAACCGATTTAGGGTTCGGGGAGTTCCGATCGACTCCTCGGAGGACGTGTGCCCTTCCCCTTGCGTTTCGGCGCCAACTACGTGCCCGCGGAGGGCTGGTTCTACAGCTGGCTCGACTTCTCGGCCGACGCCGCCCGCCGCGACCTGGCCGACCTGGCCGGAATCGGCCTCGACCACATCCGGATATTTCCGGTCTGGCCGTGGATTCAGCCCAATCGCTCGCTGATCCGGCAGCGCGGCATCGACGACGTGCTCGCCCTCATCGACATCGCCGCCGAGTTCGGCCTCGACGTCTGCGTCGACCTCCTCCAGGGCCACCTGTCCAGCTTCGACTTCCTGCCGTCCTGGGTGCTCACCTGGCACCGGCGCAGCCTGTTCACCGACCGGGACGTCCGCGACGGCCTGGCCGCGTACGTCGACCGGCTCACCCGCGAGGTCGCCACCCGCGGCAACGTGTTCGCCGTGACGCTGGGCAACGAGGTCGACAACCTCTTCCCGGCCAACGGCACCACGCCGGACGCGTCCTCGGCCTGGGCCGCCGAGCTGGTCGGCGTGGCCCGCGCCGCCGCCCCCCGCCTGCTCGCCCTCCACTCCCTCTACGACGCCACCTGGTACGACCCCGGCCACCCCTTCCACCCGGCCGACACCGTCGAGCTGGGCGACCTGACCACCGTGCACTCGTGGGTGTTCAACGGCGTGTCCGCCCTCGACGGCCCGCTCGGCCCCGCGACCGTCTCCCACGCCGACTACCTGGTCGAGCTGGCCGCCGCCACCAGCGCCGACCCGGACAGGCCGGTGTGGCTCCAGGAGGTCGGCGCGCCCGCCCCGGACGTGCCCGCCGCCGACGCGCCCGCGTTCGTGCGCGGAATGCTCGACCTGGTCACCGCCAACCCGGCGCTCTACGGCGTCACCTGGTGGTGCTCCCACGACCTCGACCGCTCGCTGGCCGACTTCCCGGAACGCGAGTACGACCTCGGCCTGTTCACCGTCGACCACCGGATCAAGCCGGCCACTCGGGAGCTGGCCGCCGTGATCGCCGAGCACCGCCGCTCCGGCGGCGCCCGGCAGGCGGACGGCGGCGGCAGGCCCGCGCTCGTCTGCGAGCCCGACCTCGCGACCGAGCCCGGCCGGCGCGGCGAGGTCGCGCCGGGCAGCCCCTTCCACGCCGAGTGGGTACGGCTGCGCCGATCGGGGCCGGTGGCCATCGTCACCAAGGCCCGCAGCGCGGACGCCGCGCATCTTCAAGCTCGGGGGATCGACACCGTCCTGACCCAGGCATGAGACAAGGAGCTCAGATGCCACGCAGGCTGTTATCCACCTTGTGCGCGGCGGCCTCATTGGCCGCCGCGCTGGTCGCGGGCCCGGCCCAGGCCACCGCGGCCCAGCCCGGCGACCAGCCGTACGCCTCCTACTGGTACCCGGACACCATCCTGTCGTGGGACCCGGCGACCGACCCCGACGCCCGCTTCAACCGTTCCCGGGTGCCGCTGCGGCCCAGGATCCAGGACCCGGCGCTGAAGGCCAACGCGAACGCCCGTGCCGGGGAGGGCCGCATCGCCTCGCTGGTGTCGTTCGGCCCGACCTCGAACAACCCGTCGCAGGGCTCGTACGACCCGGCCTACTACGCCTTCGGCTACTGGCAGTACGTCGACACGCTGGTCTTCTGGGGCGGCTCGGCGGGCGAGGGCCTGATCCTGGCCCCGAACCCCACGGTCATCGACGCCGCCCACCGCAACGGCGTGAAGGTGTACGGAACGGTCTTCTTCCCGCCCACCGCCTACGGCGGCCAGATCCAGTGGGTGCGCGACTTCGTCCGGAAGTCCGGTTCCTCGTACGTGGTGGCCGACAAGCTCGTCCAGGTGGCCCAGCACTACGGGTTCGACGGCTGGTTCGTCAACCAGGAGACCGCCGGCGGCGACGCGTCCCTGGCGACCGAGCTGCGGTCGCTGATGAAGTACGCCAGGGCCAAGGGCCCGGTCGAGTTCATGTGGTACGACGCCATGACCGAGAGCGGCTCGGTCTCCTGGCAGAACGCCCTGACCACCGCCAACGACGCCTTCCTGGCCGATCCGGCCAAGGTCTCCGACTCGATGTTCCTGAACTTCGGCTGGTCGGCGAGCGGTCTGGCCTCCTCCCGCGACCGGGCCGGCTCGCTCGGCCGCAGCGGGTACGAGCTCTACTCCGGCATCGACACCGAGGCGAACGGCTACGGGACGGGCGTGTCCTGGGACGCGCTGTTCCCCGCCGGCCGGCCGCACGTCACCTCGCTCGGCCTCTACCGCCCGGAATGGACGTGGAAGTCCTCCTCCGGCCGCGACGACTTCCGCACCAAGGACGCCCGCTACTGGGTGGGCGCGAACGGCGACCCGTCGAACACCTCGACGTCCTCCTCGTGGAAGGGCCTGGCCACGTACGTCGCGGAGTCCAGCGCGGTCACCGCGAAGCCCTTCGTGACCGGGTTCAACGCGGGACAGGGCGACTTCTACAACGTCGGCGGCCTCCGGGTGCGGACCGGCGGCTGGAACAACCTCTCGCTCCAGGACGTGCCGCCCACCTACCAGTGGCTGGTCTCGTCCGCCGGGACCAGGCTCACGCCCTCGATCGACTTCGGCGACGCCTACGAGGGCGGCTCCTCGCTGCGTCTGCGCGGCCGTCTGGACTCGGTCAACACCGTCCGGCTCTACCAGACGAAGCTGCCGGTGGCCGCCGACACCAAGCTCTCGGTCGTGTTCAAGGCTCCGGCGGCGGGCGCGACGAACCTGCGGGCGGCCGTCGCCTTCACCGACGCGCCCACCACGTTCACCACGTTCGACCTCGGCTCGGCGGCGGGCACCGGCTGGGAGCGCAGGACGCTCGACCTGTCCGCCCACGCCGGGAAGACGATCGCCCAGCTCGGCCTCCAGGCCGCCGGGAGCAACGACGCCTACGACATCCGCGTCGGCCAGCTCTCTGTCCACGACGGCGCGGTGGACGTTCCCGCCGCCCCCACCGGCGTGAGCGTGCTCGGCGTCACCGACGTGTCGGCCGGCCGCAAGTCGCTCCGCCTGTCCTGGTCGGGCTCCGGCCAGGCCCACCACTACGACGTCTACCGGCGCAACCCCGACGGGACGCGCACCTACCTGGGCGGCACCCCGAACGACGCCTACTTCGTCCCGCAGCTCGACCGGGTGGGCACGGAGACCTCGACCACGATCGACGTCGAGGCGGTCTCCCCCGAGTACGGCCGCTCCCCCGCCGCCTCCACCACGGTCGCCTGGGGAGGCGACCCCGGCGAGAGCAACCTGGCGCTCGGCCGGCCCGCCACCGCCTCCGGCCAGTGCAACGCGGACGAGGGCCCGGCCAAGGCCGTCAACGGCAGCGTGTCCGGCGGGAACGCCGACAAGTGGTGCGCCCTGACCAGCACGAAGTGGCTGGAGGTGGACCTCGGCTCGGCGAAACAGCTCACCCGGTTCGTGGTCAGGCACGCCCAGGCCGGCGGCGAGCAGGCGAGCTGGAACACCCGTGACTTCACCGTCCAGGTGCGCTCGTCCGCCTCGGACCCGTGGACCACGGCGGTCACGGTCACCGGCAACACCACCGGGACCAGCACGCACCCGGTCACCTCGACCGCCCGGTACGTGCGGCTGAACATCACCAAGCCCGCGCAGGACTCCGACCCCGCGGCCCGGATCTACGAGTTCGAGGTCTGGGGCTCCTGACGGGGGGCGAGGTGCCGGCCCGCCTGCCCGGGCCGGCACCTCAATCCGCCGTGCGCAGCGGGAAGTGGCAGGCCACCTGATGGGCGCCGCCCGCCAGCGGCGGTTCGGTCTCGCAGATCTCCTGGGCGAGCGGGCAGCGCGTCCTGAACCGGCATCCCGTGGGCGGGTTCTGCGCGCTGGGCAGCTCGCCCTTGATCGCCACGCTCTCGCGCGGTGCCACACCGGGCTCGGCGGACGGCACGGCCTCGATCAGCGCCTGCGTGTACGGGTGCCGGGCGGCCCTGACGACGTCGCGGGCGGGCCCGACCTCGACGAGCTTGCCCAGGTACATGACGCCGATCCGGTCGGACATGTAGTCCACGACGGACAGGTCGTGGCTGATGAACACGTACGACAGGCCCAGCTCGCGCTGGAGGTCGCGCATGAGGTTGAGCACCTGGGCCTGGATGGAGACGTCGAGCGCGCTGACGGGCTCGTCGCACACGATCAGCCGCGGCTCCAGGGCCAGCGACCTGGCCAGCCCGATGCGCTGGAGCTGGCCACCGGAGAACTCGTGCGGGTACCGGTCGAGCACCCGTCGCGGCAGGCCCACCTGATCCAGCAGGGTGCCGATGCGGGAGCGGCGGCCGGCCCGGTCGCCGGCCTGCTGGATCTCCAGGGGTTCGGACAGGATGGAGTCGATGCGCATGCGCGGGTTCATCGCCGCGTAGCTGTCCTGGAACATGAGCTGGACCCGCCGGTGCATGCGGCGGCGGGCGCGCCGGTCGAGCGTGGCGATGTCGGCGCCGTCCACCACGATCTGCCCGGAGGTCGGCTCCTCCAGGCCGACGATCAGCCGGCCCACGGTCGACTTGCCGCAGCCCGACTCGCCCACGAGCCCGAACGTCTCGCCGGGGCGCACGTCGAAGCCGACCCCGGCGACGGCGCTCACCTGCGGCGCCTTGCGGCCCAGCGACCCCGTGCCGTCGTAGTTCTTGACCAGCTCGCGGACGGACAGGATCGGCGCGACCTCGTCCTGCGGCCCGGCCCGGCCGGGCACCGGCGCGGCGACCTCGGCGCGCGCCCGCGGCTGGAGCACCGGGTGCAGGCAGGCGTGCTGGTGCTCGTCGCCGGACAGGGTCACGTCGGTGGTGCGGCACTCCTCGGTCGCGAACCGGCAGCGGGGTGCGAACCGGCAGCCGGTCATCGGCCGGGACAGGTCCGGCGGCAGGCCGGGGATGCTGTAGAGCGCGCCGCCCTCGTGGCCGGCCGCGCCGGGCAGCGACTCCATGAGCGCCTCGGTGTAGCGGTGGCGCGGCTGCCGGAACAGTTCGGCGGTGGTCGCGGCCTCGACCACGCGGCCGGCGTACATGACGGCGACGCGGTCGGCGCGGCTGGCGATCACGCCCAGGTCGTGGGTGACCAGGACGACCGCCATCTGGAACTCCTCGCGCAGGTCATCGATGAGTTCGAGGATCTGGCGCTGGGTGGTGACGTCGAGCGCGGTGGTCGGCTCGTCGGCGATGAGCAGCCGGGGCGAGCAGACCAGGGCCATGGCGATGACCACGCGCTGGCGCATGCCGCCGGAGAGCTGGTGCGGGTAGGCGTCGGCGATCTTGTCGGGACGCGGCATGCCGACCCGCCGCAGGATCTCGATCGCCCGCTCACGCGCCTGCGCCTTGCCGACGCCCTGGTGGACCCGGAGCGGCTCGGCGACCTGGGCGCCGATGCGCATGGTGGGGTTGAGCGAGGTGAGCGGGTCCTGGAACACCATGCCCATCTCGACGCCGCGGATCCTGCGCATCTCGGCGGGCGGCAGGGACAGCAGGTCGCGGCCCTCGAACAGGATCTCGCCGCCGACGACGTGGCCGCCGGACGGCAGCAGGCCCATGATCGACAGTGCGGTCATGGTCTTGCCGCTGCCCGACTCGCCCACGATGCCGAGCGTCTCGCCCTGCCGCACCTCCAGGTTGACGTGGTCGAGGGCGTGCACGACGCCCTGACGCAGCGGGATGTCGGTGCTGACGTCGCGCAGGCGCAGCAAAGGGGTCATGTTCCGTTCCTCCTAGCGCCGCCGGAGGCGGACCTCGAAGACGTCCCTCAGCCCGTCGCCGATGAAGTTGAAGGCGAGGACGATGAGGATGATGGCGATCCCGGGCGGGTACAGCAGCCACCAGTAGCCGCTGTAGGTGTTGGCGAGGCCGTCGGAGAGCATCCCGCCCCAGTTCGCCGCGGGTGGCGGCACGCCGAGGCCGAGGAAGGACAGGTAGGCGACGTACAGGATGGCGTCGGCGACCTGGAAGGTGGCGTTGACGATCACGGTCCCGATGGCGTTGGGGATGATGTGCCGCCGTACGGCCCTGCCGCCGGTGCCGCCCATCGACCGCATGGCCTGGACGTACTCGCGCGAGCGCAGGGTCAGCGCCTCGCCGCGGACCAGCCGGGCCGGGCCCAGCCAGGCGAAGGCGCCGATGATGAGGACGAGCATCGGCACGGTCGGCGTGACGATGGTCGCCATCAGCATGAACAGGAACAGCGAGGGGATCGACATCATCGCGTCGACGACCCGCATCATGGCCGCGTCCACCCAGCCGCTGGTGAAGCCGGCGATGGCGCCCCAGATCGTGCCGACGACCGTGGCCAGCACGCCGGCGGCCAGCCCGACGACGATGGACGTCTGCCCGCCGAGCAGCAGGCGGCCGAGCTGGTCGTAGCCGACGCCGTCGGTGCCCAGCGGGTGCCCGGGGGTGCCGGGGGCCAGGTAGACCGAGGCGAGGTCGGTGTGCACCTGGTCGGTCCGGTAGAACAGCGGCCCGAGGAAGCACAGGCCGCCCAGCACGACGAAGATGACCAGGCCCACCAGGGCGAGGCGGTTCTCGGCGAAGACGGTCAGCGCCTGGCGCCACTGGCCGCGTACGGGTGCCTCGTCGGCGGGGACCGGCGTGCCGGCCGCCTCGGCGGGTGCGGTCATGAGCGGGCCGCCGTCCTGAGCCGTACGCGGGGGTCCACGGCGGCGTACAGCAGGTCGGCGAGCAAAGCGCCGAGGACGGTCGCGACCGCGATGATCAGGGTGACGCCGAACAGGATCGGGAAGTCCCGCTTCAGCGCCGCCTGCCAGAAGAGCTGGCCCATGCCCGGGTAGTTGAACAGGGCCTCGACGACCAGGGCGCCGCTGAACAGCGCGGGCAGGTACATCCCGAGCAGCGTGATGACCGGGAACAGGCCGTTGCGCAGCGTGTGCCGGGCGACGACGCGCGCCTCCGACAGGCCCTTGCTGCGGGCGGTGCGCACGTAGTTCTCGTTGAGGTTGTCGACCATCGAGGAGCGCACGTACCGCGAGTAGACGGCGACGGTCACGATGGCGAGCGTGATGGTGGGCAGGACGAGCCCGGCCGGATCGGCGAGCACCTCGCCCAGGGTGAACCCCTGCGAGGCCTCCGGCGGCAGGATCGGCCACACCTGGGAGAAGAGAATGATCATCATGAGACCCATGAAGAAGATCGGCGTGGCGTAGGCCAGCAGCGACAGGGTGGTGATCGTGTAGTCGGGCCACCTGTTGCGCCGCATCGCCTGGACGACGCCGAGCGGGATGGCGACGACGACGGCCAGCATCGTCGAGAACAGCGACAGCACCATGGTCTTGGGCAGCCGCTGGCCGATGGCCTCGGCCACCGACTGGTTGAGCTGGAAGGAGTAGCCGAGGTCGCCGCGCAGGAGGCGGCCGATGAACATGACGTACTGCTGGATCCAGGGGCGGTCGTAGCCCATCTCGTGGTCGAACGCCGCGAGCTGCGCCAGCGTCGCGTCCTTGCCCAGGGTGGCCCGCGCCGCGCCGCCCGGCAGGAGATGCAGGATGACGAACGTGATCATCGTGACCAGCACGACGATGATCAGGGCCTGGCCCAAGCGGGTGATCAGATACCGGGCCACGCGTGGACCCTCCTTGCTCCGGGGACCCCGGCGGCCCCCGCACGGGCCGCCGGAGTGGGGGACTGTCTCAGCTCTTCCAGGACCAGTCCTGGAAGAACATGTTGTTCATCGGGTCCTGCGTCACGCCCTGGAGCCCGGAACGGTACGCCGAGATCTGGTAGACGGGGTTCGGCATCCACAACACCGGCAGGTCCTGGGCCAGACGGTCGTTGTACGCCTTCAGCGTCGCCTCGTCGTCGGAGAACTGGGTGGCCTCGATGAGCTTGTCGGACTCGGCGTCGCTGTAGCTGCCCAGGTTGACCGGGGCGCCGGTGGCGAACAGCCGCTCGCCGCTGGGGAAGGCCGGGTAGTACCAGCTGCCCTGCGAGCCGAAGTACGACATGTCCCACGAGCACTCGGAGTCGGAGGACTTGCAGGCCGGGGTGACCGCGACCGAGTCCGGCACCTCCTTGATGGTGAGCTGGATGCCCAGCTTGGCCATCTGCGACTTGATCTCGGCGAACATCTTGGTCGTCGCGGAGAAGCCGGTCTGGCTGGTGACGGTGAAGGCCAGCTTCGCACCGGACTCGATGCCCTCACCGCACTGGTCGGCGCCGGCGCCCGGCTTCTGGCAGGTCGTCTGGCCGTCGGGGGTCACCTGCCAGCCGTGGCTCTCCAGGAGCTGCTTGGCCTTGGCCGGGTCGAAGGAGTAGGCGCAGCCTTCGCTGGACCCGTTCGTGCCGGGCTTGGCCGGGACGGGACCGCAGGTCGGGGCGGCCATGCCGGACCAGATGGCCTTGCTGATGGTCGGCTGGTCGATGAGCGACTGCAGGGCCTGGCGCAGGTAGAGCTGCTTGAACAGGGGGCCCGAGGCGGGGTTGTTGAAGTTCAGCTGGAGGTAGGTGATGGACCAGCCGTACCAGGGGGCGATCTGGTAGCCCTTCGACTCCAGGTACTTCTGCTGCGACAGGTTGGCCGGCGGCACGTAGCCGTAGTCGATCTGACCGGCGCGCAGCACGTTGAACTCGGAGTCGTCGCTGGTGAAGGGGCGCAGCGTCACCGACTTGAGCTTCGGCTTGTCGGAGCCGGAGTAGTTCGGGCGCGCGGTGAGGACGACCTCGCCGTTCGGCACGTACTTCTCCAGCTT
Source organism: Nonomuraea sp. NPDC049607 (assembly GCF_040675375.1). Lineage (NCBI taxonomy): Bacteria > Bacillati > Actinomycetota > Actinomycetes > Streptosporangiales > Streptosporangiaceae > Nonomuraea > Nonomuraea sp. NPDC049607. The sequence goes on from NZ_JBFAOV010000033.1 coordinate 56,720, forward strand.
CCACGGGCCGCTGTTGACCTGCCACAGCTCGTTGGTCGCGTACGTCTTGGGGTCCTTCGACGCGGCGGTGAGGAAGTCGAAGACCTTCCGGGCGCCCTCGGGCGTGGTGTCGAGGTCGCTCACCTTGCCCGTCGCCGAGTCCTTGTCCCAGACGTGCTGGGGCAGCGGCACGATGCGGTTGAGCTGGTTGCCGACGAACCACCCGGTGTTGTACGTCTTCGTGGTCGTCAGGGAGAAGGTCTTGTCGTCCTTCACCTTGAACTCGGCGATGTTGTCCGGGAAGCCGCCTTCGCGGTAGGACGCCCACTTGTCCTTGTTCGCGGTGACGAGGTTCCACCAGAACTGGATGTCACGGGTGGTGACGGGCTTGCCGTCGGACCACGTGTTGTCCTTCAGGGTGATCGTCAGCGTCTTGCCGCCGTCGCTCACCTCGGGCGGTCCGGCCATCGAGCGCTCGGGGTCGATGTTGTACTTCGCCGAACCGTCCAGCAGGTACTCGTACACGTGACGGTACTGGGCGGAGCCGAAGATGACGTTCTCGCCCTGGGTGAAGCCGGGCGCCGAAATCGGCAGGATCCAGTTCGGGGTCCTGAGGGCGACGGTCACGCCGTCCTTGGTCTGGCCCCCGCTCTGGGCGCCCTTCTGCGCGCCGCCGGCGGACCCGCTGCACGCGGTCAGCGCCAGCCCGATGGCCAGCACGCCCGTCAGGGCGCCGGTGCCGCGGAGCCCGCGCCGGTGGAATCTGCTCCCCATGGGATCTCCTCGGTTGACGTCGCACGGCGCCCTGCGCTTTCCGGAGGGCCTGGTGCGTTCAATGCGGAGAATGTATAGATGGTCCCGTATGAAGTCAACGGAAGTAACACACTTTGTTCGCTTACTTCTTTCAGGTTAGAGTCGAAGTCGCCGGTGCCTCATGATGGGGCTCTGTTGCGACGACGGGCCTGCCGGGAGACCGGCCTGAAGAAGGAGCGGCATGCCGGAGCCATCGAGTCCCGCCAACCTGCGTGAGCAGGCGCTCGACCTCTTGGCCAGCGGTGCGGCGACATCGCGCGCCGACCTGGTCGAGACTCTCCAGGTGGCTCCGTCCACGGTCTCCAGCGTGGTCCGGCGGCTGCTGGAGGAGGGCGCCATCCTGGAGGAGGGCGTGGGCCGCTCCACCGGCGGGCGGCGGCCGCGCATCCTGCGCCTGCGCGACGTCCAGGGCGCGTTCGCGGTGTCCGAGCTGGGCGCCCAGCACGCGCGCGTCGGGCTGTGCTCGCCCGACGGCCGGCTGCTGGCCGTACGGGAGATCGCCACCGACATAGCGGACGGGCCCGGCCAGGTCTTCGACGCCATCGGGCAGGCGTACGAGCAGCTCAGCACGGCCAAGGCCCCCGGTCAGCCGCTGCTCGGCATCGGCGTCGCGCTGCCCGGCCCGGTCGAGTACCCGCACGGCCGGCTGATCGGCCCGGCCCGGATGCCCGGCTGGAGCGGCTTCGACGCCCAGACCCACCTCAGGGAGCGCTTCGGCGTGCCCGCGGTCGTCGACAACGACGCCAAGGCCGCCGCCATCGGCGAGTACGTCGGCCGGGGCCGCGACCCCGGGGACATGATCTACGTCAAGGCCGGCACCGGCATCGGCGGCTGCCTGGTCAGCGGCGGCCAGATCTACCGCGGCGGCCGCGGCCTCAGCGGCGACGTCACGCACGTCCGGGTGGCCGACAGCGGCGAGCGCGAGTGCTCCTGCGGCAGCCGCGGCTGCCTGGAGACGGTGGCCAGCGGCGCCGCCCTGGTCCGCCAGCTCCAGGACCGGGGCCTGCGGGTCAGCACGCCGCGCGACGTCATCGCCGCCACCGTCGACGCCGAGCCGTCCGTCGTGACCCTGGTCCGCCACGCCGGCGGCCTGCTCGGGGTCGCCCTGTCCGGCCTGGTGAACTTCCTCAACCCCGACGCCGTCGTCATCGGCGGCGCCCTGTCCAGCCTCGACGTCTACGTGGCCGCCGCCCGGAGCATGCTCTACAAGCGCTGCCTGCCGTCCATGACCCAGTCACTCTCCATCGAGGCCAGCGCCGCCGGCCCGGACGCGGCCCTGATCGGCCTCGGGCATCTCGTGCGCGCCTCGGCCGACGTCCGTCCCTCCTAGGCAAGGAGTCCCCCGCCCGTGTCCCGTCCCCTCCGCGTCGCCGTCGGCGGCGTGCACATCGAGTCCAGCACCTTCTCCCCGCACCTGAGCACCGCCGCCGACTTCGAGGTCACCCGCGGTGACGCCCTGCTCGCGCGGTACGGCTGGCTCGCCGAGCCGTGGGCGGCCGACGTCGAGTGGATCCCGCTCGTCCACGCCCGCGCCCTGCCCGGCGGGGCCGTGGCCAGGGAGACGTACGACGCCTGGGCCGCGGAGATCGCCGCCGGGCTGGCCTCGGCCGGCCCGGTGGACGGCGTCCTGCTCGACATCCACGGCGCGATGAGCGTGGTCGGGCTGGAGGACGCCGAGGGCGACCTGATCACGGTGGTCCGTTCGGTGACCGGCGGGGGGCCGTTCGTCTCGGCGGCCATGGACCTGCACGGCAACGTCTCCCACCGCTTCTTCGACGGCTGCGACCTGCTCACCTGCTACCGCACCGCCCCGCACGTGGACGTCTGGGAGACCCGCGAGCGCGCGGCGCGCAACCTGGTGGAGGCTCTGCGCCGCGGGCAGCGTCCGCACAAGGCCCTCGTGCACGTGCCGATCCTGCTGCCCGGCGAGATGACCAGCACGCGCGTCGAGCCCGCCAAGGGCCTCTACGCCCGCGTCCCCGAGATCGAGGCCAGGGACGGCGTCATCGACGCGGCCATCTGGATCGGCTTCGCCTGGGCCGACGAGCCCCGCTGCCGCGGCGCGGTCGTCGCCACCGGCACCGACGCCGCCGCCACCGCCGAGGCCGCCCGCGAGCTGGGCGAGCACTTCTGGGCGGCGCGCGACGCGTTCACCTTCGTCGCGCCCACCGGTTCCATGGACGAATGCCTCGACCAGGCGCTGACCGCGGTCAAGGACCCGGCCCGGCGCCCGTTCTTCATCAGCGACTCGGGCGACAACCCGGGCGCGGGCGGCGCCGACGACGTCACCTTCGCCCTTGAACGCATGCTGGCCCGTCCCGAGATCGCCGGCGGCTCGGTCCGCGCGGTCTACGCCTCGCTGGTCGATCCCGAGGCCGTGGCCCAGGTCGCCGGCCTCGCGCCCGGCTCGCCGGTCGCCCTGCGCGTCGGCGGCCGGATCGACGCCCGCGAGCCGGGGCCGCTGCCGATCGAAGGCGTGCTGGAGGCGGTCGCCGACGACCCCGACGGCGGGCTGTGCGTCAGCGTGCGGGTGGGCGGTCTGAGCGTGTTCGTCACCTCGCGCCGCATGCAGTACCGCGAGCTGGCCTCCTACGCCCGCCTGGGCGTCTCGGTGGACGACGTGGACCTGGTGACGGTCAAGATCGGCTACCTTGAGCCCGAGCTGTTCGACGCGGCGGGCGACTGGCTGCTGGCCCTGACGCCCGGTGGTGTCGACCAGGACCTGCAACGCCTGCCGTACGAGCGGCTGGCCCGGCCGGTCTTCCCCCTCGACCGCGACTTCGACGCCGACCTCACCGTGATCACCGCACGTTAGCCCCCCGACGGACGTGCCCCCGCCGCCTGGACAGAAGGGCGGCGGGTGGGGGGCGGGGGCTGAGCCTGGTGAGGGCTTGCACCCGGTGGCCCGGCAAGGGCTTCGGACCTGGGCCTGGTGGGGGCTTGGAGGGGGCTCCCAGTCGGCTCCAAGCCAGGAACAAGAGGGCTAACTCATCATTCCGCCTGTGAGCGGATATTTCAGGAAAAGGCTGATGAGGGTCGCCGCGGGTGCGGCGGTCGTCGCGGCGGTCATGCTGCCGGCGTTGCCCGCGGCCGCCGACGACTCCCCCGACGAGCGGCCCGACGTCCCGGTCGGCACCTGGCTGGCGGCGCGTACGCAGCCCGCGGTGCAGCTGACCAGCTTCACCTACACGGCGACGGTGTCCGTCCCGTCCAACACGATCAACGAGGCGGCCTACAACCAGATCGTCCAGGAAGCCGTCGCCGCCGTGCAGTCCGGCAAGATCTCCTCGGACGAGCGCAGCATCGGCAAGTGGGTCTTCCAGCAGATCGCGGCCAACGTGGACACCTACGTGTCCGCGACCACCCCGATGCGTACGGTCGAGGCCGAGGTCGGCGGCATGTGCACCGGCTGGTGGGTCACCCCCGACGGGTACATGGTCACCGGGGCGCACTGCGTCCAGATCGGCGACACCGAGCTCAGCCAGCTCTTCGCGCAGCAGGCGCTGGCCAAGTTCAACAAGAAGGACGCCAAGGAGATCATCAGCGGCCTGGGCGACCTCAAGAACGACGAGGAGATCGTCAAGCTCGCCCAGCAGATCTACGTCACGTTCAACTCGACCCACATGCAGCTCGGCAACCTCAAGCAGAGCCTGTCGGTCATGCAGAGCCTGCCGGGCGGCGGCGTCGACAAGACGGCCAAGGCGGTCCCGGCCGAGCTGGTGTCGGTGGGCGAGAGCTACCCCGGCAAGGACTTCGCGCTGCTCAAGGTGAACGGCCAGCAGAACCTGCCGACCGTGCCGCTCGGCGACGACGCCGACGTCCGCACCGGTGACACCCTCTACATCAGCGGCTTCCCCGGCCTGGTCACCAACACGCCGTTCTTCAGCCTGGAGTCGAAGCTGGAGCCGGCCCTGACCGAGGGCCCGTACAACGCCAAGCGCACCACGCAGACCGGCGTGCCGTACATCCAGACGCAGGCGCCGTCCTACCACGGCAACTCCGGCGGCCCGGTGTTCAGCAAGGACGGCAAGGTCGTCGGCATGCTGATCGCGGGCACGGTCAGCGAGGGCGGCGAGGCGTCGGAGAGCGAGAGCTTCGTCCTGCCGGTGGGCATCATCAAGGAGAAGCTCGGCGAGAAGAACGTCAAGCCCGCCCAGGCCGTCACGACGACCCGGTACAACGAGGCGCTCAACGACTTCTTCCGGCGCTACTACTCCGCCGCGCTGCCGAAGTTCCGCGAGGTCCAGGCGCTGTTCCCGAACCACCCGTACGTGGCCAAGTACATCAGCGACTCCCAGCAGGCGATCTCCGCGGGCAAGGACGAGACGCCCAAGCCGATCCTGATGTGGGTGCTGATCGGCGGCGGCGTGCTGCTCCTCCTCGTGCTCGTCGCGGTCCTGGTCAAGGTGCTGCGCGGGCGGCGGCGGTCCCAGCCGGCCGTCATCTCGCCCCAGCCCGGGTACGGCGCGGTGCCGCCGCCCCCGTGGCAGCAGCTTCCCGCGGCCCAGGCCCAGCTCTCGCCGCCGGTCCAGCCGATGTACCCGGCCCAGGGCCAGTACGGTCACAACGGCTCCGACGGCCACGGCGGATACGGCCCCGGCGGGTACGCCGCGGGCGGTCACGCCGCGAGCCCGTACGGATCGGCGCCGGACGACCGGTTCCAGCAGCCCCCTCACCAGCAGGCCGGCGGCGACGAGACCAGGTCCGTCCGCTACGGCCAGTTCGCCCCGCCCTCGGACCCCAGGTCCGGGCAGGTCGCGGACCTGGAACGGCAGATCGCCGACCTCCAGCGCCGGCTCGGCGACCAGCCCCCGAACTCCTGACGGGCCCGCGTGAGCCAGGTCCCGCCAGACACGTCAGGATGCGCGGCCCCGGAACTCCATGACGGGTTCCGGGGCCGCGACATGCGCCCGCCCGATCCGGCCCGCCACGCCCCCCGCGGCCTACGATGACCTCGTGGACGTGCTGAGCAGCCGCGTGCTCCTGCGGCCGAGCGACCCCGGACGCACCCGCCGCTTCTACGCCGAGACCCTCGGCCTGGCGGTCTACCGCGAGTTCGGCCCCGACGACGATCCGGGCGTGGTCTTCTTCCTCGGCCAGGGCTTCCTTGAGGTCGCCGGGCGTTCCGACGGCCCCGCGACCGGCGGCACGCTGTCGATCTGGTTGCAGGTGCGCGACGTCGGGCGCGAGGAGGAGCGCCTGCGGCAGGCGGGCGTCACGGTGCTGCGCGAGCCACGGCTGGAGCCGTGGGGCCTGGTCGAGATGTGGATCGCCGACCCCGACGGCCATCGCATCGTCCTGGTGGAGGTGCCGCCCGGCCATCCGCTGCGCCGCGACCCGCGGTGAAGGCCCCCGCATTTGCGTCATGCGCGATGGGTGTGCTAGCGTTAGCCGCGTTGCAGTTGTGGTACCCATAAAAGACTTTGTGCGCACCTGAAAGGGCTGGATCTTCAGGTGCGTTTTTGTTTTCCGGTCATCTCCGGGATGGGCTCAACGCGGCGACACGGGGGTCCGCGCGGTGCGGATTCCGTCTCTGCACATTCTGAAGGAGATCCGATATGGCAACCGGTACCGTGAAGTGGTTCAACTCCGAAAAGGGCTTCGGCTTCATCGCCCAGGACGGCGGCGGCGCTGACGTCTTCGCCCACTACTCCAACATCGTCTCCAACGGTGGCTACCGTGAGCTGACCGAGGGCCAGAAGGTGGCCTTCGACGTCGTGCAGGGCCAGAAGGGCCCGCAGGCCGAGAACATCGTTCCCGCCTGACCCACGCAGCCCGCGTCTGGGCCCGCACCTCTCCGGGGTGCGGGCCCAGACCGCTTTCAGGGGCATTTATCGGGTATGGACCGAGCAGCTCCGTACGGTTATGTTGCGAGGGCGTCAGGCAAGTTGTCAGACTTCGTCTGAGAGGACCCTCGTATGTGCGGCATCGCCGGATGGGTGGACTTCGACCGCGACCTGACCAGCGAACGGGCCACCGCCCTCGCCATGACCGAGACCATGAGTTGCCGGGGCCCCGACGACCAGGGCCTCCATCTCGAACCCCACGCCGCGCTCGGCAACCGCCGGCTCGCCGTCATCGACGTCGAGGGCGGCCACATGCCGATCGAGGCCGAGGGCCTGGCCGTCATCACCTACAGCGGCGAGGTCTACAACTTCCGGGAGCTGCGCGAGGAGCTGGCCGCCAAGGGCCACCGCTTCCGCACCAGGAGCGACACCGAGGTCGTGCTGCGCGGCTACCTGGAATGGGGAGAGGGCGTCGCCGACCGGATCAACGGCATGTACGCCTTCGCCGTCTGGGACGAGCGCGAGCAGGAGCTCGTCCTGATCCGCGACCGCATGGGCATCAAGCCCCTCTTCTACTACCCGCTGCCCAACGGCGTGCTGTTCGGCTCCGAGCCCAAGGCGATCCTGGCCAACCCGCTGGCGCCGCCCGTGGTGAACCTCGACGGCCTGCGGCAGTTGCTCAGCCTGGCCGGCCTCCGGCAGCGATCGGTCTACCAGGGCCTGTTCGAGCTGCCGCCCGGCCATCTGCTGCGCGTGGGCAGGCAGGGCGCGCGGCTGCGCCGCTACTGGTCGCTGGAGGGCCACGAGCACACCGACGACCTGGACACGACCGTCCGCACGGTGCGCGAGCTGCTCGACGACATCATCGGCCGGCAACTGATCTCCGACGTGCCGATCTGCACGCTGCTCTCCGGCGGCCTCGACTCCAGCGTCGTCACCGCGCTGGCCAGGACGCACGGCCCGATCCGCTCCTTCGCCGTCGACTACGCCGGTTACGCCGAGCACTTCCGGCCCGACGAGTTCCGCGGCGATCCCGACCGGCCGTTCGTGCGGATGCTGGCCGAGCACGTCGGTTCCGAGCACACCGACATCGTCCTCGGGCCGGCGGAGCTGGCCGATCCGAAGCTGCGGGCCTCGGTCGTACGGGCCTGGGACGCGCCGAGCTTCATGGGCGACATGAACTCCTCCCTCTACATGCTGTTCCGGGCCATCCGCGAGCATTCGACCGTGGCGCTGTCGGGCGAGTCCGCCGACGAGATCTTCGGCGGGTACGCCTGGTTCCACCTGCCGCAGACGGTCGAGGCCGACACCTTCCCGTGGCTGGCGATGGCGATGCGCGAGCAGCAGCCGTCCGACATGCTCGACAAGTCGCTGATCCGGCAGCTCGACCTGGACGCCTACACGGCCGACGCCTACCGTACGGCGCTGGCCGAGGTGCCCCACGTACCCGGTCAGGACGCCCGCGAGCGGCGCATGCGCGAGATCTGCTACCTGCACCTGACCCGCTTCCTGCCCTTCCTGCTCGACCGCAAGGACCGGATGAGCATGGCCGTCGGGCTGGAGGTGCGCGTGCCGTTCTGCGACCACCGGCTGGTCGACTACGTGTTCAACACGCCCTGGTCGATGAAGACGTTCGACGGCAGGGAGAAGAGCCTGCTGCGGGCGGCCGGGGCCGACCTGCTGCCCGAGCCGATCCTGCGCCGGGTCAAGGCGCCGTACCCGGTGACCCAGGACGTGGGCTACGAGCAGGCGCTCCGCGCGGCGCTGCGCGAGCTGGCCGCCGACAAGGACGCTCCGGTGCTGCGGCTCCTCGATCCCGACGCCGTCCGGGAGGCCGCCTCGGCGCCGCCCGAGAAGGTGACGACCACGATGAGCAGGTACAGCCTGGAGCTGGCGCTCGACCTGAACGTCTGGCTGACCGCCTATGGCGTGCGCCTGGAGTTGTAGCGGGCAGACTGGGCGGATGACGTCCAGTGATCATTTGCCGGCCACGCCGTTCGAGGAACAGCTGTGGGTGGCCCGCCAGGACGGGCAGGACGCCCTGTGCCTGGGCCTGCTCCGCGACGCCGACCTGGCGTTGCCGATCACCGCCGCCGCGGCGGCCGGTACCGAGCCGCCCGCCTGGGCGACGGCCACGGACTCCGGCCGCACCTGGGTGGTGGCCTTCACCTCGGTCGAGGCGATGATCACCGCGACCGGCGGCGCCGCCACGCACTGCCGGGTCGTCTCGCCCGCCGAGCTGGCGGCCGGCTGGCCCGACCCGCGATGGGGGCTGGCGGTCAATCCGGGGCTGGGGGCGGCATTCCTGCTGGAGCCGGGGACGCTGGCCAGGCTGGCGGTGCCCACGCTCGTCCAGGACCTGCTGCTCGCGCCCGACTCGGGGGTGCCGGTGGTGCAGAAGCTGCTGTCCCCGTCCGACATCGGGGACCTCCTGGCGACGGGCGAGCCGCGCGTCTCCGGCTACTGCCACCACGCCCTCGACGTCTCCCACATCGCCACGCCCGCCGTGCTGGCCGACGCCCTGAAGCAGCCGGAGATGCTGACCGAGAGCGGCTCGCTGAACATCCTGCGCTGGCGTCCCGTCGGCCTCGACCTCTACCGCACCCCGTACGGCGGGCGCGACGAGGAGGGCCGGGTCGCGGTGGCCGGCTGGGTGGTCGAGGAGCCGCCGTTCGTGGGCATGGGCCTGGTGCCCAATGTCGACCAGGTCATCCGCGAGTACAAGGTGTACGGCGTCGGCCTGCCGCACGGCTCGGAGATCTGGGAGCTCACCGTCCAGGGCGCCGAGCACCGGCGCGCGCTGTACCACGGTGACCTGCGGCGATGGCTGCTGATCGGCAGGGGGGAACGATGACCTGGCACTTCTACCGCGCCCACTGGCAGGGCGCCGACTACGTGGCCAGCCCGGAGCCGCACGCCCTGGAGCTGTGGGTACGCCTGCGCACCACCGGCCCGGCCGACGGTTTCGAGGAGGTCGAGCCGGGCTGCCACGTCCGCACGGTGCCGGTGACCGAGTGCGCGTCCCTTCAGTTCGTGACCACGGAGTGCATCTGGCGGGACGAGCGGTTCCAGGTCCACGACGAGCGCGACGGCCTTCTCCTGCTCGAATACCTGGGCGGCTCCGCGCCCGCGGCGCTCGCACTGGGGCTGGAGCGCGTCGAGCGGGGCGTGTACCGGGCGTGGGTCCCGCGAGCGGAGATCGCCGAACTACGGGAAGAAGTTGTGGCGATAAGTCCGCCGAACGACCATTTTTCGTGATTGGCTCTTGTCTCCTGTTGTTCATGTGACGGAAACTGGCCTGAAAGGTCGGTGTGGCGTAAGAGTCACGCGGCATGGGGCCGGGGGTGTCATGGATTCTCCTGACGTGGCGGGGATGCGGGCGTACGGCGACGAGCTGCGCGACATGTTCCGCCAGATCCAGGACGTGGGCATGGAGCTGCACGAGCAGGCCAAGGCCGTCCAGGTGACCGAGACCTCCCGGGACGGCCTGGTCTCGGTGACCGTCGGCGCACGCGGCGAGCTGGTACGGCTCGACCTCGACCCGCGCATCTACCGGCGCCCCGACGCCCGCCACCTGGCCGACACCATCGCCGAGACCGCCCGGCTGGCCACCGAGCGCGCCCAGGAGCGCATCACCGAGATCTTCGAGCCGGTGATCCCGCGCGAGGACTTCCAGGCGCATCTGAGCGGCGACCTCGAAACCGTCCTGACCCGGCTCGCCGACCGCATGGGAGGCGGCCGATGAAGCCCTGGGACGGCACCCAGATCATCAAGCCCGTCGTGGACTCCGGCATCTCCCAGTGGACCACCATGGCCGAGGACTGGGAGAAGGAGTCCAAGCGGCTGGTCGCCGCGGTCGTCGAGGCGCTGGCCGCCGCTCCCTGGGGCGGCGGCACCGAGGGCGAGTCGTTCAAGTCCTCCCACTTCCGCGACGACGGCCCCAACCGCATGCTCAACCAGTACGTCGACCTCTCCAAGCAGATCAACGACGCGTGCGGCAGGCTCCGCGCGAGCATCGACAACACCCTCGGCACGGACGCCGACATCGAGCAAGAGCTCAAGGCGCGAGAGGTCTGACGCGTGTCGCACAGCGCCACCGGCCCCCAGGGGCCGACTTCTGCGGGTTCGTCGGGCCAGGCCACCGTCCAGCCCCCGGTCCGCATCGACCGGGACGTGGAGCCGGTGTGGGAGACCGAGGCGCTGCCCGACTGGGTGGTCAACTGGCTGCTCCCGATGTTGTCGGCCGGTCAGAAGTGGCCGGACGCGAGCGAGAGCGGCATGTCCAAGCTCGCGCACACCTACCACGCGCTGGCCGCCGGGGCGATCGCCACCGCGCCGCGCGCCGGCTCGGCCGTGCGCACCGTGGCGACCGGCTGGTCCTCGCCCGCCAGCGCCGACTTCGTCACCCGCGCCAAGTTCCTGTACGGCCAGGAGGCCGGCATGGCGGGCGCGGCCAGGGTGTCACAGTCCCTCCAGATGCAGTCGGACAACTTCGCGGTCGAGACCCAGTACTCCAAGCTGTCCGTCAACGTGGCCTTCTGGGTCACGGTCGTCGCCATCGCCATCGCGCTCATCGTCGCCTTCTTCTCCGCCGGCACCTCCGCGGCGATCATCGGCCCGTACGCGGCCGCGGGCCGCGCGGCGATCAGCCGCATCCTCGTCAGGCTCGCCATGATCGGCGCCAGGGAGCTGGGCGCCGGCAAGCTGGCCCGGGTGACCACGCTCAGCGGCGCCACCGGCCGCGGTCTGATCGCCAGGCTGCTCGGCTCCTCGATCGGCCGCGAGCTGATCGAGGAGATCGGCGAGGAGTTCTTCATCGACGCCGCCGCCCAGTACCAGCAGATCAAGATGGGCACCAGGAAGGACTGGGACTGGAAGAAGTCCCAGGCGGCGATCATCGGCGCGGGCGGCGGCGCGCTCTTCGGCACCGCGCTGTCCGGGCCCATCTCCAAGGTCACCCGGCACATGCCGGGCTTCCCCGGCCGCGCGATGACCACCGGCCTGACCAACACGATCGCCTCCCCGGCCGGCAGCTTCCTCGCCAACGGCCTGGTGTACGGCCAGTGGAACAACCCGTTCTCGGTCGACTCCCTCATGGGCGGCTTCATGGGCGGCGTCGGGCGTACCGGGTCGATCAGCCCGTTCAACCCCGAGGTGTACACCGCGCTGGGCAACCCGGTCAGCACCCTGGCCTCCGCCTACGACACCGCCGCCCGTTCCGACGCCGCCCGCGCCGGAGGCGGCGACCCCAGCACGGGGGGCGGGAACCCGCCGGTCGGCAGCCCGGCCCCCACGGGTGGCGGCGGGCCCATCGTCCCCGCCTCGGCGCAGGCGCCCGCGCCGAACCAGGGCGACGACGTCAGGCGCGGCACGCCGTCCACGTCTCCCCCCGACTCGGACGCGAACCCGCGCCGCGGCTCCTCCTCGCGGGACGGCCGGACGGACACCGACCGCGAACCCCGTGCCGACGCCGACCAGAACGTCGACGAGGACACCGACGAGAACACCGACGACGACAAGCAGCAGCGGCGGCCGAAGAGCGACCCCGCGCCCGCTCCCCAGTCCACCACCGCCCCGGCCTCCCCCCAGGCCCAGGACGGCTCGCAGGACACCCGCCAGACCCGCGACACCCAGCCGGACGACCAGAGCCAGCAGAACGACCAGCAGAACCCTCGGCAGGACGCCCAGCAGGACACGCAGCAGAACCCCCAGCAAGACGCCCAGCAGAACGGCCAACAGGACGCTCAGCCGGACAACCAACAGGACAACCAGCAGGACGGTCGTCAGGAGCCGATCGCTCAGCAGGGCGACCAGCAGGGCGACCAGCAGGGAACGACCACCGCCCAGGACACGAACACCCCCGCCACGACGTCGGCCGCCGCCCCCGACGCCACCTCGCCCGTGCCCCTCACCGGCCCCGTCCGGGCCGGTACCGCGCTGATGGACTCGCTCACCCTTGACTTTCCCGGCGCGGTCGTCGGCCCCACCGGCGACCTCCTCATCCCCTCCCCCGACGGCACCGTACGGGTGATCCGCGCCGCCACCATGAAACGCGTGCGCGCCGCCCTGGACACCCGCGCCGACGAGGTCACCGACGCCGACGAGCTGCGCGCGGAGGCCACCGCGATGGTGCTGCTGGCCCAGGAGGGCGGCGAGACCCTGCAACCGGCCACGAGCAAGCCGGGCACGGTCACGTCCAGGCCGGTCCCGGGCACCCGGCACGTCCCCGATGCCCGGCCGGACACCCCGTTGGAGCCCGGCGACGTCCGCACGGGAGCCGACGCGGTGCGGCCGTCCCACTTCCTCAACCAGGACGTGGAGGAGATCACCTGGTCGGCCGAGGGCACGCTCGTCGTCCGCACCAGGAACAACGGCACCCACCACTTCCGCCCGGTCATCGGCGGGATGACCGAAGGGCTCATGGGCGAGACCGAGCTCTCGACCGGTGAGGACGCCGCGCACGCCCACGTCGTGCACTTCGCCCCCGGCATGCACCCCAGCCAGGTGTCCCGGGTCTGGCTGCACGAGATCACCGACACCCTGCAGAAGATGCAGGAGGACAACGGCGGCAAGCGGCGGGGCTTCCTGCGCCGCAGGAAGGCGACCAGCGAGCCCACGCAGGACATGTGCGCCCAGGCCCAGCTCAACGAGCTGGCGTTCATGGCCGAGCAGTGGCACGCGGCGCAGACGCCGCAGGAGCAGCGACTCCTCGCCCTCGACATCGACGGCGTGTCCCGCCAGCTCATCGAGCGCGGCCACACCCCGCCGCTGCCGCCCTGGGCCCCCAAGCCGGGGACCCGGCCCACGTACGCGCCGCAGTTACCGCAGGGCCGTCCGTCCCAGGAGGAGCTGCCGGCCGTCATCGACGCGCTGCAGCGGGCCGAGCGGGCGCTCAAGGAGCAGGTCGACGCGAAGCGGAAGACCGCCCAGGAGGCCCAGCAAGCGGCACGCGACGCCAACAAGAAGATGCGGAAGGCGCAGCGGCAGCACGACCAGGGCCGCCAGGCGCGGGCGACCGCGGCGCGGAAGGAGGCGCTCCAGCAGCGGGCCACCCGCAGGCGGCACAACAGGATCGCCGACGCGTACGAGGCCGCGCTGCGCGAGGCGACGCGGACCCGGCAGACCTACCAGCAGCTGCTCACGGCGATGAACGAGATCCAGAACCCGAGCGCGCCCAACGGGCCGGTCAGCATGCGGTCCGTCGCCGAGCGGCTGGCCGCCCAGGTCCTTGAGCAGCACGCCGCCTACCTGAAGGCGCTGGCCGCCGCGTTGCCCCAGGAGATCAGCCTGGCCGCGGCCCAGCCGACGGGCCGGCTGGCCCACCTGTCGGCCCTCACCACCGCCGTCAACGACCTGCTGGCCGACAACGGCGTCAATCACCAGTTCTCCGCCGACCAGCTCGAACGGGCGATCCGGGCCGACTTCCACAAGGCCGTCTCCCCCGACGGCCTCGTGCTGACCGTGGGGCACCACGGCAAGGCGGCCGAGGTGCGGATCAAGCTGACGCTCGCCGACCTGGTCGAGGTGCTCGACCCCGCCATCAAGGGGTCGGAGATGATGGTGGGCCTGTTCTACCAGGCCGCCCGTACGGCCTCGATCAGTCAGGCGGGCAGCGGCGGCGTGTCGGTGGGCTTCGACACCAGCGTCCTGGCGCAGTTCCTGCCGGAGGACCACGTCGCCAGGACGGTGAGCGAGCTGCTGGGCGTCGGCCTCGGCGCCTCGCTCGGCCGCAACTGGTCCACCAGCGGCGGGGCCGGCATGTACGCCCAGGGCGGCTCGGTCACCGACAACCGCAACGAGTCGCTGCTGTTCGACGCCGCCGCCACCTGGACGGCCGAGATCCGCACCGGCCAGGACGCGAGGTGGCAGGGCACGGTCACGGTCGACTCCGGCGCCCCGGGCGACTCGTCGAGCCAGCGGCTGTGGTTCTCGCACCCCGCCACCGACCAGCCGGCGCGCGTGCTGGACTGGATCGACAGGGCCAAGCGGGGCAAGACGATGCCCAACGTCGTCGTCCAGAGCATGACCGACCTGGAAGGCGCCCTCGACGCGCTCGCGGAGGAGCTCGGCGGCGACTACGCCGAGGTCGGCACCGTGCCCCGCGACCAGCTGCGCTCGTTCGTCACCCAGGAGCTGCCCCACCGCCTGCGGACGTCGGTCAACGAGGGGCTGGAGCGCGTCTTCACCAAGAACGGCGAACCGCACGTCCGGGTGCGGGCCGAGAGCCGTGTCGTGGTGGAGACCGCCCAGCCGATCGGCGGCGCGTCCTCCGAGGAGTGGGAGGAGGAGGTGCTCGTCGACTTCGTCCAGACGCCGGGGGGCGCCTCGTCGGGCTCCTCGCTCGACGGCAGCGCCTCGGCCGGGTTCAAGGCCCCCGGGCTGCAGGCCGTGGACCTCGGTCCGTACCAGCCTGCGATCGGCCCCAAGGCCAACGGGGGGAGGGGGGCGTCGCGGTCGTACTCGGCCACGGCCAACAAGCAGGCGATCCACCCCAGCGTGCACCGTAAGTCCCACCCCAAGCAGAGCTACCGGCTCACGGTGGTGACCACGTTCACGGTGGAGGTGATCGGCAAGCCCCCGGTCACCCTGCCATCGGTGCGCAGCACGGCGCTGGTGGACATGCGGGAGTCGGCCGCCTACCGGTACGGCCTGCCCGTGGACAGCGCCGCGCTGGTCCGCAAGGACAGCCGGCCGGTCACCGACGCCAACGGCGACCAGGTCCTGCGCGGCGACCCGCACCCCGGCCCGCCGCCCGGCCGCAAGCCGGAGCTGCCCGCATGGCTCGGCGACGGCCCCGGGCAGATGCGCGGCGCGGGCCCGGCGCTGGTGCAGGAGATCGAGGGGCTGGCGGAGTTCCGGCAGAAGGTGCTGGACGAGCTCGCCGAGCGCGGGCTCATCCCGAAGACCGTGAACGGCGTGCCGGAGTACTCCTCCAACAGGCTCGCCCGCGCCAGCCAGATCCTCAACCGCCAGGAGGTCCTGGAGCAGCTGTCGGAGCAACGCATCCGCGCCGCCTACGACTCCCTGGCCCAGGACGGCATCGTGCTGGACCTGACGCTGCAAGGGCTCAACTCCGCCCCCGAGCACTACATGCTGCGCCTGTCGCTGAAGCAGGACTTCAACGACATGACCTACGTCGGTCACACCGACACCCAGACGGTCGTCAACCTCGACATCGGCTCCGACACCTCCGCCCGCGGCATCGGCAGGTCCAGGACGTACAGCGGCGGCGCCGGGGTCAGCGAGAGCGACGGCCCGGACAAGGGGCAGGACGGCCTCACGAACGAGGTCGGCGTCAAGGGCGGCGGCAACCGCACCCGTACGGCGGGCTCCAGCGCCGGCGGCACGACCAACGTCGTGACCCTCCAGGAGAGCAACAGCACGGTCGCGATCTTCAAGCTGGGCCACCAGATGACCGCCGACCTGCTGCACAGGGGCACGACGACGACGATCGCGACCAGCGACGGATCGGCCCAGCTCGTCTTCGCCGCCGACATGCTCCCCTCGACCAAGCCCACACCGCCCGCGCCGATCGGGCGGATGTCCCAGAAGCTCAGGGCCAAGGCGCGGCTGCTGCACGTGGACGTGGGCCGCCCCCTGGACGCGGCCCGTCAGGTGCTGCCACGCGGCATGACCGCCGACTCCGTGGCCTTCCAGCACCTCATGGCGTTCCTGAACGTGCGCAACCTGGTCGCCCACCCCAAGCTGCTGAACAGGCCGCTGACCACGGATGTCGCGATCCGGCCGAACGGGCCCACGCGCTCGTCGCTGTCGGTGTCCGGCGAGGTCGGCGAGACCGAGGTGCTGGGGGTCGTCGACCAGGTCACGGGCAACATCCTGTTCGGGCTCGGCAGCGCCGGCATCTCGTGGGGCGGCTCGTCCGGGCTGTCGGCCGGCATGTCGACGTCCGTCGGCGACCTCGACGACGGCGGCACGACCGGCGACAGCGGCTCGCTCTCGCTGCCGTCCCGGTCCGGCGGCACGTCCGAGTCCACCTCGATCCTCGACATCTGGGGCAGCGAGGAGCTGACGATCGAGTTCGGCCGCCAGTACATCCTGCGCAGCACGGTCGACCTCACCCTCACCGGTTCCGAGAGCGCCGAGCACGGGGTGCCGACCGGCGAGCAGATCCCCGTCAGCGGCTCGAAGACGACGACCACGTCCGGCACCGCGCTGTTCACGGTCTCGGAGTACGACGCGCTGCTGATGTACGCGGAAGGCGACCTCGACCTGCCGGCCCACCTGGTCGGCGACGCGGTCGAACGGTTCCTCAACGGCAGCCTGACCCTCGACCGCAGCCTCGCGGTCCCGCTGGTCCAGCGCTACGTCCTGGACATGGCCCAGTCGGGGACGACCAACGAGTACACCGAGCGGCACACCCCGGAGGCCCTGCTGGCCAAGCTCAAGGAGGTGACCGGGCTCACCGCCCCCGACAGCGGCAGCCCGCAGCAGAAGCTCGACCAGACCCTGGACAAGGCCGCCGAACAGCTCGAACGCTCCAGGGACGTGGTGCTCGCGCCGTCGTACGACCGGTCGGTGGGCGCGAGCTCGACCGAGTCGCTGACGCTGACCGACGAGAACGGCGACCCGGTCGACGTGATGGACGCCGTCCGGAAGGCCGTGCAGGACGCCGTGCCGGGGGCGCTGGACGAGAGCCCCACCCTCGGCGAGGAGTTGAACGTCGACTTCTCCGAGGACGCCGCGCTGATCCACGTCACCGACATGTGGTCCTCGCGCGGCTTCGAGCGCAGCTACCACGTCCAGCAGGGCGCGCAGGTCACGCAGGCCGAGGAGGTGACGGTCCGGGTACGCCTCGAACCCGTCGGCGACTCGCGCAGGGCCACGATGCTCAGCCAGACGTCGCAGTCCGGACTGATCGTCCAGCACTACCGGTACACCGACCTGTCGCATTCGGAGTCGTACAACGGGTCCTACTCGGCGGGCTTCGACCAGGGCGCCAGCGACCCGACCGGCGGCCAGGGAGCCGGCCTCTCCACCGACCGGGGCCGCGGCTATTCGGGCTCCACCAACCACCAGAACACCAGGTTGCAGCGGATCGGCCTGTTCAACGGGCTGACCCGGGTGCAGCAGGAGATGCGGCTCGTCATCGAGGTCGAGCGCAGGCCCGTACGGGGCGGCAAGGTCTCCGGCGCCGCCAAGCGCGTGGCGGACGTGCTCCAGGGCAAGCGGCGCGCCGCGCCGCCGGTCGTCTACAACGCCACGGTGGTGCGGCGCATCCCGACCGGCATGACCAGGCCCGCCGCCGAGGACCCGGGGCCGGTCGTCATGACCACCGACCCCCGGCAGGCCGAGCTGCATCCCGGCTTCTTCCCGGCGGCGTTGTGGGAGAGCCCGGCCAAGCCGAGCCTGTACGAGGTCGTCACCACCCAGCTCACCAAGATGATCGGCGCGGCGGCGGTCGAGGAACGGCGTCCCGAGCTGATCAGGCGGCTGGCGCCGTCGGCGCTGCTGACCGCCTTCGAGCGGATGACCGGGCCCTCGGGTGAGCCTGTCGTCCGGGTGTCCAGGCAGAAGTTCAAGGACCAGGGCGTGAATGTCACCGTCCACGCCCGCACGTCCGACCTGACCATCGTGGCCGGCCCGTACGACGCGGAGAAGGGTCAGGTCGACCGGCAGGCCGACGCCCAGAACGTGAACGTCTCCCGCGGGCGGACGACCCCGGTGGGCTGGGGCGCCAACGGGTCGGACAGCTCGACCGGGGTGAACGGCGGCGTCCGGGGCGGGGAGCAGACGTCCGAGGGCGTCGGCGACCACCACGGGGCGCGCCGCGAACGCAGCATGTTCGAGAAGGGCAAGGCCTACACCGTACGTCTCCGGGTGGACTACGACCTTGAGTTCCAGTACATGGCGCGGCTGCGTGACGGCAACGAGCGGCCGGTCGGCGAGGCCGTCCACCTGCCCTCCGCCTCGACCGGCGAGGTGGACGTGGTCATGTTCGGCGAGGAGATCGAGGAGCTGCGCGAGCGCATGGCGGCGGGCGTACGGATCGCGCCGCCGCGTCCCGGCGGCCCGCCGCCCGCGACGTTCAATTTCGTGCCCACGTCCGAGCGGCAGAACCCGATCCAGACCCTCCAGGAGGCCCGCGTGGCCGCCCGCGACCGCGGCGAGGTGGCCCGGGTGGCGGTCTGGGAGACGGACGGCCTCCACCGCTACCGCGTCATGCCCGACGGCTCGCTGTACAGCGAGACGCTGGACGGCGGCTTCGCCGAGGCGTTCGCGGGCCTCGCGCCCGACCTCCTGGACGCGGCCCGCGGCGCCGGCCTGAACCTGCGCGACGTCTTCATGAACCCGAGCACGGACGGCACCTTCACCGAGCAGGTCGAGGCCGCGCTCGACGCCGTCGGCGCCCTTCCCGCGCCCGCCGCCCCGGCCGCCTGGCCCGCCGCCGCACCCGACACGCACGCGAACCCGGTCGGCGGCAGCGTGTCGCAGGGCGTGACGCCCGCCGCCGGGATGCCGTCCCCGGCGATCGAGGACAGCCCGTTCAGCAGGTCGGCCCGCCCCGAAGGGGTTCCCGACCTGACCCTGGACGAGCTGCGCGACCAGCCCGTCTCGGCCGTCGACCTCGGCGGCACCGCCGCCCACGTCGGCTGGACCGGGGACGACGTCCTGACCGTCCAGTTGCCGGGCGTGCCCGACCAGCACGTCCGCGTGGTGGTCGCGGACCCGGGCGACGGCCTGAACGCGCTCACCGAGCCGCGCGCGGGCACGGCCGAGGACCCGCACCTGCTGCGGATCTGGGGACGCGTGCATCCGGACCTGGTGTCGTCGATCCTGGTCCACGACCTCTCGCACGTCGCCCAGACGGCGACCGCGGCGGCGGCCGGCATGCCGCAGGGCGTGCTCAGGACGTCCCCGACGGGCGAGCACACCGAGGGCACCGACCTCTGCCTGCTCCCCCGCCTGGACGAGCACGCCCACCTGTCCGACAAGTGGCACGCCACCACCGACCCGGCCCGCCGGGAGCGCCTGGCGGCGGCCATCGACGCCCTCGCCGACGACATCCGCCGGCGCGGCCACACGCCGCCGCCCCCGCCGTGGGGCACCGGGCCCCGCGCACCGGCCGCCCCCGAGCCGCAGAGCCGGATCGCCCGCCTGCTCAACGGCGATTCGGCCACCGGCCTGGACACCTCGCCGCCCGGCCTCGGCAAACTGGCCGAGATCGCCGGCGTCCCCGCCATCACGCCCGGGGGCGTCCCTGCGAACGCCACGGCGCCGCAGATGGGACCGGTGGACACGTTCACGGTGACCACCCCCGAGGGTGAGTTCACGCTGACTCTGGCCGAGGCCGCTCCCGGCACGGCCGGGGTGACCGTCGAGTCGAGCGCTCCCGGCCACCTGACGCTGCGGGTGCCCGCCGACGACGGCCCCAGGGCCACGACCGCCGTCGCCGAGCAGGTCGCGGCCCACGCCGCCACGCTCGCGGGCGACACCGCCGCCGGCCGGTCGCCGGACACCGGCCAGGCCCGGCCGGCGGCCCCCGGGCGGCCCGGCCCGATCGAGGCGGCGGCGCTGGCGCGGCTGCGCGGGCTGGCGCGGGCGGTCGCCGAGGCGGGCCCGGTCCGCTCGCGCACCGAACGGGCGGCGCTCCAGGAGGAGGCCAGACGGCTGGGCCTGGCGAACGGCCAGCAGAGTGCGTCGTCCAAGCTGGTGGAGCTGTCGCGCGCGGGCTATCTCACCCCCGCCCAGGTCACGGCTATCCGCGGCCACGCGACGCTCCCCGCGACGGCCGCCGCCGGAGCCGTCGGACGGGCCGCCGCCCTCATGGGCGCCCGCGTGCACACCCACGGGCCCGGCCTGCTCGACATCGTGCTGCCGGGCCGCGCGCCCATCGCCGTCGAGATCCGGCAGCCGGGAACGGGCGCGAACGACCCGGGCGTGCTCACCTACGAGGTGGACCCGGCCCGCACGGTCGGCGCGAACGAGCGGGCCGCCGCCGCGACGGCCGCCGCCGCGGTGGCCAACGCGCTGGGCCTGCCGCCCGCCGACGGCCAGGAGCTGGCCGAGCTGAACGAGGCCCTGCGCCAGGCCCGTACGGCCAACCCCAGGCAGCGCCCCGGACGCCTGGGCGTGCTGTACGACCTGGTCACCGAGGCCCGCCCGGAGATCCTGCGGATGTTCCCCCCGCAGGTGGCCACCGAGCTGGCCACCCTGGCGGATGGCCGCCGTCCCCGCGACTGGCCGGCGATCATCGAAAAGCTCCGCGTGGTGGCGGACGGGACCGGCTGGGACGTGCCCGACGCCAAGTGCGTGTGCCCGCCCGACGGCCCGTGCACGTGCGGCCGCCGCCTGGACGAGGCCCCGCCGGTGACGCTGGAGCCCGACCCGCAGGCGATGGCGGTGTGACGGACGGGACGTCGGGCATCATGGGAACCCCGAGGAGAGGACGACTATGGCTTTCGCGGTGGCGCGGACGAGGGACGAGGCGCATCTCTACCTCGACCTCAACCCCTGCGCCTGCGGGTCCACCGACACGACCTGGCGCAACGGGCTGATCGACGTCGAGGGCGAGCTGGCCAACCGCTACTTCGGCCCGTGCGAGCAGTGCGGCACGCCGCGCGAGTTCGTGTTCGGGCTGCCGGAGACCCCCGTGATGCCCGCCGGGTTCCCGACGTTCGGCGGCCCGGAGCCGTCGGAGCTGCTCGACGCGGGCGAGTGGTTGTGGGTGGCCGACCTGACGGCGAGCGACGTGCCGGTGTCCGACCGGGCCGAGGCCCTGCGCACGCTCAGGATCGCCGCCGCGGCGGTGGAGGAGGTCGTCAAGTTCGTGCCGGCGGGCGCGGACTCGGTGCCCGACCAGGGGTTCTGGTCCGAGCGCGGGCAGGGGGTGCGGGCGGCCGAGCCGGGCAGGTTCCAGCTCGACCGGCTGCTGGTCGTCCGCGACACCTACCAGACGCTGGCGGGCGAGTATGCCTGAGCAGGGTCTGGGCCGCTCGCTCGTCGAGGCGTACGTCTACATCGACCTGGTGGCCCACTCCGGCCTGCCGGGCGCCTCCCGGAACGCCACGGTCTCCCAGGACCCGGAGAACCTGCGGGTGCGGCTCGACGACGTGGAGGTCGTGGTCCCGGTCGAGGCCGAGCGCGCGGCCAGGGAGACCGGCGCGACGTTCGGCACCGGCCTGTCCGAGCTGCTCGACCCCGGCCAGTGGGTGCTGATCGCCACCACGTACGCCAGCCGGGCCCTGGAGGAGGGCCTGTTCTACGCCGTCGGCCCGGCCTCCCCCGAGCGGTACGACTCGGTGGCTACCGGTTGGCTCTTCGCCGCCGACGCCGTGGCCGAGGCGCTGAAGTTCTTCCCGCCGGAGGCCGCCGAGCTGCCGCCCGACGACTTCTGGAGCGACCTGGGCAGGACCGTGCGCGAGACCGAGCCGGAGCGCCTGACCAGGGAGAAACTGGAGGACGACCTGGCCTTCTACCGCAAGAGCCTCGACGACTTCGAGGGCCTGCACACAAGGCCCTGACCGCCAGAGTGCGCCCGCAGGAGGGTAAGGCTCTCATTACTGATTGGCTACTCTACTTTTAGTAGCTGAATAACTACTTTCGGTAATGTCCTGCTCCTCCTCAAGGGAAGAGGCGCGCCATGCCCCAGTACGCCGCGGCCCCGCGGCTCCCGACCGGCCCCACCGGCCTCGGAACCTCCGCGCTCCACCTTCCGGCCCCCGCCCCGCCCCCCGCGCCGCCTCCCGGACCACGGCAGCTCCTGGCCCCCATCCCCTACGCGGAGCGGGAGTGGGGCGACGGCTCCTACCCGCCGCTCTACTGCCCCGAGACGGTCCGCGACGACCCGGCGCTCGGCGCGGAGGTCGACCGGCGGCTCCTGGCCTGGGCCGAGAAGGTGGGCCTGCACGCCGGGCGGATGGACGAGTTCGCCGCCACCGGGTTCGGCCGGCTGGTGATGCTCGCCCATCCCGACAGCGACGACCCCGACCTGCTGCTGATCGCGGCGCAGATGAACACCGCCTGGTGGGCGGCCGACGACTACTACGCCGACGAGACCGACCTCGGCGCGAGCCCCACCGAGCTGCCGCCGCGCCTGGCACTCGTCATGT
The DNA here is from genome assembly GCF_040675375.1 of Nonomuraea sp. NPDC049607. Classification (NCBI taxonomy): domain Bacteria; kingdom Bacillati; phylum Actinomycetota; class Actinomycetes; order Streptosporangiales; family Streptosporangiaceae; genus Nonomuraea; species Nonomuraea sp. NPDC049607. Next base: position 79,368 of record NZ_JBFAOV010000033.1, read on the forward strand.
CGGCCATGGACCCGCCGCCGCCCGCGGGCGCGTACACCGGGCAGCTCGAAGAGGCGATCGAGGCCGACCCCGTGCTGGTCTCGCTGCGCTCGGCCACCGACCACCTGTCCCGCCACGGCACCCCGTCGCAGGTCATGCGGGCCTGCAACACCACCTTCCAGATGTACGTGAGCTGGACGGCCTACGCCGCCTGGCGCTACCTGGAGACGCCGCCGCCCGTCTGGCGCTACCTCGCGGCCCGGCAGCACGACAGCTTCTACACGTCCATGACCCTCATCGACGTCGTCGCCGGCTACGAGCTGCCCGCCGACCTCTTCTACGACCGGCGTTTCCACACCGCGCTCATGCAGGCCGGCACGGCCAGCGTCATCGTCAACGACCTGCACTCCGTGGCGAGGGAGGCGGCCGACGAGCTGCCCGACTCCAACCTCGTCCTGCTCATCGCGGAGGAGGAGAAGTGCTCCACGCGCGAGGCCACCGAACGCGCCGTCGCGCTGCACAACGACTTCGTCAAAGGCTTCGAGACCAGCCAGCGCGAGCTCGCCGCAGTTCCGTCCGTGGAGCTGCAGCGGTTCCTGCGTGGCGCCCAGGGCTGGATGGCCGGCTGCCTCGAATGGCACGGCAGCAGCAGCCGCTACCACTCATGACACCGGCCGCCCCCGGCCGGGAAGGAGCTCTTCCCAGGTGACCGTCAACACCCATTCCCCCGTCCTCACCAGCCACTACCAGCACTCCGTCGCCAGCTACTGGAACGCCGAGAAGAACCCGGTCAACCTTCGTCTGGGCGACGTCGACGGCCTGTACCACCACCACTACGGCATCGGCGAGGTGAACTGGACGGTACTCGACGGCCCCGAGGACACCCGCGAGGACCGCATCGTCAAGGAGCTCCACCGCCTGGAGACCGCCCAGGCCGACCTGCTGATCAGCCACCTAGGCCCGCTCGAACCCCACCACCGGGCGCTCGACGCGGGCTCCGGCCGTGGCGGCAGCAGCCTCCTGGTCAACATGCGGTACGGCTGCGAGGTCGACGGCGTGTCCATCTCCGAGTCGCAGGTCGCCTTCGCCAACGACCAGGCCAAGAAGCGCGGCGTCGACGACAAGGTGCGCTTCCACTTCCGCAACATGCTGGAGACCGGCTTCGAGACTGGATCGTTCCAGGCGAGCTGGAACAACGAGAGCACCATGTACGTCGAGCTGTCCCTGCTGTTCGCCGAGCACTCCCGGCTGCTGCGCCGGGGCGGCCGGTACGTGTGCGTCACCGGTTGCTACAACGACGCCTACGGCCTGCCGTCCCGGGCGGTCAGTCAGATCAACGCCCACTACATCTGCGACATCCACCCCCGGAGCACGTACTTCGAGCAGATGGCGGCCAACCGGCTCGTCCCGGTCAGCGTCGTGGACCTGACGGCGGCCACGATCCCGTACTGGGAGCTGCGCGCCCGTACCCATCTGGCCACGGGCATCGAGCAGTCCTTCCTCGACGCCTACAAGAACGGCAGCTTCCAGTACCTGCTCATCGCGGCCGACCGCGTCTGATCAACCGGCCACCGCGGCGGCCAGTTCCCACGGGTCGTGGGCCGAGAAGACGCTCACCTGGTCGCCGTGGTCCCGTACCAGCTCCCGCAGCCGGGCCTGGGTGCCGAGCCGCAGGTCGTGATGGACCTCCGAGCGGGTCTGGACGACGTCCATCAGCGGGTGGGGATGCGGGTCCGGCTGCAGCTCGCGGTGGTAGTAGTAGGCGTCGCCGCAGTGCAGCAGCCAGCGGTCCCCCTCGCGGACGGCGACGCCGGTGTGCCCGGCGGTGTGCCCGCCGAGGGGGACCAGCCTGATGTCCTCGGGCAGCCCGTCGGGCTTGATCGAGGCGAAGCCGAACCAGTCGTCGTTCGCCTCCGGGGTGTAGGTGACCCAGTCGGGGCCGTGCGCCCAGTGGGCCGGGCGGTAGCGGTAGCTCGGGGCCTCGGCCAGCGCCGCCTCCAGCTCGGCGGCCAGCAGGTGCACCCGCGCGCCGGGGAAGTCGGGCAGCCCGCCGCAGTGGTCGACGTCGAGGTGGGTGACGATGACGTGGCGCACGTCGTCCGGGCGGTAGCCGAGCCGGGCGACCTGGCGGACGGCGGTCTCCTCCTCCTTCAGCGCGGGCTCGGCCATGGCCACCCAGTCGGCGCCCAGCGTGCCTGCCGGGTCGCGCACATCGCCGAGCCCGAGCCCGGTCTCGACCAGCACGAGCCCGTCGGCCGGGGTCTCCACCAGCAGGCAGTGGTTCACGGCGGGGGCGGCGGGCGGGCCGTCGTAGGTGGCTTCGATCGTCCGTACGGATCCGCAGTTCAGGTGATGAATCCTCATGGGGACGATCGTCGTACTTGAACCGCGGTTCAAGTCAACTCGTCAGCCGCCCGCCATCATGTCGCCGAAGGCGCGGGCCGCCGGGCCCGAGGTGAACAGCCGGTCGAGCCGCGCCCGGGCCAGCCGGCGGCGGAACGGCCCGGCCAGGCTCTCGTCGCCGGCCTCGTGGGTCATCTCCGTCATCCAGCGGGAGAACTCCTGGTGCTGCCACACGCGTTCGAGGCAGGTGGCCGAGTAGGCGGCCAGCGGCTCCTCGTCGCCCTCCCGTACGGCGGCGCGCAGCGCGCGGGCCAGCACGTCGGCGTCGGCGACCGCCAGGTTCATGCCCTTGCCGCCCATGGGCGTGATGATGTGGGCGGCGTCGCCGACCAGGAAGAGCCGGCCGTAGCGCATCGGGTCGACGACGTGGCTGCGCATCTCGACGAACGCCTTCTCGCCGATCGGGCCGTCCGGCAGGTCCTTGTCGGCCAGGCGCAGCCGCAACTGGGCCCAGATCCGCTCGTCGGGCCAGTCGGCGGCGGTGGCGTCGGGGGCGCACTGGAGGTAGAAGCGGCTGGCCCGCGGGCCGCGCGGGAAGTGGGCGGCGAACCCGTGGGCCGTGATCGCCATGAGCGGGAAGCCCGGCGGCGGGACGTCGGCCAGCACCGTCAGCCAGCCGATGCCGTAGTCGTGGGAGTAGGTGGTCAGGGCGTGCGCGGGCACGCCGGCCCGGCTGACGCCGTGGTGGCCGTCGCAGCCGGCGACGTAGGAGCAGGCGATCTCGTGCGTGCGGCCTTCGGCGTCGCGGTACGTGACCGTCGGGGCGGCTCCCCCGACGCCGTGCGGGGTCACCTCGGCCGCCTCGAACCGCAGGTCGCCGCCGGATTCGAGGAGGCGGGCGAGCAGCCGGCCGACGAGGACCTGCTGCGGCACGAGCCGGCCCGATCGGCCTTCGGTGATCGCGGAGACGTCGAGGAAGCGCTGCTCGCCGTCGACGCGGAACTCGAACCGGGTCTCCTGCGGCATGCCCGCCAGGACGGTGTCGGCCAGGCCCCACTCCTCGAAGACGCGGGCGCCGTGGTGGTCGAGGATGCCGGCGCGCTGGCGCTGCTCGACGTACGGGCGGCTCTGCCGTTCGAGCACCACGCACTCGACGCCGGCCTGGCGCAGCAGGTTCGCCAGGGTCAGGCCGGCCGGACCGGCTCCGATGACGACGACCTCGGTGCTCTCTCGCCTGCTGGTCTTCCCGGACATGGCGGTCCTTTCGCCTCGGTGACGCGCAGTGGTACCCGGCCAGGATGATCACGATGATAGTCCGCGCGATCACCCGCCCACCGGGAGATCGTGCGCTTCGGGGCCCCGGCTGACCTCCGCCGGGGCGCCCAAGCGTGAGAACCTCGGCGTCATGGAAATCTGGATCAACCCCGACTGCTCCAAGTGCCGCTCGGCCCTGTCGATCCTGGACGCCGAGGCGGCCGACTACGAGGTCCGCCGCTACCTGGAGGACCCGCCGTCGCCCGACGAGCTGCGCGCCGTCCTGGCCAGGCTCGGGCTGGAGCCGTGGGACATCACGCGTACGGGCGAGCCGGTCGCGGCCGAGCTGGGTCTCGACGCCTGGCCGCGCGACCCGGACGCCCGCGAGCGCTGGATCGCCGCGCTGTCCGCGCACCCGGTCCTCATCCAGCGGCCGATCATCACCGCCGACGACGGCCACACCGTGATCGGCCGCACCGAGGAGGCCGTGCGGGACACGCTGTCCAGGTGACGCGGTCAGTCGTTCATACGGCCCTCCCGCTGGCCTGGGCGCTCGGGGCCGGCCATGCTGGAGCCGCCCGCGGGCACGTCGACGCTGCCCGGCGAGTAGTAGCGGCGCAGCCATTCGGCCAGGCCGTCGAGGCCCCCGAGCAGCACCCGCTCGGTGATCCCGGCCTGGTCGAGCCGCCGCCGGATCTCGACCTTGACCTCGGCCGGGATCGACCAGCCGCGCCACAGCCCGGGATGGGCGGCCAGCCAGTCGTCGAGCTGGTACGTCGCCCCCGACATCGCCGACAACACCGACGACTGGTTGACCATGCGCTCGTCCAGCGAGGGCGGCTCGAAGAAGACCACGAACGGACGGTCGCGGCCGAGGGCGTCGAAGCGGGCCAGACCGGCGGCGCGTTCGGCGAGCATCTCGGTGCTGAAGAGCAGCGCGCCCTCGCCGTCGAGCACCTCGCGCAGCGGCTCGGGCAGCAGGCGGTGCGCGCCCGCGCAGTCGACGGCCAGCAGGACGGCGTCCTCGCCGGGCCAGGACGCGGTGGCGAAGTGCAGGGCGACCAGCGGGGAGAAGGTCCAGTCCAGGAGGCGGGTGGGCAGGCCGTGGTGCTGGCCGAGGGCCAGCCAGTCCCAGACGGTCGGGCCGGGGGCGGCTCTGTGCGCGTATTTTCTAAAATTTCGTATCAAGTGTGCTTCTAGGGTGGCGTAGTCGCCCGCCAGCCGCGCGAGCCTGTGCACGTGCGAGTACGCGCTCTTCGCCAGGCCGCGGAAGACCAGCGGCGAGTGCGCGTGGGCCGGCCCGTCGCCGTGGCCGGCCGCGCCGATCGCGTCGTCCAGCTCCCGCCAGGACGACACCGTCACCATCCCCATCCGCCTCCGGTGCCCCTGTGCGCCCTGGTCACACCTGCCGCCACCAGGGCACCCGGGTGCGCCCGGCTAGGTCCACATGCTGTGGACGGCGGCGGCCACCCGCCGGCCCTGCTCGCGGCCCGCGTGGGCCGCCGGTGACCGTACGGCGGGATCGAGCGGGTTGGGGCCCATGGCCGCGACGGCTCCCTCGTCCGGGCTGACGACCTCGACCGTGGAGCCTTCCTTGCGCAGCTGAGCCACCTCCTGTTCGAGCGACGTCCAGGGGGAGGCGGGCGCGCCCGGCGGCTGCGGCGACACCACCAGCACCCGCTCGAAACCGGCGGCCAGGTCCGCGTTGTCGCTGGACCGCACGCCGCCGTCGACATAGCGGCGGCCCTCGATGGTGACCGGCGGCCAGACCCCCGGCACGGCGCAACTGGCCGCCACCGCGTCCACCAGCTCCACCCCGGACGCCCGGTCGAACAGGCGCGTCTCTCCGGTCACCGCGTCGAGCGCGACCAGCACGAGCGGCCGCTGCGGCCAGCCGGTCTCCGGCAGGCGGGAGGCCACCGCCGCCCGCCGTTCCGGCTCGCCGAGCGTGGGGGCCTTCAGCGCCCAGGCGCCGATGCGGCGGTGCAGCTCGTCCCGGTCGTGGGCGCCGGCCAGGATCTCCTGGAGGCTGCCGGCGAAGGAGGCGGCGTCGAACACCGCGGGGATCTCCCTGGCCTGCAGCGCGGGGTCGACCTGCCGCTGGAACAGCTCCTCGACGGTCAACCCGCTGCGGGCCTGGGCGCCGACGGCCGACCCGGCGGAGGTGCCCACGATCAGGTCGGCGTCCCGTACGTCCACGCCTTCGTCGGCCAGCCCGGCCAGCACGCCGGTCGCCCACGCGATGCCGGCCACGCCGCCGCCCCCGAGCACCAGGGCCCGCCGACGGTCAGAAGCTTCAATTCGGTCCATGAGGATCATCATTCATCAATCAGGAACAAAGCGCGCGTCTCATCCGGGCCGTCCGTGTGTATGGTGAGTCAGTGGAACGTACTCATGATTTTGGGTACAACCCCGCCGTCGAGAGCCTGCGACTCATCGATCACGGGCTGCCGAGGTCCCTGCCCGGCAACCTGAGCGGACGCTTCCGCTTCACCCCTGCCTCCCTGTACGTCGGCGACCGGATCGCGGCGACCGCCTTCGCCCGCCTGGACGGCTTCGGCCTGTCCTGGGTGGACGTCTGGCTGCTGTCACTCCACCGCGGACGCTGGGCGTTGCGCGCCGGCGACAGCAGGTCGGCCGTGCGCAGCGACGACCTGCTGGCCCATCGGCAGGGGGTCTCGGTGCTCAAGGAGCACGCGCTGACCGACGAGAACGGGCGCTTCGACACCAACGCGGGCCGCTGGCTGCCCCGGCCGAAGCGGTGGGTGGCCTACGGGCTGCTGCGGCTGTCGGCCGAGGTGGAGACCGTCAGGCTGGGCGGGCGGGAGGTGCCGGTGCCGGGACACGGCCTGCAGGCGCTCGCCTGGCGGCTGCGGGCCGGCCCGGTGGTCGCCGACCTGCTCGACGACCTGGGCGAGACGATCGCCGCGGTGAGCCTGACCCCGTAGCCCCCGGGCGTTTCACGTCAGGCGGGGAGGAAGTCGGTCGCGTGGTCGTGGGCCCAGGTGCGGAACGTGCGCGCGGGCCGGCCGAGCAGCTCCTCGACCGTGCCGGTCACGCGTTCGGGGGTGTGCGTGAACGACTCCCACGCCCTGAGCCGGGCCTCCACGAACGCCGGATTCCCCCAGGCGGCCGTCAACTGCTCGCGGGCGACCTCCGGCGGCAGGTCCTCCCAGCGCACCTCGCGTCCGATCACCTCGCCGACGGTCCGCGCCAGCTCCTCCTGGGTGATCGACTCGGGGCCGGTGATCAGGTACTTGGCGCCGTCGTGGCCGGGGGTGGTGAGCACGTGGGCGGCGACGTCCGCGATGTCCCGCTCGTGGATCACCGATCTGGCGGCCTTGCCGTACGGGAGCCGTACCACGCCCTGCCGGATCTGGTCGGCCCAGGCCAGCGTGTTGGTGGCGAAGTCGATGGCCCGGACGAACGTCCACCGCGTCCCGGACGCCCTGATCAGCCGTTCGATCTCCTGGTGGTAGATCGTGGCCGGCTCGCCGTCCTCCAGGTCGGTCACGTCCGCCGACAGGTACGCGACCTGCCCGGCTCGCTCGGCCACCGTCGTCACCACCCGGGGATCGACGGGGATGCCGGGCCACATCAGGTACACACCGTCCACGCCGTGCAGAGCGGGCCCAAGGGAGTCGAAGTCCGCCAGATCCCCGCGTACGGGCTCGGCCCCCTCGGGGAGCACCGCCCTGGCCGGGTCGCGGACCAGCGCCCGCACCTCGTGCCCCGCCTCCGCCAGGGAGGAGACGACATGCCTGCCCACGTTGCCGGTCGCGCCGGTCACCAGAATTCTGCTCATGAGGGCAGCCTAGAACCTAGACCCCAGTCAAGGTCTATTCAAAGAACCGACTCACCCAGGTGATATGCCGCACATTCCGGGTAGCGGCGGTATTGGTGATCGCGCTTCAAGGGATGAGAAGGGCCCGGCCCCGGCCGGGCCCTTCTGCTTGTCCCAGGGCCTCACATGCGATTCACAAGCGGTCCTCAGACAAACCTCATGCACGTCCGGCATCGTTCCCGGCATGCACCCGACCGCCTCGACCGTCTCGCCCGGATCCGCGCGCGGCTCGTACGCCGTCCTCGTCGTGGACGAGCGTCCGCTCGGCGAGTCCCTCTCCCGCGCGATGCGCCGCTGGGACGTGCGAAGCCTGCGCGGCGGCGAGGCGGTCAAGGCGGTACGCGGCTTCCGTCCCCGCGCGATCGTCCTGGACGCCACGACCGGCGGACGGCTCCTGCCCCGCCTGCGGGCCGCGCTGCCCGGCGTGCCGGTGCTCTTCCTGACCCCGCCGGACTCCCCGCCCGACCGGGCGTCCTGGCTGCGCGCGGGCGCCGACGACTACGTGACGCGCCCGTTCAGCGTGGACGAGGTCGTGATCAGGCTGCACGGCCTGCTGCGCCGCTCGGCCGCCCCGCTGGCCGTCGGCGACCTCACCCTGGACCAGGAGACCCGCCAGGTACGGCGGTCCGGCGAGGAGATCCGGCTGACCCCGACCGAGTTCGAGCTGCTGCGGCTGCTCATGCGCCATCCGGGACGCGCCCTCAGCAAGGCCCAGATCCTCGACCGGGTGTGGGCCTACGACTTCGCCGGCCAGGGCAACATCGTCGAGCTGTACATCTCCTACCTGCGCCGGAAGATCGACGCGGACCGCCGTCCGATGATCCACACCCTGCGCGGCGTCGGCTACGTGCTCAGACCCGCCGCCTGACGGCCCGCTAGATCCCGTCTAGCAACCTTCTGGCGGCCGTCTCGCGCCTCCTGTGTGAGAGCCCGCAACGGGCCGAGGGAGGTGGACGATGGCGAGCGAAGAGCACACCGCCGGCGGGAGCGCCGTACCGCTCCGCCTCGCGGTGATCATCGGAAGCACCCGCGTCGGGCGGATGGGCGAGACGGTGGCGAAGTGGTTCGCCGGCCGTGCCCGTGACCGGCCCGACCTGGCGGTCAGCCTCGTCGACCTGGCCGACTACGCCTTCCCCGGCCATTACCCCGAGCAGAGCAGCCCCTCGATGCGCCGCTTCACCGCGGCCGTCGGCGAGGCCGACGCCTTCGCCGTCGTCACCCCCGAGTACAACCGCAGCTTCCCGGCCTCGCTCAAGCAGGCGATCGACTACGCCTACGACGAATGGCAGGCCAAGCCGGTCGGCTTCGTGGCCTACGGCTCGGGATCGTCCGGTCTGTACGCGGTCGAGCAGCTCCGTACCGTCTTCTCCGCCCTGCACGTCGTGACGGTGCGCGACTGGGTAGGTCTCGACCTGCTGGGGGACGACGTGGCCGGGAGCGGCGAACCGTACGACACCGACGACCGCGTACGCGCGGTCGCGGCCATGCTCGACCAGCTCACCTGGTGGGGACGGGCGTTGCGGGACGCCCGGCACGCCCAGCCGTACTGCTCATGAGAGGAACACCCATGCGAGACCTGGCGATACAGACCTCCGGCCTGGTCAAGGTCTTCGGCGACAACCGCGCCGTGGACGGCCTCGACCTGGAGGTGCCGGCCGGCACCGTCTACGGCGTGCTCGGCCCCAACGGCGCGGGCAAGACCACCGCCGTCCGCATGCTGGCCACCCTGCTCCGGCCGGACGGCGGCGAGGCCACCGTGTTCGGGCACGACGTGGTGCGCGAGGCCGACGCCGTGCGCAGCCGCGTCAGCCTGACCGGCCAGTACGCCTCCGTCGACGAGGACATGACCGGCGCCGAGAACCTGATCCTGCTCGGCCGCCTCCTCGGCCACCGCAAGCCGGCCGCCAGAGACCGGGCGGCGCAGCTCCTGGAGGCGTTCGGGCTGACGGAGGCCGCCGGGCGGCAGGTCAAGACGTACTCGGGCGGCATGCGGCGGCGCATCGACATCGCCGCCAGCATCCTCAACACGCCTGACCTGCTCTTCCTCGACGAGCCGACGACCGGCCTCGACCCGCGCAGCCGCAACCAGGTCTGGGACATCGTCCGCATCGTCGTCGCCCACGGCACCACCGTGCTGCTCACCACCCAGTACCTGGAGGAGGCCGACCGGCTGGCCGGCCGCATCGCGGTCATCGACCACGGCAGGGTCATCGCCGAGGGCACGCCGGGCGAGCTGAAGTCGTCGGTCGGCTCCGGCTCGGTGCACGTACGGCTGCGCGACCCCGGCACCCGTCCCGAAGCGGAACGGCTGCTGGCCCAGACCCTCGACGCGCCCGTCTACCTGGACGCCGACCCCGTGTCGCTCACCGCCCGCATCGCCGGGAACGGCCGCGAGGCCGCCGCCGCCGAGCAGGCCTCGCGCGCGCTCGGCCGCCTGGCCGAGGCCGGGATCGTCGTCGACGACTTCTCCCTCGGCCAGCCCAGCCTGGACGAGGTCTTCCTCGCCCTCACCGACCACCCCGCCACCGAGACCGCCACTGAGTCCGCCACTGAGTCCGCCACCGACCGGGAGGCCGCAGCATGACCGCCACCACCGAGACCGCCACGACCTACTCCCCCGCCGCCGACGTGCTCGGCACCGTGCTGGCCCCCGCGGCGAAGCCGCCGCGGCCGAGCGCCTGGTCGGCTTCGGTCACGTTCGGCTGGCGGGCCATCCTGAAGATCAAGCACGTGCCCGAGCAGCTCTTCGACGTGACCGCCTTCCCGCTCATGATGACGCTGATGTTCACGTACCTGTTCGGCGGCGCCCTGGCCGGCTCCCCGACGGACTACCTGCAGTTCCTGCTTCCGGGAATCATGGTCAGCAGCGTCGTGATGATCACCATGTACACCGGGGTCGAGGTCAACAAGGACATCGAGAAGGGGGTGTTCGACCGCTTCCGCACCCTGCCGATCTGGCGTCCCTCGACCATGGTGGGCTACCTCCTCGGCGACGTCCTGCGCTACACCATGGCCTCGACGGTCATCCTCGCGGTCGGCCTGGCCCTGGGGTTCCGTCCGCAGGGGGGCGTCACGGGCGTGCTGGCCGGGATCGTGCTGCTGCTCGGCTTCTCCTTCGCCTTCTCGTGGGTGTGGACGATGTTCGGCCTGCTCATGCGGAGCGAGAAGTCGGTGATGGGCGTGAGCATGCTCGTCCTGTTCCCCCTGACCTTCCTGAGCAACGTCTACGTCGACCCGGCCACGATGCCCGGCTGGCTGCAGATCTTCGTCAACGTCAACCCGATCACCCGCCTGGTGGCCGCCGTCCGCTCCCTGATGGCCGGCACCCCGGACATGGCCGAACTGGCCTGGGTCCTGATCGCGTCGGTCCTCCTCATCGCCGTCTTCGGCACCCTGACCATGCGCCTCTACAACCGCAAGTAGCCCCCACGATCGAAGAGCGGGCGCGAAGAAGGCATCCGATGCCCTTCGCGCCCGCTCTGCTGCCCGCGGGTCAGCAGAAGTGCGGGAGCCGGGCGGTGAACTCGGCGGTGGACAGGAGGACGTCGTGGCCGTCCTTCTCCGGCCCACGGTATTCCGTGACGATGACCTGTCCCGGGCGGACCCTCTTCTTGCTCCGGCTGGTGAAGACCACGTCGTACATGCGGAAGTTGCGCTTCGCGTCGTAGCCGGCCGCCATGTACGTCCGCTCCCGCCGGAAGTGCAGATCCCCCTCGGTCAACGACCATCCCGGCGAGACCTCCTCCAGGTCCAGGTACGCCAGGGAGCCGGACAGGGGCGGCGCCGTGAGGCCCGCCTGGTCCACGAGGCCCTCGTCGCTCCTGTGATAGACGACCACGCCGTCCGGCGGCCGTCCGCACCACGCCATCACCAAGGTCAGCCTGCCGTCGGCGTTGACCGTGAGCCGGTCAGGCCGCCGTGGCTCGGGGTGGACGGGAACGGGAGACAGCCGGTTGCGGCGGCGAGCGCGAGCAGGGCGAGAGCACCCCGCCCCGGTTCCCGATCTCGATGCGATTGCGAATGCGCGGCGATCTCCGAGAACCGGCCCAGGCCGTGGCGCGGCCGTCATCCTCGGTCACAGGCGCCAGGTGATGGGGGTGGTGGGCTGGTAGCGGCAGGTGGCGCCGGTGGAGATGGTGGCGCGGAGGTGGGTGGCGAGTTCGGGGTGGGTGTGGGTGAGTTTGCGGAGGGTGTCGCGGATTCTGGCGGTCACCGTCTTGCGGGCGCGTTCGGCTTCGTCGCCCAGGCGGCGGGAGCGGCCGCCCAGCCCGGCGGCCGTGCGGAGCTCCTCCAGCAGGGCCGCTCGTTCGCGGTCGTACTCGGCCGCCCGGTCGTCGTCGCCGCGTTCGGCCGCCCGGTCGATCTCGTCGTCGAGGACGGACAGGCGGCGGCGGTAGCCGGCCTTGGCCTCCTCGTCGAGCACCGCGTCGCCGCCCATCCCGCGGGCGGCCAGCACGAGGTCGCCGCCCTCCGGGGCGAGCAGGTGCACGGCGGGGATGTCGGCGCCGGGGTGGCCGAGCAGGTTGTGCAGGTCGCGCAGGCCCTTGGCGTCGGGCATGTGGGCCAGCCGCCCGGCGAACCCGAGGGTCCAGACCTCGCCGTCCTTCCGGAAGTCGCCCGCGGGCGGGCCGAGGCCCTCGTGCGGTTCGGGAGGCGCGGGACGGTCGTCGGCGACGGGCCGGGGGACGTCGGGCGCGGGCAGCGCCGGCAGGGTGTCGAGGACGTGGTGCATGCCGAGCTCGGCCGCCTCCCGACGGACCTCCTCCAGCAGGGGACGGGCCCGGCCCGGGTCGCCGCCGCCCAGGAGGGCTTCGGCCAGCCGGGCGCGGGCCAGGACCGACCACGGGCGGGCCCGCATACGGTCGGCCGACCGGTAGGCCCGGGTGAACCCCTCGGCCGCCTCCTCCCACCGCTCCTCGGCCAGGTCGAGCACGGCGATCCACAGGTCGTAGGGCCCGCTGATGTCCCACCCGTAGTAGGACACCGCCCACCGCCCCCGGTACGGCAGCAGCGCGGCCCGCGCCCCGGCGGCCAGCTCCCGGTCGCGGGTGGCGGCGGCCAGCTCAGCCTGGAAACGCAGCCACAGCGGTTCGGTCATGCGCCCGACCGCCGCGCCGGCCAGGTGGTGGCGCAGCGCGGTGCCGACGTCGCCGGCCTGCAGGGCGGTCAGCGCCTCCAGCAGGCCGCGGTCGGGATGGCGGCCGGCCCTGAGCCTGCGCAGGGCGTCTTCCTGCTCCTCCACCCTGCCCTGGAGCCAGAGCATCGCCCAGCGGTGGTGGTCGAGCATGACGTCGAAGTCGTGGCTCTTGTCGTCGAGGGAGAGCCCCGTCATCAGCGACTCGGCCTCGGCGAAGCGGCCCGCGAGCGCGGCGACGATGCTGGCGTCGACGGACGTGGTGACGTTGAGGTGGGCGTCGTCGGTGCTGCGGCCCTTGGCCGCGTAGTCGTGGAACTGGGCGAGGTAGCGGGGGTCGCCCTCCTCGATCATGGCGACCCAGCGCAGGGCGCCGGCGTAGTGTTCGAGCTCCCGGTCGGAGGTGCGCCAGGCGACGGCGAGCAGCTCGTCGGTCAGGGCCACGCGCTCGCCCGCCGTGCCGGGGCCCCAGATGATGTCGTGGTGGGCCCACAGGCTGAAGGCCAGGACGTCGTCGTCGCCTCCCTGGCGGGCCTGGGCGGCGAGGTGGAAGACCAGGTCGAGGGCCAGGCGGTCGTCGGGGACCGGCTCTCCTACGAGGCCGGCGTGGGCCCGGCGCAGCCGGTCGAGCGAGGCGTCGTGGCCGTAGTGGGAGCGGAAGACCAGCGCGACGCGGGCGGTCAGCTCGGGGTCGCCGAGGCCGGCGGCCAGGGCGCCGGCCTCCTCGAACAGGGCGCGGGCCTCGTCGCGCTCGCCGCGGTGGTGCAGCTCTCTGCCGAGGTCGAGGCAGCTCAGCACGCGCCGGCGCGGCCCGGCGGCGGCGCTCACCTCGTGGGCGCGGCGCAGGTGGCCGAGCTCCTCCTCACCGGCGAGCCGGCTGCGGGCGGCGCGGGCGGCGGCCTTGAGGAGGTCGATCGCCCGCTCGGGGTCGAGGCGGTCGCCCGCCAGGTAGGCGTGCCTGGCCAGGTCGCTCGGCAACATCCGGCGGGCCAGGTCGGGGGTGCCGTCGAGGGCGCGGACGATCGCCGCGTGCAGGTCGCGGACGTTGGCGACGGCGTCGTAGAGGGTCTCGCGGACCAGGTCGTGGGCGAAGGCGAACCGGCCGCCGCCCTTGGTCACCATCAGCTTGGCGATCACGGCCAGGTCGAGGAGGCGGTCGACATGTGCGACGGGGGCGGCCACGGCGGCGGCCAGCACCTGGCGGTGGAACTCGCGCCCGAGCACGGCCGCGGCGGGCAGCAGCTCCGACACCGGACGCGGCAGCAAGGACAGGCGGCGCAGCAACGCGTCGCGGACGCCCGGCGCGACGGCGGTGGCCGAACCGCCGCTGCGCCACAGCCTGGCGGTCTGCTCGACGAAGAACGGATTTCCGCCCGTGCGCACGTGGACCTCGGCCACCAGGTCGGCGGGCGGGTCGTGACCGGCGGTGCGGGCCATGAGCGCGCCCACCCCGGCCTGGTCGAGGCCGGTGAGCGTGATGGAGGTGGCCTTGGCGACGAGCGGGGACAGCAGGTCGCGCAGCGGGTGGTCGACCGGCTCGACCTCGGCGTCGCGGTAGGTGCCGATGAGGAGCAGGCGCTCGAACCAGGTCTGCCGGGCGGCGAACTCCAGGAGCCTGAGCGAGGCGGGGTCGGCCGCGTGGAGGTCGTCGATGACGATCACGAGCGGATGGTGCTGCGAGAGCGCCACCAGGGCGGTGGTGACCGCGTCGTAGATCTGGAACGCGGAGGCGGGGTCGGTGTCGGCGGTGACGTCGATGTGCGGCTGGGCGAGCGCCGCCGCCTCGCCGAGGAGGGCGGCCAGGCTGCCCCCGGCCGCCTGCTCGGCCTCGGCCCACTCCTGGGGGGCGGCCGCGCGGCGCAGGGCGCGGATGACCTGGACCCAGGGCCAGTAGCCGGGGGCGCTGCCGGAGTCCCAGCAGGCGCCGCCGACCACGAGGGCGCCCCTGCGCCTGGCCTCGGCGGCGGCGCTGGTGACGAGCGTGGTCTTGCCGATGCCGGCCTCGCCGGTGACGAGGACCAGGCCGCCGTGGCTGTCGATCACCCGCGAGACCTCGGCACGCAGCAGCGCGGCGGGGTGGTCCCTGCCGATCAGCTCGTGTGGCCTGGCTTCGGTTGGCATGACACCCGCACGTTATCCGCCGCCACCGACAAAATCGCGTGGACGCCGCTACCAGGCGACCTCCAGCGCGGTCAGGCCGTACACGACGTTGAAGGAGCGGAACTCCGGCGTGGCCTCGGTCGGGCGCAGGCCGGGGAAGCGCTCGAAGAGCGCGGGGAAGGCGATCTTCATCTCCATGCGGGCGAGCGGCGCGCCCAGGCAGTGGTGGACGCCGTGGCCGAAGGCGACGTGGCCGGGGGCGCCGCGGGTGATGTCGAGGGTGTCGGGGTCGGCGATGAAGGCGGGGTCGCGGTTGGCGGCGGGCAGCGAGCACAGGATCATCTCGCCCGCGCCGATGGTCCGGCCGCCCAGCTCGACCTCCCTGGACGTGAACTTGATCGTGCCGGAGTGGACGATGCTGAGCCAGCGCAGCAGTTCCTCGACCGTCGCGTCGATGCGCTCGGGCTCCTTGCGCAGCAGGGCGAGCTGGCCGGGGTTGCGCAGCAGGGCGAGCGTGCCGAGCGAGAGCATGTTGGAGGTCGTCTCGTGCCCGGCGAGCAGCAGCAGGTTGCCGATGCCGACGAGCTCGCTGGTGGTCAGGTCGTCGCCGTGCTCGCGGATGAGCATGCCGAGCAGGTCCTCGCCGGGGTCGGTGCGCATGCGGGTGACCAGGTCGCGCATGTACGCCCGCGACTCGAAGTTCGCCGCCACCCGCTCCTCGACCGGCAGCGACAGGTCCAGCATGCGCCCGGAGCGCCGCTGGAAGTCGGCCCGGTCCTCGTACGGGACGCCGAGCAGCTCGCAGATCACCAGGGACGGGATCGGCAGCGCGAACGACGACACCAGGTCGGCCGGGGAGCCTGTGGCCTCCATGGCGTCGAGGTGCTCGTTCACGATGTCCCTGATGCGGGGTTCCAGCCGCTTCATCCGGCGGATCGTGAACTCGGGCGTCAACATCCTGCGCAGCCGGGTGTGCTCGGGCGGGTCCTGGCCGAGCAGGTTGCCCGCGCGCAGTTCGGCGAGCTGTTCCTCGCTCAGCTCGGGCGCTCCCGGCATGCGGGCGGCGCCCTGCCTGGCGAGCTTGAACCGTTCGGCGTCGCCGAGGACCTCGCGGACGTCGGCGTACCGGGTCACCACCCACGCCTCCAGGCCGAGGAGGGCGTCGATGCGCTTGATCCGTTCCTGGTCGCGCACCTCGCCCAGCTCGGGGGCCGGATCGAACTCCACCCGCCGCATGTGCAGCGGCACCGCCGAGGACTCAGTCATGCAACGACCGTAACAAGTCCGGCGGCCGTCCTCTAGATCGTTTCCGTTCGGTGATCCGGCCGGCGGTTTCGGCCCGAGCTTGACGTGGGACGCGCGGCGCTTGGAGTATGCCGCTGATCACCGTGACGAATGGGAGCTAGTGTGCGCCAGACCGACATACCGGTACTGATCGCCGGAGGCGGGCCCGTAGGACTGGCGACGGCCGTGGAGCTGGCCCATCACGGGGTGCGCAGCATGGTCGTCGAACCGCGCGAGAGCGTGTCGTGGCTGCGTCCGCGCGCCAAGACCACGTCGGCGCGGTCGATGGAGCTGCTGCGCAGGTGGGGGCTGGCCGGGACGTTGCGCGCCCGTTCGCCGCTCGCGGTCTCCTGGTCGGACGAGGCGGTGTTCACGACCGGCCTGCTCGGCCGCGAGATCACCAGGATCGGCGGCTGCTTCGGACTCGACCTGGCCGGCTCCGACCTGGCCGCCGAACCGGGCCAGCAGGTCGCGCAGCCGATCGTCGAGGAGGTGCTGCGCGAGGCCGCCGGTGACGCGCTGCTCACCGGCTGGCGGTTGACCGGCCTGCGCGAGGACGCCGACGGCGTCACCGCCGACCTGGCCTCCGCCGACGGCGACACCCGTCAGGTACGCGCCGCGTACGTCGTCGGCTGCGACGGCGCCCGCAGCGTGACACGCGCCGCCATCGGCGCCCGCTACGAGGGCAGGCAGGACGCCAGGCCCAACTTCAACGTCGTCTTCCGCGCGCCCGGCCTGGCCGACCTGGTCCCCCATGGCCCCGCCGTGCACTACTGGGTGCTGAACCCGGCCCAGCCCGGCATGCTAGGCCGGCTCGACCTGGAGGACCTGTGGTGGTGCATCGCCCAGGGCGTCCCGGCCGAGGGCACCGACCCCGTACGCCTGGTGCGCAACCTGGTCGGGGCCGACGTCGAGGTCGAGATCCTGGCCACCGACCCGTGGACCGCGCGCATGCTGCTGGCCGACCGGTACGCCGGCGACCGGGTGTTCCTGGCGGGCGACGCCGCGCACCAGAACCCGCCCTACGGCGGCCACGGCTTCAACACCGGCATCGGGGACGCGGTCAACCTCGGCTGGAAGCTGGCCGCCGTACTGAACGGATGGGCGCCCGCCACCCTGCTGACCAGCTACGAGGCCGAACGGCGGCCGATCGCGGCAGACACGATCGAGTCCGCCGCCGCCAACATGGCCACGCTCGCGCCCGAACTGGCCGATCCCGCGCTGATGGGCTCGGAGGCGGAGTTCGCGCGGGTGCGCCCGGCCGTCGCGGAGGCGGTGCGGCGGACCAAGGACAACGAGTTCCACAGCCTGGACCTGGTGCTCGGGTACACGTACGCGGGGTCGCCGGTGGTGGCGGACGGGTGCGGCGAGCGGCTGCCGCACCGGTGGCTCGCTCCCGGCGAGTCGCTCTACGACCGGCTCGGGCCCGGGTTCAGCCTGGTGGGCGACCTGTCGTCGCCGGAGGCGAAGGTGCTGGTGGAGCGGGCGGCCGAGCTGGGCGTGCCGCTGCGGGAGGTGGACCTGCCAGACGCGGCGGGCACGCTCGCGCTCGTACGTCCCGACCAGCACGTGGCCTGGCGCCCGTCGTCCGGCCGGGACGCGGCCCACGCCCTGGACCTGGCGATCGGGCGTACGGGGTGAGCCGGTCTAGGGTGGGCGCATGCGTGTAGTGGTGATCGGGGCGAGCGGGCACATCGGCACCTACCTGGTCCCGCGGCTGGTGGACGCGGGGCACGACGTGGTCGCGGTCAGCCGGGGCAGGCGGGGGCCGTACACGCCGCACGGCGCGTGGGAGCGGGTCGCCACCGTGGTCGCCGACCGGGAGAGCGAAGAGGCCGAGGGCGCGTTCGGACGGCGGATCGCCGAACTGGAGGCCGACGTCGTCATCGACCTCATCTGCTTCACCGAGGCGAGCGCCCGGCACCTGGCCGGCGCGCTGGCCGGGCGGGTCCGGCAGTTCCTGCACTGCGGCACGATCTGGGTGCACGGCCCGAGCACCCGCGTCCCGACGACCGAAGACCGCCCGAAGCGTCCCATCGGCGAGTACGGCCGGCAGAAGGCCGCCATCGAGGCGTACCTGCTCGACCTGGCCGCGCGGGAGGGATTCCCGGCCACGGTCGTCCATCCCGGGCACATCACCGGCCCTGGCTGGATCCCGGTCAACCCGGCCGGCAACCTCGACCCGGCCGTGTTCCAGGCGCTGGCCGACGGCGCGGAGGTGCGGCTGCCCAACCTGGGCATGGAGACCGTGCAGCACGTCCACGCCGACGACGTCGCCCGGCTGTTCGTGGACGCGCTGAACAACCCGGCCGCCGCCAGGGGCGAGAGCTTCCACTCGGTGGCCGTGACCGCGCTGACGCTGCGCGGCTACGCCGAGGCGGTGGCGGGCTGGTTCGGCAGGGAGGCGCGGCTGTCGTACCTGCCGTGGGAGCAGTGGCGGGAGACCGTGCCGGAGCGGGACGCCCGCGTCACCCACGACCACATCGCGCACAGCCCCCACTGCAGCATGGAGAAGGCCGGACGCCTGCTCGGCCACCGTCCCCGTCACACGTCGCTGGAGGCGGTCGCGGAGGCGGTCGACTGGCTGGTGGCGGCGGGCACCCTCACCCGCTGACCCCCACCTGACCAGCGAGCGCACCGGACCCACGCACTAGAGTCACCCGCCATGACACCTTGGGAGATGGCCGCGGTCTTCGCGGCCGGCATCGGAGCAGGGGGCATCAACGCCGTCGTCGGTTCCGGGTCGCTGATCACGTTCCCGACGCTGCTGGCCGTCGGCCTGCCGCCGATCACCGCCAACGTCTCGAACAACATCGGCCTGGTGCCCGGCGGCGTGACCGGCGTCCTCGGCTACCGCACCGAGCTCCAGGGTCAGCGCGGCCGGCTGCTCCGTCTGGCCTCGGCCTCCGCGCTGGGTTCGCTGATCGGCGGGCTGCTGCTGCTCAACCTGCCCGAGCGCACGTTCACGGGTGTCGTCACGGTGCTGATCGGGCTGTCCTGCGTGCTGGTCCTGGCCCAGCCCAGGATCAGCCGGATGCTGGCCAGCCGTCCGCGGCAGGCGCACGGCGGGCCCTGGTTGTGGCTGGGCGTGCTGGCCGCCGGGGCGTACGGCGGCTACTTCGGGGCGGCGCAGGGCGTGCTGCTCATCGGCCTGCTCGGCATCTTCCTCGACGAGGAGCTCCAGCGCGTCAACGCCGCCAAGAACGTGCTCTCGCTCGTGGTCAACGCCACGGCCGCCGTCCTCTACACGCTGGTCGCCGACGTCGACTGGTGGGCCGTGCTGCTGGTGGCGCTCGGCTCGACGGTCGGCGGGTTCCTCGGCGCGCGGGTGGGACGCAGGCTGCCCGCGCCGGTGCTGCGCGGCGCGGTCGTCTGCATCGGGGTCGTGGCGATCGTCAAGCTCCTGACCGCCTAGCCGGCGTAGCGGAGTCAGCCCGCCATCCCCACGAAGAACGCCACCGGGACCAGCGCGAGGGTGAGGGCGAGCGCCCACCAGCGGGGCGCGGGGCCCGTCCGCAGCACCGCGACGCCCATGGGCACGAGCGCGACGGCGAGCCCGGCCAGGGCGGCCAGCGCGATCGGGTCGCTGCTGCCCTTGAGCACGCCGAGCGGCAGCCCGGCCGCCGGCGCCAGCGCGACGCATCTGGCCACGCCGACCGGCCCGGCCCCGAAGGCCCTGGTACGGAACGCGCCGACGGCCAGCACGAGCCAGCCGCCCATGATGCAGACGTTGACCGCCTTGAACACGTGGAAGGCCCCGTAGGTGCCGGCGACGACCCGCTGGGCCGCGTCCGGGCCGAGCGCGTCCACCAGCTGGAAGGCCAGATGGCTCACCCCTGCGTGGAACACCCTGCCGAACAGCCCCAGCACCGCCAGCGTCACGCCCCACCTGGCCAGGGCCGGGTGGGCGGCGCCGATCACCCGGCCGAGCGCGGTCACCGCGGGCCACAGCAGCACGGCGCCCGCGGCGTACAGGCTGTAGGAGAGCACCATGCGGCCCGGGTCGGCGGCGTAGGCGGCGAGCTGGCCGGGGAAGAAGTCGTCGGCGCCGAGCCGGAGCAGGACCCCGGCGAGGAGCAGCGCCGGGCCGAGCACCAGCCCGGTCCCCTCCGCCCAGCGCCCGGGGACCGTGATGTGCGTGATCGTCATGACCACCATCCAAGTGACGGACGCGTCCGGGCACATTGGCGCGGCCGCGAGAACCCGTACTCCACCTGGCGCTACTCCGGCATGAAAGTTTCAGACGTTCTCGCAGGTCAGGACGGCTGATGGGCGTCCTCGCATTGACGGGCCCGAACGCGGCGGCCCAGCATGACGCCGCGTTCCCCTCCTGGAAAGGGCACCCCCATGCAGACCTCGAAGGCGGCACTGACCGCCCTGGCCACGGTGGTGGCCGGAGCGGCTGTCGCCGTCGCGCTGACCACCACCCCGGCGGGCGCGGCGACCGGCACAGGGACCGGCTACCTGCACACCAGCGGCAACAAGATCCTCGACAGCACCGGGGCGACCGTCCGGCTGACCGGGATCAACTGGTTCGGCATGGAGACCGACAACAAGACCTTCCACGGCCTGTGGTCGAGCAACCCCTGGAAGAGCCAGATCGACAAGATGGCCTCGCTGGGTTACAACACGCTGCGGGTGCCGTACTCGAACGACGCGCTCAAGCCGGGGGCCGTCGCCACCGGGATCAACGACTACGTCAACCCCGACCTGGTCGGCCTGTCCCCCATGCAGATCCTGGACAAGGTCGTGGACTACGCGGGCGTCAAGGGCATGCGGATCATCCTCGACCGCCACCGCCCGACCGCGGCCGGTCAGTCTCCGCTCTGGTACGTCAGCGCCACGCCCGAGAGCACCTGGATCAACGACTGGAAGACCCTGGCCCAGCACTACGCGAACAACCCCACGGTCATCGGCGCCGACCTGCACAACGAGCCGCACGCCGAGGGCACCAACCCCGCCGCGACCGGCGCCTGCTGGGGCTGCGGCGACCAGGCCCGCGACTGGCGCCTGGCGGCCGAACGGGCGGGCAACGCGGTCCTGGGCGTCAACCCCAACTGGCTGATCTTCGTCGAGGGCGTGAGCTGCCCGAGCGGCGGCCTGTCGAACGTCTGGGACAACGACCCCAGCAACGACGAGGACTGCGGCTGGTGGGGCGGCAACCTGTCGAAGGCCGGCCAGTACCCGGTACGGCTCAACGTGGCGAACCGCCTGGTCTACTCCCCGCACGAGTACGCGACCTCGGTCTACCACCAGACCTGGTTCGACGCCCCCGACTACCCCGCCAACATGCCCGCCATCTGGGACAAGTACTGGGGCTACCTGTACAGGCAGAACATCGCGCCGATCATGATGGGCGAGTTCGGCACCACGCTGGCCTCGAACGTCGACAAGGTCTGGCTCCAGGAGCTCATGAAGTACACCGGGACCGGGGTGAACGGCATGTCGTTCACGTACTGGTCGTGGAACCCGAACTCAGGCGACACCGGCGGCATCGCCAATGACGACTGGACCACGATCAACCAGGCCAAGCAGGACATCCTGCAGCCGTACCTGATCCCGCCGGCCGGGGGCGGAAGCAACCCGACCACGTCGCCGACGGTGAACCCGCCGGGCCAGTGCACGGTCGCCTACAAGCAGACCAACGCCTGGCAGGGCGGCTTCCAGGGCGAGGTGACGGTGAAGAACACCGGCACGTCCCCGATCGGCAACTGGACCGCGACCTGGACGCTGCCCTCGGGGGTCACCCTGAACAACGCCTGGAACGCGGTGGTGACGGTGTCGGGCACGACCTGGACCGCCAAGGGGCCCGACTGGGCGAGGAACCTGGCGCCGGGGGCGTCGGTGGCGATCGGCTTCACCGCCGACGGCCCGGCGGCCACCCCCGCGAACACCACCTGCTCCTGACCTCCCGCCGACCTCCCGCCCGCGTTCCCGCCCGGGGGCGCGGGCGGTCGCTTTCCCCCGGAAGGGGGCGGCTCGGTCAGGTGAAGGGCCGGGACATCTCGTCGAGCATCTCGGCCATGACCTGCCGCAACGAGCGCGACTGGCGCTCGTCCACCCACAGGTGCGACCCGAGACGCAGAGCCGTGAGGAACCCGGCCGCCACGACCCGGGGACGCACCGGGCTCTCCCGCTCGGAGATCACCTCGGCCAGGTCGCGCTCCAGCGCCGCGTGGTTGGCGAGCTGCCGGGCCAGCAGCGACGGGTGCTGCTTGGCCAGGCGGGCGCGTACGGCCCACTCCCGCGCCGGCTCGCCCACCTCGTCGAACACGTCGTCGATCGCGCCGCACAGCGCCTGCCAGGCGGTCCGGCCGGCCGGCTGGGCGCGCACCTTCTCGACCAGGTCGCGGATGCGCTGCTCCTCACCGTAGAGGACGGCGTCCTCCTTGCCGGTGAAGTAGTTGGAGAACGTGCGGCGCGAGATGTTGGCGGCGTCGGCGATGGTCTCGACGGTGACGGCGTCGAGGCCGTGCTCGCCGACCAGCCGCATGGCCGCCTCGTGCACGGCCTGCCGCGTCTCGGCCTTCTTGCGCTCGCGCAGCCCGCCGGTGCTGTCCATGATGCGCCAAGCCTACCGTTCGGGAATATATGCTCAGCGGGCAAACTTTCCCATTGGGCATTGTTTTAACCTAGAGGAGGCCGCGCGTGAGCGCACCGACCGTCCCGGCCGCGCCGCCGGGTCAGATGAGCCATCGGCAGATCATGGAGGCCCTGAGCGGGCTGCTGCTCGTCCTGTTCGTGGCGATGATCAGCGGCACGATCGTGTCGGTCGCGCTGCCGCAGATCATCGGCGCGCTGAACGGCACGCAGTCGCAGTACACGTGGGTGATCACCGCGTCGCTGCTGGCGTCCACGGCCTCCACCCCGATCTGGGGCAAGCTGGCCGACCTGTTCAGCAAGAAGCTCCTGTTGCAGATCTCCATCGTGATCTTCATGGTCAGCTCGGTGGCCTGCGGCTTCGCCCAGGACACCGCCCAGCTCATCGCCTTCCGCGCCCTCCAGGGCCTGGGCATGGGCGCGTTGCAGGTCCTGGTCCAGGTGATCATCGCGGCGATGATCAGCCCGAAGGACCGGGGCAAGTACAACGGCTACCTCGGCGGCGTCATGGCCGTCGCGACCGTGGCCGGGCCGCTGCTCGGCGGCCTGATCGCGGACACCTCCTGGCTCGGCTGGCGCTGGTGCTTCTTCGTCGCGGCGCCGTTCACCGTGATCGCCTTCTTCCTGCTGCAGAAGACCCTGCGGGTGACCCACGTGCGCCGCGGGGGCGTCAAGGTCGACTACGTCGGCGCCACGCTGATCGCGCTCGGCGTCAGCGTGCTGCTCATCTGGGTGACCTTCGTCGGCAACTCCTTCGACTGGCTGTCCTGGCAGACCGCCGCGATGGTGCTCGGCGGCGTCGCCGTCCTGGCGATCGCGACCTGGGTGGAGACCGCGGTCAAGGAGCCGGTCGTGCCGCTGCACGTCATCCGCCGCCGTACCCCGGCGCTGGCCATCCTGGCGAGCCTCGCGGTGGGCATGGCGATGTTCGGCGGCTCGGTCTTCCTCGGCCAGTACTTCCAGATCGGCCGCGGCTACAGCCCGACCGAGGCGGGCCTGCTGACGATCCCGATGATGCTCGGCGTGCTGCTGTCCTCGGCGATCTCCGGGCGCATGGTGTCGAGGAGCGGGAACGTCAAGCCGTACATCGTGACCGGGTCGATCGTGCTGACCGTCGGGTTCCTGGTGTTGTCCCTGATGGACCACGAGACCTCGCTCGTGCTCATCGCCGGCGCGATGGTGCTGGTCGGCGCGGGCGTCGGCATGTCGATGCAGAACCTCGTCCTCGCGATCCAGAACACCGTGCCGCTGCGGGAACTGGGCGCGGCCAGCGGGGCCGTGACGTTCTTCCGCTCGCTGGGCGGCACGGTGGGCGTGTCGGTGCTCGGCGCGGTGCTGGCCAACCGGGTCGCGACGGGCATCGCCGAAGGGCTGGCCAAGGCGGGCATCGACCCGGCCAAGGCGGCCGCGGGCGGCAAGAGCACGCTGAACATCGCGGCGCTGCCGGAGCCGTTCAAGGGCATCGTCCGGGCCGCGTACGGGGACGCCACCGGGCACATCTTCCTGATCTCGGCGGGCATCGCCGTGGTCGGCGTGATCGCCACCCTGTTCCTCAAGCCGACCAAGCTCCGCGACAGCGTGGACCTGGCCGAACCCGCCCCGGCGAGCGACGGCAAGACCCCCGTCGCCCCCTGAGGCGCCGCCCGCGCGGGTCAGGGCGGTGGAGGGCGCCGGGACCACCGGCGCCACCAAGGGCATGTCATTTGACCGGAAAACAGAGGGTTGACCCGCGATGACCTGTGATGGATAACAGTATTCCGACAGGGGGAGTAAACCTGCACTGTTACGGAGACCCCGATGACAAGCCTGGCTTCTCCTGGGTTGATCGGGCGTGACGTTCAGTTACGCTCACTCACCGACGCCATCACCGGCCCTCCGGCCGTCATCCTCGTGCAGGGTGAGGCGGGCATCGGAAAGACCCGGCTGGTCCGAGCCGCGCTCGACCAGTTGCCCGACGGCGAACGCACCGTCCTGATCGGCCATTGCCACCAGATCCGCGAGCCGTTCCCGTACGGCCCGGTGTTCGACGCCCTGCGGCACGTCGCGGGGGCGCTGCCGGAGACCGGCACGCTCAACCCGGTCACCGGCGCCCTGCGCGGATACCTGCCGGAACTGGCCGGGCATCTGCCGCCGGCGCCGTCCCCGCCGCCCCTGGACGACCCCCGCGCCGAGCGCCACCGCCTGTTCCGCGCGGTGCACGCGCTGCTGGCCGCGGCGGGCCCAGCGGTGCTGGTGATCGAGGATCTCCACTGGGCCGACGACGGCACCCGTGACCTGCTGCGCTTCCTCACCGACCAGCCGCCGGCGGGGCTCGCGCTGGTGGTGACGTTCCGCCGGGAGGGGCTGCCGGTGCCGGGGCTGCCGTTCGGGCGCGCGTACCGGCGTCCGCCGGGGGTGCGCAGCGAGGTGATCTCGCTGTCGCCGCTCGACGTCGAAGGGGTGCGCAGCCTGACCGGGGCGTTGCTCGGCCGTTCGACGCTGACCTCCGAGTTCGTCACGAAGCTGCACGACCGCACGGCGGGGGTGCCGTTCGTGATCGAGGAGGTGGTGCGCTCGTTGCTCGACGACGAGGGCCAGTTACTCGGCGGCGAGGAGGAGCCTGAGGTCCTGGAGCGCATGGCCGTCCCGCTGCTGCTGCGCGAGGCGATGGCCGAACAGCTCACCGGGCTCTCACCGGCCGCGCTGCACGCCGTGCACGCCGCCGCCGTGCTCGGGCTGCCCGCCGACGAGCAGCTCATCGCCGCCGTCTCCGGCCACCCGCTGGGCGACGGGCTGAGCCAGGCGCTGAAGGCCGGCGTCCTGCTCGAACAGCACGACGGCCAGTACGGCTTCCGCCACGCCCTCGCCCAGCAGGCCGTCTACGACGCGATCCCCGGCCCCGACCGGCGGCTCACCCACCAGCGGGCGGTGAGCGCGCTGTCGGCCCTCGCCCCGCCGCCGCTCGTCCAGCTCGCCTACCACGCCAGGCGCGCGGGCGACTTCGAGTCCTGGCAGCGGCACGGCCCGGCGGCGGCCGACCACGCCGCCGCCATGGGCGACATCCCGCTCGCCGTCGAGGTGCTGGCCGGCATGCTGGCCGACCCGAAGCTCCCGCACGACGCCCGCGGCCCGCTCGCGCTGCGGCTCAGCAGGGTGGCCGCGATCGGGCTGTCCTACCGGCGGGTGGTGCGCTCGCTGCGCCACCTGCTGGCCGAGGACTTCCTGTCCCGGCACGTACGCGGCGAGGCCCGGCTCAACCTGGGCGTGCTGCTGTCCAACCAGGCCGGCGTGGTCGCCGCGGGCCGCCAGGAGATCCTGCTCGCCCTCCCCGACCTGCACGACCGGCCGAGCCTGGCCGCGCGCGGACTGGCGCTGCTGGCGATGCCCGCCTGGGGCGACGAGCCGCTGGCCGCCCACGAGGAGTGGATGAACCAGGCGGAGAAGCTGCTGGCCACCGTCGAGGACCAGGATCCCGAGCTGACCGCCGCCGTGCACGCCAACAAGATCAGCCTGGCCATGATGCTGGGCTCGGCGGACGCCTTCGACCTGGCCGCGACGCTGCCCGCGAACGACCCGTCGACGGCGGTGCGCAGGCAGGTCGCCCGCGGCTACGCCAACCTGTTCGACGCGGCCATCGCGCTCGGCCACTACGCGACGGCCGAGCGCTTCGCCGACCAGAGCAGGCGCATCGCCGAGGAGACGGGCGCGCAGTACCCGGTGTTCCTGGTGGAGATGTCCTCGATCCGGCTCGCCCTGCTGACCGGCCGCTGGGAGGGCCTGCGGGAGCGGGCGGTCGCGGCGGTCGAGATGACGGCCGAGGCGCCGCTGCTGGCCGTGGACGCCCGGCTGGCGCTGGGCGTGCTGGCCCTGGCCAGGGGCGAGTGGGAGGAGGCCGCCGAGCACCTGATGGCGACGGGGGTCAACGACCTGGAGTCGGGGTTCCTGCCGGTCGCCGCCGTGGCCTCGGGCGGCCTGATCGAGCTGCACCTGACCCGCGACTGCCCGCACGAGGCGCTGGCCGAGGCCGAACGGGGGGTGGCCAGGCTGCGGCGCAAGGGCATGTGGGTGTGGGGCGACCAGCTCGTGCCGCCGGCCGTGGCCGCGCTGCTGAAGGCCGGACGGGCGGAGGAGGCGGAGGAGCTGGTGGCCGAGTTCGCGGCGGGCATCGAGGGCCGGGACGCCCCCTCCGCGCACGCCGGCCTCGACGCGGCGACCGGCTCGCTGGCCCTGGACCGGGGCGCGTACGAGGAGGCGGCCCGGTGTTTCGCCAGGGCGCGGGCGGCGTACGAGGCGATGCCCAGGCCGTACAGCGTGGCCAGGACGGCCGAGTCCGAGGCGGCGGCCCGGCTGGCGACGGGCGACCGGGCCCGCGCCGCGGACCTGATCGCGGACGCCTGCGAACGGTACGCCGGCCTCGGCGCGACCCACGACGCCGCCCGCTGCCGCCACCTGCTGCGCGAGATCGGGCCGGGCAGCGCGCCG
This sequence comes from Nonomuraea sp. NPDC049607, assembly GCF_040675375.1. Taxonomy (NCBI): domain Bacteria; kingdom Bacillati; phylum Actinomycetota; class Actinomycetes; order Streptosporangiales; family Streptosporangiaceae; genus Nonomuraea; species Nonomuraea sp. NPDC049607. The sequence goes on from NZ_JBFAOV010000033.1 coordinate 106,367, forward strand.
CGCAGGGGCAGGAAGGGCCGCAGCGGGGTGTTGTCGCCCCGCGAGGCCGAGGTGGCCCGGCTGGTCGCGCTGGGCCGGACGAACAGGGAGATCGCCGAGGTGCTGTTCCTGTCGCGGCGGACGGTGGACACGCACGTCGCGCGGGTGCTGCAGAAGCTCGGCGTGCGCACCCGCAACGACGTGAAGGAGCCCCGGCCGGATGACCGGCCGGGGCCCCCTGCCCCTGAGTCCGACGGTTAGACCGTGATGCTCCAGGAGTCCAGGAAACCGGTGTCACCGAGGTAGACGTCCTCGATGTCGAGGGTCCAGGTGCCGGCCGCCTGCTGGCTGACCGGGACCGAGAAGGTCCTGGTGCCGTACTGCGTGCAGGTGGTGCCGCCGTAGGCGTCGACCACGTACCAGGTGCCGTTCGGGCCGCGGAGCCAGATGTCGAGGTCCTCGGCGCAGGTGTGGCTGATCGTGATGGACACCTTGACCGGGGAGGCCGCGGTGCCCGACGCCGTGGACGTGATCGAGCTCTGGGTGTTGGCGTAGTCGCTGATCTGGTAGTCGGTGTCGTTGGTGAACGTCCGGCCGCCCGAGGTGCCCTGGACGGTCAGCGTGTAGGTCGTGGTGTGGTTGATCGTCTCGCCCGTGCCGGTCACGGTGATCGGGTAGGCGCCCGCCGGGGTGGTGGGCGAGGTCGCGATCGACAGGCTGGACGAGCCGCCCGACGTGATGCTGGCCGGGTTGAACGAGGCCGTGGCGCCGGTCGGCAGGCCGCTCGCGGACAGGTTCACCGTCTGGGCGGTCCCGTTCGTGGTGGTCGAGCCGATCGTCGTGGTGGCGGTGGAGCCGGCCTGCACCGTGCCCGAGCCAGGGTTGGCGGAGAGCGAGAAGTCACGCGGCTGGGTGGTGCCGCCGACCGCCTGCTTCCAGATGGCGTACGCCGCGGCGTCGGCCGCCCGGTCGAGAACGGTGTCGTTGATGTTGGAGGTGGTGTCGCAGGAGGAGTGGTAGCAGGAGTCGTAGGCCCTGTTGGCCGTGCCGCCCCACTTGGTCGCCTGCGCCGAGGTCTTGATGGCGCTCGCGCCCGCCGCCACGCCCGAGCTGGCGATGCCGGCGTTGCGGAAGGAGGCGTCGTCGGAGCGGTTGGCGCCCTCGGTGTTCTCCTCCGGCTGCAGGTTCAGCTTGTCGTAGAACTCCTTCAGGTAGGACGCGCCCGTGGTGGTGATGTTGTTGATGAAGTAACCACCGTTGGGCGAGCCGACCATGTCGTAGTTGTAGTAGACCTTGATCTTCGAGCGGTCGGCCGAGCTCAGCGAGGCGACGTACGCCTCGGAGCCGTTGAGGCCCTGCTCCTCGTCGGTCCACCAGCCGAACCGCACGTGCTTGGTGAGCGTGGGGTTCTTCTGGGCCAGGGTCAGCGCGACCTCAAGCAGGGTGGACGAGCCGGAGCCGTTGTCGTTGATGCCCGGTCCCGCGGACACGCTGTCCAGGTGGGCGCCGGACATGATGACCTGGTTGGCGTCGCCGCCGGGCCAGTCGGCGATCAGGTTCGGGCCCGCGCCGCTGGTGCAGTAGGAGACGCTGCAGGTCTGGCGGGTCACGGTGTACCCGGCCGCCTGGAGCTTCTGCTCGACGTAGGAGACCGACTGGAGGTAGCCCTGGCCGGTGGACCTGCGGTTGCCGCCGTTCGCGGTGGCGATGCTCTGGAGCTGCGCCAGGTGCGTCTTGATGTTGGTGACACTGACGTCAGGCGGGTCCTGGCCGCCGGGGCCGCCGCCGCCGACCGTCAGGGTGTACGTCGCGGTGTGCGTGGTCGAGCCGGTGCCCGTGATGGTGATCGGGTAGGTGCCCTGCGCGGTGGACGCGCCGACCGACAGCGTCAGCGTCGAGGAGTTGCCGGAGGTCACCGACGCCGGGTTGAAGCTGG
>NZ_JBFAOV010000034.1:0-100664 GCF_040675375.1 Nonomuraea sp. NPDC049607
TTCTCAAGAAACGGACGCGTACTTCCTCACCAGAACCCGTTCCCGGATCCTCGTTCAGAGGCGTTCATTTCGTCTTGCGTTCTTTCGTTGTGTCTTAATTCTTTCAGCCGTTCAAGTCTCTGTCAAATTGACCGGACTTGCTCGACCTGCGGTAATTAAGTCGCGCCCCGCTTCCGGGACAACCCCTCTAACTTACTCCCAGGCCCGATTCTTGTCGAATCGACCTTCCGTGGACGCGGACGTCCGCCGGAGTGGCAGTGTCTGGAGGTGGCCCCCGAGTGAGGCCGACGATCAACGCCGTCCTCGTGGGACTGGTGAACTCTATGTACGGCTCCCGGAACCGTCAAATCGGCGGCCCGCCCCTCGCCGACAAGGCATGGTGGGTAGGTATTCCGGCGTGCGAGATCAAGCCGTGCCGAGAGCACTCATCCTCCTGGTGGGCATCGCCGGCGCGGTGATCGCCCTTTTCGGACTTCGCGAGATCAATTCCATCGTCGGGCCTGTCGTGCTGGCGCTCGTGCTGGTCATCGCCGTCGCCCCGGTCCGCAGTTGGCTGGCGGCCCGGCGGGCGCCCATTTGGGTCCAGGTGGCAGTGCCGTTCCTGATCGTGGTGCTGGTGCTGCTGGGCATGGTGGGCATCCTGACGATCTCCGCCACCCAGCTCGCGTCACTGCTGCCGACGTACGCCAAGCAGTTCGAGGAGCTGCTGGCCGCGTCGGAGCACTGGGCCGGCACGCACGGTCTGGGCAACGACGTGCTGGGCCGGGCGGTGCGGGCGCTCGATCCCGGCAGGATGCTGGGGCTGGCGCAGAGCCTGCTCGGCAGCCTGATCGGCGTGCTGTCGAGCCTGTTCCTCATCGTGGTGCTGCTGCTGGCGATGTGCCTCGACGCACCGGCGACGGCGCGGATCCTCACCACCGGGGAGGGGAACAGGCCGCAACTGGTGACGGCGCTGGCGACGTTCGCGCACAAGACGCGGCGGTATCTCATCGTCTCGACCGTGTTCGGGCTGATCGACGCCGTTCTCGACGTCATCGTGCTGTCGTTGCTGGACGTGCCGTTGCCGCTGTTGTGGGGGGTGCTGGCGTTGATCGCGAACTACATCCCGAACATCGGGTTCGTCATCGGGCTGCTGCCACCCGCGCTGCTGGCGCTCCTGCACGGCGGTGTGAAGACGATGGTGCTGGTCGTCGTGGCGTACATCGTCATCAACGTGGTCACGCAGTCGTTCATCATGCCCAAGTTCCTGGGGGACGCGGTGGGGCTCTCGACCACGATGACGTTCCTGTCGCTGATCGTGTGGACGTTCATGCTGGGGCCGCTCGGCGCGATCCTGGCGATTCCGCTCAGTCTTCTGACGCGGGCGTTGCTGATCGACAGCGATCCGAGCGCGAAGTGGGCGCAGGCGCTGGTGTCAGGGAAGATGCCGAACGGGTGAGACCAGGCGGCCCAGCGGGACGCCGCTCAGCCGCTTCACGTCATGGGACAGGTGGGCCTGGTCGGCGTAGCCGGCGCGGACCGCCACCTCCGCCGGTGGCACGCCCGCGCGGGCCAGGGTGAGCGCGCGCTGGAAGCGGACGATGCGCTGGAGGGTCTTGGGCGAGTAGCCGAAGGAGGCGACGCTGCGGCGGTGGAGCTGGCGTTCGCTGAGGCCGAGGGTCCAGGCGACGTCGCGCACGCTGCGGCCCATGCGCAGCGCCCTCGCGATGGCGGGCGCGGCCGGGTCGGGGTCGGGGGCCTCGCGCAGGCGGGCCACGACGGCGGCGCGCATGGCGGCCAGGCGCGCCGCCATGCCGGCGGGGTCGGTATCGGTACGGGCCCTCCACGAGGCGGTCGGCGCACCCTCCCGGCGGGAGGCGGCCCCGGCGGGCTCGAAGGCCGCGCCGCCAGGCGCGAAGGCGTCGGACGCGAGCCCCGTTCCAACGGACGCGAGCGCCGGGCCCGGTGCGAGAGCCGACTCAGGTGCGAAGGCCGGATCCGACGCGAAGGGCTGGGCGAGGGTCGGGTCGGTCAGGACGGTGAGGGCGGGGAGGTCTGGCAGGGGGACGCGGCGGTCGAGGAGCTCGTGGACCGGGACGCCGAAGACGGCCCCCACCGCGCCCGGCCGGAAGCGGACTCCGACGAAGGTGTCACCCGCCGCCATCGGGGTCGGCACCGGCCCGGTGTCGGGGCCGGCCACGAAGAGGCCGCCGGGACCCCAGACGAGGTCGACGCAGGCGTCGGGCACCACGAGTTGCGTGGTGTCGCCCTCGCTGACCTGCTGCCACACGCACACGACACGGCCGGCGAGGTCGTCGCCCGGGTGTCGTTCCGCGTACATGCGTCCAACGTATGCGACGCCACCGACAGAACCGGCTCAGGCGGGCAGGCGGCCGTACGCGCGCAGGGTCTTCAGGTGCTGGACGGTCAGGTAGCCCGCCCATTCGTGCGCCACGATCGGGGTCCAGACGGCCCAGTTCGGGTACCAGCCGCCTTCCTCGTCCTGGCCGCCGGCCAGGGCGTCGAGGTGGACGTCGAGGATGGCGGCGTCGAAGAGGGGCAGGGCCGACGGCGTGGGGGCGAGGTCGAGCGGATAGTGCACCGCGCCGTCGGCGTGGGTGTCGAAGGTGACCGTGGCCAGGACGGCCTCGCGCAGGCGGGCGAATTCGGCCAGCGCCCGTTCCCGGTCGGGGACGTGTTCGAGGAACACGAGGAGGGCGCGGGCCTCGTACGAGGTGGTCTGCGTGAGCGTGGCGATGCGTGACCAGCAGAAGTCGGTCGCGGGCCCGAGCCAGGGGTGGGTGACGCCGTGCTTGTGCAGGAGCCCGGCGAGCGCGGCGGTGGGGTTGAGGTTGCCGGGCGGGTCGTCGTCGGTCTGCCACCAGGGCGCGCGCGGCGTGTCGCGGACGGACGGCAGCACGAACGGCACCCCTCCCCCGGCGGCCGTGATGCCGACCAGGTAGTCGCAGGCGGCGGCGACCATCGGGGAGTCGAAGGCGTCGAGCTCGTCGAGGATCCAGAAGGCGACCTCGACCGGCTGCGGCTGGCTGCCGGCGCCGCGCAGGTCGGGCTCAAGGGCGTTGCCGAAGCCGCCGTCGGCGTTCTGGTGGCAGCGCAGGGCGTCGAGCACGCGGTCGCGGGAGCCGGAGGCGAACAGGGCCTCGAACCGCAGCCGGTCGAGCAGCCTGCCGTGCAGGCGGAGGAAGTGTGCTGCCCGGTCAAGTGTGTCCATGTCGTCCTCCGTCGTTGGGCGCTTGCCTTGGCGAAGCTACCCGACCGGGCGGGACGGGCTCTTGTAGGAATCGGACACGCCGGGGTCACTTCATGTGGAAGACCGGGCCGCGCGGCCGGAAGGGCAGCGGCGCGCCCTGCGGCACGAGGAAGGCGTGCTCGCGGCGGATGCGCAGCACGTCGCACTGGCCGTCGGTGATCAGCAGGATCGGGCCGTCGGGCGGGAAGTCGTCGGCGCGTTCGAGCAGCTTGACGCCGGGCTGGAGGATCGTGCCGCCCCGGCCGCGTACCCTGACCCGGCCGGCGATCTCCTCGACCGGCAGGTAGCCGGCGTCGTAGGCCATGGCGTCGCAGAACACGACCCTGGCCCGCGGCACGTCGCGGGCGGCGGCGTAGGAGGCGATGGCGCCGAGCGCCTTGCCGAGCAGCCTGACGTCCATGGAGCCGGAGGTGTCGAGCACGACGCCGAACGTCTTCTTCCGCACGACCTCCTCGGGCCGTACCCGGCCGGGGCGCGGGATGCCGGGGCTGGAGGCCTGGCGGCGGGAGGCGCGGGCGTACGAGCGGCGCGTCTCCTCGGGCTGGAAGTGCTCGTCGAACCAGCGGGCGAGCTGGGCGTCCCACGGCAGGGGCGGCTGGTCGAGCGCGCGGATCTCCTGTTCGAGCCCGGCGGGCAGCAGGCCGCGTCCGCTGGAGTGGTGGTAGGCCAGACCGGTGGACAGGGCGTTGCGGTAGTAGTCGTCGAGGTCGACGTAGTCGTGGGCCTGGCGGGGCGGGCGGTCGAGCACGTCGCCGGCGCCCTGGCCGCGCAGGGTGGCCAGCTTGCGCATGCGCCGCAGGTCTCCGGCGATCCGGTCGTAGACGGCCTCGGCGGACATCGCGCCGAGCGACTGGTCGAACAGCAGCCCTTCGGGCATCTCGCCGACGCCCATCTCGACCAGCCAGCCGTTGATCACGTAGTCGCAGGCGACGTTCCACAGGTACGGGTCGCGCATGCCGACCCGTTCGCCGTGCCGCAGGGCGGCGTGCAGCATCTCGTGGGCCAGCACGAAACGCCATTCGTGCTCGGTGTGCGCGGCCAGCGGGTTGACGTAGATCTCGCCCGCCTCGGCGCTGACCGCGGCGATCGCGATGTCCCAGGCCCTGGCCAGCTCGGCGTCCGAGACGATCTTCATGCCCGCGGCCAGCGCGCCGAGCAGCGGGTACGACGACATGAACCAGCGCAGCGCGTTGTCCCAGGGACCCTTGACGTGGCCTTCGGCAGGGGTGCGCGGCGCGCCCACGCGGTCGAGCGCGGACGTGGCGGACCAGGCGATGCCGATCGCGAACGCGCGCTGGAAGTCGAAGTGCGCGGCGTCCTCCTCGGTGCCGACGTGGAAGTCGGGCAGGCCGAGCGGCTGGAAGCGGGGCGGGACGCCGATCCTGCGCCATCGTTCGGACAGCGTGACCTCGTCCTCCTCGGGCAGCTCGTCGGGCAGCGGCGCGGGGCAACGTCCGATCTTGACCGTGCGGAGGAACCGATCGACCGCCACGCAGCAGGCGGCGTGGTAGGCGGGCTCGGGCAGGTGGCCGTCGACGTCCTTGGGCGCGCAGACGCGCGGGTCGGCGTGGCCGAAGCCCAGGTGGAGCAGCAGGTGGGCGAAGACCCACGCCCACTCCTCGGCGGGGGCGCGGCGCTTGGAGTGGAAGGTGACGTCGCCGTCGTCGCCGACGACCGCCCACGTCTCGGGTGACAGCCGGCAGTCGGCGTCCTCCAGCAGGGTGTTGCGGAAGCCGGCGAACATCGGGTGGCGCTTGACGGCGGCCCAGCCGTTCATGACCTCGGCCCGCCAGGGGTCGACCTTGGGCTTGTGGCGGCTCACGAGCGGGCCGCCATGAGCCGGGGCACGTCCCTGCCGATCTCGACGAGGAACCACGTGGGCAGCGCGGGCGCCCCGTCCGCGTCGTTGGCGATGACGAGCTGGGCGCATTCGAGGGAGATCTCGGCCAGCTCGACGAGCAGCGTCTTGGCACGGAAGCCCAGGTCGCGGCCGCGGGCGGAGGCGCCGCGCTTGTCGGCGGGCAGCTCCTTGATCAGGCGGGCGCGGAAGGTCTCGGCCAGGAAGTAGAGCAGGTCGCGCTCCTCGGGGCGGCGCGGCCAGGGCGCCTCGCCCTTGAGCACGGCGTCGAGGTCGTAGGCGTGCCGGACGGTCTTGACGTAGGCGCGGAAGGCCGAGGCGTGGGCGGTGGTGAGGGTGCCGAAGGCGAGCATCGCGATCGTGTCGTCGCCGACGTCGTCGCCGTAGGAGGTGAGCACGTCGGAGAGCATGTGCCAGGCGCGCGGCGAGGAGAACGGCTCCTCGGTCTTGGGCGGCGGGCTCCACAGGTGGTCGGGGCGCTGGACGAGGTGGTCGACGATCCACGGGTGGATGCCGGCGTCCGCCGCCCACTTCAGCCAGTCGTCGGCCGAGGCGCGCAGGTGCACGTGGACGAGGCGGTTGATCAGGGCCGAGGCCATCGGGCGGGCCAGCGCGTTGTCGGTGGCCCGGTTGCCGGCGCCGATCACGACCGAGCCGGGGGGCAGCTCGTACGCGCCGATGCGGTGGTCGAGGATCAGCGAGTAGAACGCCTTCTGCACCTCGGGCGCGGAGGCGTTGAGCTCGTCGAGGAACAGGCAGTAGGGCTCGTCGCGGGCGATCGACTCCGGGGGCGCGAACCGGCTGCGCCCGCCGACCAGCTCGGGCACGCCGATCAGGTCCTCGGGGGCGAGCTGGGTGCCGAGCAGGGTCACGCACTCCAGGCCGAGCGAGGCGGCGAACTCGCGTACCAGCGAGCTCTTGCCGATGCCGGGGGCGCCCCACAGGAAGACGGGACGGACGACGGCGACGTGCAGCAGCACCTCCGGGAGCTGCGCCGGGGTGACCGTGACCGTTGCCTGCATGCGTCCCAGGGTGACGAACCGGGCGCGGCGCCGCATCACATTTATTCGTTTGCCCTGGTGGCGCGGACCGGCCTACTGTCGGCGCCATGCATTCCACGTTCTGCACGGCGTTCTGCACCGTGTTCATCCGCATCCGCCACGGCCGGGCTCTGGCCCGCTAGCGGACGACTGACACCGCGCGTCCGCCGGCGCGCCCAGGGCCCTTCGAGACCTGTTCATCTCGAGGACCCGAAAGGGCAGTGCTGTGGCGCAGAACTTCGCGCACGGAAACTATTCACACACCCAGAAGAACGTCAGGAACGGCGGGGGCGGCGGTCGCACGCCCACCGACCGGCTCAGGCGTGAGCTCTCGCAGAACTTCCTGGCCGACCGGCACGCCGTGGACCTGATGGTCAAGGCGGCGGCGCCCGAGGGGCTGGTGCTCGAACCCGGCTCGGGGCCGGGCGCGCTCACGCTGGCGCTGGCCGAGGCCGGGGCGCACGTGATCGGGTACGAGCTCGACCCCCGGCTCGCCGGGCGGCTGGCCTCGCTCACGCGCGACGATCCCCGGATCGAGGTGGTCAGGGGTGACTTCACGGCCGCGCGGGCGCCGCGTGAGCCGTTCGCGGTCGTGGGCAACATCCCGTACTCGATCACGTCGAGGATCGTCGACTGGTGCCTGCGGGCGCGGGAGCTGACCTCGGCGACGTTGCTCACGCAGCGGGAGTACGCGCGCAAGCGCACCGGCGACTACGGCCGGTGGAGCCTGGTCACGGTGTCGTCGTGGCCGTGGTTCGACTGGCGGCTCGGCGAGACGATCGGCAGGGAGAGCTTCCGTCCCGTGCCGTCGGTGGACTCGGCGATCCTGCGCGTGCAGCGGCGGCCCGAGCCGCTGGTGAGCGATCGTGCCGGCTACCTGGAGCTGGTGGAGCTGGGCTTCGGCGGGGTCGGCGGCTCGGTGCGCGCCTCCCTGCGTACGCGCCACCGAGGGGTGGACGCGGCGCTCGGCGAGGCGGGTGTGGCCCGCGACGCCGTCGTGGGCCACGTGCACCCGGACCAGTGGGTGGCCGTGTGGCGGCGGCTAAACCGCCGTTGAGGTGATCCTCGGCGGGACGGTGGCGACCCTGTCCTGGGCCGTCGACACACGACGGTTCCAGGGCATGGCCAGCAGCAGCACCGGCAGCAGCACGATGGAGGCCCGCGACCAGTCGCGGTGGAGGAACCACCAGTCGTTGGTGCTGAACTGCGTCATGTACAGGTAGCCGTAGGCGGCCCAGAAGGAGACGCCGACGATGGCCGGCCAGGCCCACCTGGTCGGCCTGGCCACCAGGAACGGCATGAACCACAGCAGGTACTGGGCGCCTAGGCGGGGCGTCATGACCATGAAGACGAGCAGGATGGCCGTGGTCAGGTCGATCGGGTCGGCCCGCCGCCACAGCAGCAGGACGACGATGACGCTGCCGTAGATGAGCTTCGTGCCGAACGAGGCCAGCTCCGGCATCAGAGCCCAGTCGCCGCCGGTGAACCACGGCGTGTAGCCCCATTCGCCGACGATCGGGCGGATGTCCTGGATCGTACGGATGACTGCGGGGATCTGGTCGAGCGTGGTGCCCGCGAAGATCGGCGAGGTGACCAGGAAGAACACCGGGACCAGGCCGGTGACGACGAGCGCGGCGACCCTGGCCCGCAGGTGGGGCAGGAGCAGCAGCATGCCGGGGATCAGCCAGATCGGCCAGCTCTTGGCGCACAGCGCGAGGCCCATCAGCAGCCCGGCCAGCAGGGCGCGCCGCAGGTCGGCCCGGTCGCCGGAGCCGGGCATGAGGGCGCGGCGCAGCATGCCGCCGCGGCCGAGCACCCTGCGCACCGAGGTGCCGACGCCGTAGGCGGCCACGCCCTGGCGCACCCTGGCGACGACGTCGGTGGTGAGGCCGGGACGGTCGGGGGCGCCGGGGCCGCGGGCGACCACGAACGCGGCCACGCCGAACACGAGCGCGACCGGCTCGACCTGGCCGTGGACGCTGGCAATGAGCAGGGCCAGCGGGTTGAGCGCGTACTGGAGGGCGCGCAGGGACGCCTTGGGGCCGCCGGCCAGCTTGGCGACCAGCGGGATCAGCACGATGTCGGCGACCACGGTGACCAGGCGGCCGGCGTACTCCCAGGGGATGCCGAGCCACAGCAGGATGCCGTAGACGTAGGGGATGGTCGGCAGGAAGTGCCAGCCGCCCTCGCTGGCCAGGACCGGGTCCTTGCCCTGGAGCACCGCCTCGCCGGCGGGCTTGAAGCTCTCCATGAAGTCGACGGGTTGCCATGAGTCGATCGCGGAGGTGTACATGATCAGCACCCGGACGGCGATGCCGACGAGGACGGCGGCCCAGAGGGGCGGTCTCCAGTCGCGCCACTGCGCGACGAGGGCGAACACGACACCGGCGACGAGGACTATCCCCGTGAGAACTGCGTAATCCATGGCGGCCCCTAGCCTGCCGTAACAATCTGAGTGCCGCCACCAGCGCTTCCAATTCTTATCCCCGACATGCGGACACGTAACGCGATAGAACATGACTGTCTGTGTTGAACTTTTTCCATGGGGGGATCGCAGGTCAACCAGGCACTGGTCAGGCTCTATTTCGAGGTGAGGGACGGGGTCCGTGACCCGGTCGCGGCCTGGGCGAAACTCACAGGGAACTCTCAGGTCTACCGCGCCCGGCGTGGCGAACGGCGCGTCCCGCTGGACGACGCCACGGCGGCCGAGCTGGCGGCGGCGGCGATCGTGCACACCGCGTCCGAGCACGGTGCGGACCGGGTGGCGGCGCTGGCCACGTCGCCGCTGGCCGGGCTGGTGGACGGGCTGGGCGGCGCGCTGCTGACCGAGCATCCGTGCGCGTCGGAGCAGGTGCTCGGGCCGCGGTTCACGGGGCCGGGGGCCGAGGACTGGGCGCGGGCGGCGTACGTGCTGCTGTGGGGCGAGAACAACCGGCTGGCCCGGACGGCGGACACGCCCTGGGTGATCGCCGGGCGGTACAAGGGTCAGAAGGTGGTGGCGATCGGCACCCATCCGACCCGGCTGTCGGACGAGACGCTGGTCGTGCGGCCGGGCACGGACGGCGCGCTGGCCATGGCGATGGGACACGTGCTGCTGAAGGAGTTCTTCCTCGACCGGCCGCCGTTCGCCGCGCACGCGATGGAGCACACGGACCTGCCGTTCCTGGTGCGGCTGCGGGAGCGTGAGGACGCGTACGTGCCGGGCGGGCTGCTCGGCCGGGCCTGCGACCGGCTCAGCCTGTACGGCGGCGAGGCGGTGCAGGTGCTGCTGCCGCGCTTCGACTTCGGGCCGGGCGTGCTGCGGCGCGGCGTGCCGGTCGTCCGGGACGGCGGCGAGCTGGTGACCACGGTGTTCGACCTGCTGCTGGCCGTCTACGGCGTGGCGCGGGACGGGCTGCCGGGGGTGTGGCCGCAGGGGTACGGGGACCGGGAGCCGTACACGCCGGGCTGGCAGGAGATCTACACCGGGGTGGCCGCCTCGCGGACCGTGAAGACGGCGCGGGAGCTGGGCGTGACGGCGGAGAAGACCGGCGGGCGGTGCATGATCGTGCCGGGACGGCTGGAGACGCCGCACGCCGACACCGCCTACCGGGCGATGCTGGCGCTGCTGGTGCTGACCGGGTGCGGCAGCGGGTGGGCGCAGCCGGCGGGCGGGGCGGGGATCCCGCTGGTGCCGTACCTGTGCCTGCACGCCTGCGGCGAGGACCGCGCGGACGTGGGCGCGCTGAGCTGGGCCCTGTGCGAGGGCCTGTTCGCGCGCCGCACGTCGCGTTCGGTGCTGCTGGAGGCGGTGCGCGACGGGTGGCCGATGGCCCCTTCGCCGCGCGTGCTGGCCATCCCCCGGCCGATCTACCCGCTGCCGCCGGAGGTGGACCTGCTCATCGGTCCCGACGAGCAGTGCGACCTCGCGCCGCCGGACGCGGGCCTGGTGGCCGAGGCGGTCACCAGGCTGGCCGGGCGGACGTCCCGGGCGGACCCGGACGGCACGCCGGCGGACGGGCGCATGCGCCTGCTGGTCGACCACGCCTGGATGCACGAGTACGGCGAGGCGCTGCCGACCTACCGTCCGCCGGGGTTGGGGGTGCCGCTCAAGCCCACCCAGCTCGTCCGGCCGTTCACAGGCCGTTGAGATAGGCCCGGTGGTTCCGTGAGAACTCGAAGGCGTTGTACCTGTCCCAGTTGATCGACCAGGTCATCAGGCCGCGCAGGTTCGGGTAGACCCCGCGTGGCCGGTAGGAGCCGCAGTTGCTGCCCTTGGCCAGGCAGTCGAACGCCTTCTGGACCTCGGCGACGGTGGTGAACCCGTTGCCCGCGTTGGGCGAGGCGGGCAGTCCGATGGCCACCTGGTCCTGGCGCAGCGGCGGGAACACGTTGCCGGCGTTGCCCATGATCGGGAAGCCGGCCAGCAGCATGTCCGTCATGGCGACGTGGAAGTCGGCGCCGCCCATCGTGTGGTACTGGTTGTCCAGGCCGGTGATCGGGCCGGAGTTGTAGTCCTGCACGTGCAGCAGGGTGAGGTCGTCGCGCAGGGCGTGGATGACCGGCAGGTAGGAGGCGGCCCTGCTGTCGGCCGAGCCGTTCGGGCCGGGGCCGTAGAACTGGTAGCCGAGCTGCACGAAGAACGTCTCGGGCGCCATGGTGAGCACGAACTTGGCGCCGTAGCGGCTCTTGAGCGAGCGCAGCGCGGAGATCAGGTTGACGACGACGGGCGTGGTGGGGTTGGCCAGGTTCGTGTCGCCCTGGTTGAGGTAGAGGGAGTGGCCCTCGAAGTCGACGTCGAGGCCGTCGAGGCCGTACCTGTCGATGATGGCCGCGACCGACTCGACGAACTTGTCCCTGGCGGCCGTGGTGGTGAGCTGCACCTGGCCGTTCTGGCCGCCGATGGAGATGAGCACCTTCTTGCCCTGGGCCTGCTTGGCCTTGATGGCGGCGACGAAGTCGGCCTCGGGCTCGACGTTCGGGCACTCGGCGACCGGGCACTGGCGGAAGCGGATGTCGCCGGAGGTCACCGAGGTGGGCTCGCCGAAGGCCAGGTTGATGACGTCCCACTCGGCGGGGACGTCGGCCATGCGGATGTAGCCGGAGCCGTTGGCGAAGGAGGCGTGCAGGTAGCCGACCATGACGCGCTTGGGCAGGCCGCCGCCGCCCCCGCCGCCGGTCGTGGTGGTGCCGGTGGCCTCGGGGGTGTAGGCCGAGCAGTTGCCGGCCGCGTCGCAGGCCCGGACCTTGAAGCGGTAGGTGGTGGAGGCGCTGAGGCCGGTGGCGGTGTGGCTGGTGCCGGTCGCGGCGACCGGGGAGCCGCCGTCGCGGGAGACCTCGTACCGGTCCACGCCGACGTTGTCGGTGGAGGCCGACCAGGTGGCGGTGAGCGTGCTGCTCGTCGCGCCGCCGACGGTCAGGTTGCCGGGGACGGTGGGAGCCTGGGTGTCTCCGCCTCCTCCGCCGCCGGGTGCGCCGTCCAGGACGACGTCGTCGGCGACGTAGGCGCTCTGGCCGTACCAGGAGTTGAGGTGGATGGTGACGGACGTGGTGGTGGCGCCGGTGGTGAACGTGGTGCGCAGCTGCGTCCAGGCCGAGCCGGGCGAGCCCCAGGTCTGGGGGTCGGTGCCGCCGGTGCCGGTCGCGCCGAGGAAGACGTAGCCGCCCTGCACCCAGGCCGACAGCGTGTACGACGACGACGGCTGCACCTTGATCTGCTGCTGGCAGCGGGCGAGGTCGGCGCCCGCCGGGGTGGCCCGCAGGGCCTTCGTCCCGCCGTGGACGGGCGAGGTGACGGCGGCGGCGCCGGAGGAGGCGCTGCAGGTCCAGCCGGTCAGCCCGTCCTCGAAACCGGGATTGACGGCGATGTTGGCCGCCAGGGCGGGAGTGGCGGTCAGTCCCGCCGTACCGAGGGCGAGCGCGACCGCCGCCACGGCGGTGCGCCACCTGAAGATGCCGCTCATCCGGTGAACCCCTTGAAGATGTTCGTGAACTCGTAGGGCGACTGGGAGGTCCCGCTGCAGGTCGGGGAGACCTGGCCGTTGGGGCAGCCGCCGTTGTCGCGGGCGGCGGACCAGAAGCCGACGAATCCGATGTGGTTGCTGTTGGCCCAGGTCAGGAGCTTGCGGGCGTCGGCCTGGGTGGTGGTCATGCCGGTGTCGTTCTTGCCGATCATGGGGGTGACGCCGAGCGCGCGCCTGAGCTGTGCGTCGCTCTTGGCGGGCCAGACGCCCTTCATCTGGCCGAGCGTGGCCTGGGCGGCGGCGGTCATCGCGTCGCCCCAGTTGCCGGTGTAGCCGAAGTTCATCAGCATCGGGTTGACGATCACGTCGAGGCCCTTGGCGGCGGCGTCCTGGAGGATCTGCAGCGAGAACGGGTCCACGCCGTAGTCCTGGCCCTGCACGCGCAGCGTGTAGCTGATCACCGTGCCGCGTTCGGTCTGGAGCTGCTTGAGCGCGGTGTTGACCTTGCTCGCGTCGATGCTCGCCTCGACGTCGACGTCCAGGTGGTTGGTGCCGACGGTGTCGAGCACCTTCTTGTAGGCGGCCAGCAGCGCCGCCGAGGTGCCGCAGGCGTGCTCCAGGTACGGTCCGACCGCGCCGCCGCTGGCCACGACCACCTGGCCGCCCTGGGCCTGGAGTGCCTTGACGTCGTTGAGGATCCGGGTGTCGGCGAGCGGGATCGTGCCGCCCCAGGCCGGGTTGCAGCCGCTGCTGTCGCCGAGGACGAAGGCCAGCGTGTAGTTCTTCACGCCGGTCGCGGCGGCCGCGCTCACCAGGGACGGGCTGGTCATCGTGATGTCGATGTAGGGCGCGTACCTGATGTCGCCGGCGGGCGGGACGGTGTCCTTGGAGGTGCGGCCGCCGGCCGGGGCCGAGTAGGCCGAGCAGTTGCCGGCGGCGTCGCAGGCCCTGACGCGGAAGGAGTAGGCGGTGTCCGGCGTCAGGCCGGTCGCGGTGTGGCTGGTCGTGGTGACGGTGACGGGGGCGGCCTCGTCCCTGGAGACCTCGTAGCGGGCCACCGAGCCGGAGTCGTCGGTGGAGGGCGACCAGGTCACGCTGAGGCTGGTGCCGGTGGGGCCGCCGACGGCCACGCCGCCGGGGACGGTCGGCGCCTGGGTGTCGGGCGGGCCGCCGGGGCCGTCGAGGACGATGTCGTCGGCGGTGTAGGCGCTCTGGCCGTACCAGCCGTTGACGTACACGGTCACGGAGGTGGTGTTCGCGCCGGTGGTGAAGGAGGTCTTGAGCTGGCCCCACTGGTTGCCGGGGGCGCCCCACGTGCTGGCGTTGACGCCGGTGCCGGTCGCGCCGAGGAAGACGTAGGAGCCCTGGGCCCAGGCGGAGAGCTGGTAGGCGGTGCCGGGCTTGACGGTCACGGTCTGCTGGCATCGGGCGAGGTCGGAGCCCTGCGGGGTGGCCTGAAGGGCCTGGGCGCCGCCGTGTGCGGGGCTGGTGACGGCCTGCGCGCCGGCGGGGCACGTCCAGCCGCTCAGGCCGGACTCGAAGCCGGGGTTGGACAGGATGTTCGCGGCGGCGGCCGGGGTGGCGTGCAGGGCGGTGAGCCCCAGCGCGGCCAGGGTTGTGGCGGCCAGCCCGCGCAATCTGATGCGGGGTCTCATGGCGGGTCCTTTCGGGGGGTGCGGACCGCGCGCCGGTGCGGCCCGCCACCGAAGGGGTGGCGGGCCGCCTCAGCGGGTCAGAAACCAGCGGTGATCTTGGTGAACTCCCAGTTCTCCTGGGCGATGCCGCTGCAGTTCTCCGCGACGCCGCCACCCGGGCAGGGACGGTCGCGGTTGACCGACCAGAACGCGAGCCTGGTCAGGCCGTGGGAGTTGGCGTAGTCGCGGATCTGGGTCCAGGTGCTCTGGTTGGTGAGCTCCTGCTGGTCCGACAGGCCGTTCATGCCGGAGATGCCCATGTGCGCGTACGCCTGCGCGTCGGTCCAGCCCTGGGCGGTCTTCAGGGCGTTCTTGAGACCTTCGGCCGCGTTGACGGTGTTCTGGTACATGTTGGCACCGCCGCCGAAGTCGAACGGCATGATCGTGTAGTTGTCGATCGGCACCGCCAGCTCCTTGGCGCGGTTGATCAGGCGGGTGCCGTAGTAGGTCGGGCCGGTGGTCGCGGTGCCGAAGGTCACGGCGATCTTGACGTTCGGGTTGGCCGCCTTGACGATCTTGAGGGCGTTCAGGATGCGGTCCTGGACGGTCAGGTTCTCGAACTCGTCGGTGTTCTCGATGTCGAAGTCCACGACGGCCGGGCCGACGGCGTTGATGACCTTCTGGACCGCGCCGGCGAACAGCTCAGGCGTGGAGCAGTTCGGGCCGAGCTTGTTGCCCTGCCAGCCGCCGAAGGAGACCTGCACGCTGCCGCCGGCCGCCTTGATGGCCGAGATGGCCTGCGCGTCCTGGCCGCCGGACAGCGGGCGCTGCCCGTCCCAGGCCGGGTTGCAGCCGTTGCTGGCCAGGATGAACGCCATCGTGAACGACTTGATGCCGGTCGCGCTCATCACCGTGGTGGGAGAGGGCGGGTCGCCCCAGCCGGTGTAGAGGTAGGGGGCGCCGGGCATCTTGCCGCCGGTCGGGCAGCCGGTCGTGGTCGCCGAGACGTCACGTCCGGCCGACTCGCCCACCGAGTTGTACGCCTTGACCGTGTACGTGTGGCTCTGGCAGGCGCTCAGCCCGGAGATCGTCGTGCTGGTCCCGGTGACGTCGGCCTTCTGGGTCGCGCCCTCGTAGACGCGGTACCCGGTCACCGTGCCGGAGGAGGCGCCCCACGAGAGCGCGATGCTGGTGTCGGTCACGGTCGTCGTGACCGTCCCGGGCTGGCCGGGCGCGCCGTTGCCGCCGGGGGTGGTGACGCTGAGCGCGTTGCTGACGCCGGACAGGTTCCCCGCGGCGTCGCGGGCCCGGACGGTGTAGCTGTAGGTGGTCGAGGCCGTCAGCCCGTTGTCGGTGTACGTCGTGCCGGTCGCGGTGCCGACCTGCGTGCCGCCGCGGTAGACGTTGTAGCCGGTCACGCCGACGTTGTCGGTGGAGGCGTCCCAGGCCAGGCCGGCGCTGGTGGAGGTGACGGTGGTCGAGCGGAGGTTGCCGGGCACCGAGGGCGGTGTGGGGTCGCCGCCGCCGCTGCCCTGCTTCCACAGCGCGGGCACGTTCGGCGGCTCCCAGCCGGGCTGGGAGGTGTGGCCCTGGAGGGCCACGTAGTCGACGCCGTTGTAGGTGACGGACGCGCCCGTGGCGTAGGCCGTCCACGGCGCCCAGGCGGCGGCCAGCTGCTGCTGGGCGGCGGCGCTGTAGGCGGTGGGGACGCCCGTGGCCAGGCCGGCCCCCGTGAGGGCGATGGCCAGGCCGGCCACCGAGGCGATCATCCTGCTACGTAATCTCATGGCATTCCCTGAAGGTGCGGCTTGACGGTCTTGGAGAAGGACCAGTTGTTGCTGGCGTCCCAGTTGATGGACCAGGTCATCGCGCCCCGGATGTCCGGGTAGGCGCGCGGCGGCACGAAGGATCCGCAACTGGTGCGCTTGGCCAGGCAGTCGAGCGCCTGGTTGACGAGGGAGGGCGAGACGACGCCGCCACCCGCGGCGCCGGGCCCGGCCGGCAGGCCCAGCGCCACCTGGTCGGGGCGCAGGCCGTTCTCCAGCTGGATGCAGGCCAGGGCGGTCATGAAGTTGACCGTCCCCTGCGAGTAGGCGGCGGCCTGGTCGCAGCCGAGCATGGAGCCCGAGTTGTAGTACTGCATGTTGACGACCGTGAGGATGTCCTTGATGTTCAGGGCGAGCTTGAAGTACTCCATCCCGGTCGACTGCATGTCGATGGTCTGCGGGGCCATCATGATGATCAGGCCGCTGCCCGCCTTCGAGCGCAGCGAGCGCAGGGCCTGGCCCATGTAGGTGGCGTTGAGGCCGTTCTCCAGGTCGATGTCCACGCCGTCGAAGCCGTAGTTCTGCATCAGCGCGTACACCGTGTCGGCGAACTTCGTCGCGGCCGTGCCGCTGGAGACCTGGACGCGGCCGGCCTCGCCGCCGACCGACAGGATGACCTTCTTGCCGCGCTGGTGCAGCGCCTGCACGTCGGCCTTGAACTGGGCGTCGGTGTAGCCGCCGAGCGCGGTGGACAGGCCCGGGTCGACCGAGAAGACGACCTCACCCGCGGTGGAGGTGGCCTCGCCGAAGGCGACGGCGACGACGTCGTACTCGTTGGGCACGGCCGACAGCTTCAGCTCGGTGGCGGCGTTGACGAAGTTGTGCCAGTAACCGGTGAGGAAGTGCTTGGGCAACGGGTCCGTCGGGCAGCCCGGCGTGGTGAAGGAGGCGGCGTCGCTGGGCGGGCCGTCGCCGGTCGCGTTCGTCGCGGTGACCGTCACCGAGTACGCGGTGCAGGCGGTCAGGCCGGAGAGGGTGGAGGAGGTGCCGGTGACGGTGGCGACCAGGGAGCCGTTGAGGCGGACCTTGTAGCCGGTGGCTCCGGCGACCGCCGGCCAGGTGGCCGTGGCGCCGGTCTGGGACGTGCCGGTCACGGTGATCGGGCCGGCCTTGCCGGGCACGCCGGTGCCGCAGCCCGTGGTGGTCGCGGTCACGGCGTCACCGGCGGCCGACTCGCCCGCCGAGTTGTACGCCTTGACCGTGTACGTGTGGTTCTCGCACGTCCCGAGCCCGGAGATCGTCGCCGTGGTGCCGGTGACGGTGGCCTTGACGGCGCCGCCTTCGTAGACGCGGTAGCCGGTCACCGTGCCGGAGGAGGCGCCCCAGGAGAGGGCGATGCTGGTGTCCGTGCTGGTCGCGGTGGCCGTCCCGGGCTTGCCGGGGACCTCGACGGTCGAGCCGCCGCAGGAGGAGCCGTTCAGCGTGCAGCCGGTGATGCCGGGGAAGCTCCCCGGGGCGCCGTTGAAGCCGAAGCTCGTGCTCGCCCCGGCCGCCAGCGGCCCCGCCCAGCTCGGCGCGGTGAACGTGTAGTGCTGGCCGCTCCTGGTCATGACCGCGTCCCAGGCGGACGGGATGGAGAACCCGGCGGGCACGTCGAACTGCACGTTCCAGGTCAGGGAGGCGGTGGTGCCGTTGACGACGGTGACCTTGCCCTCGAAGCCGGACCCCCAGTCGGCGACCTTGACGAAGGTCGCGGTGGCGGCGGCGGCTTGGGCGGGCAGGGCCAGGAGACTCAGTGCGAGGGTCGCGAGCGCTAAGAAGATCGCGCGAAATCTCACTGTCGATTTCCGTTCTTCTGGCGTGCCGTACGGCTTGCACCGGGGGGTGAGAGCGCAAGCCGTACGGCACGGACCCGTGGAGATGAGACACGGGCCTTTTCGGGGGGTGTTCGGCGCAGGCCGGTGGAACGGGGGCTCATGGAGCTTGCAGCGGCAGTCAGAGCCGACGCGTGCGGGCCGGGCGGCACCGCCGCTCCCGCGGCCAGGAGAGAATGGGGGGTGGCCACGCCCGCAGCGCCGGGGGCGTGGGAGAAGGGTCGTTCGAGCGGATGTCTCCGCAGCTCAGAAGCGAATCATGCGGGCGGCGAGCGAGTCATGGGCCATCCGATCCATGATTTCTTTTAGGAAAGTTTCCTAAGAGTTGTCGCGATCGTAGCCTTGACACCCATTGCTTACAAGACCCAATCCCGTGACGGCCCGCGACGTGCCGAAACGCGGGGCACCGGCGCGAACGACGACGCCCCCTCGCCCCGGACGGGGATCCGGAACGAGGGGGCGCTTGGGGTCAGGTCAGGGCTGCTGAGTGATCTTGACGTCGTCCACGCCGGCCTCCACCAGGGAGGCCCCCGAGGCGTCGGCCGCGTCGATGAGGATGCGGACCGTCTGGCCCGCGTACGGGGTGAGGTCGGCCGTCGCCACGGCCCAGGCGCCGTTGCGGTTGGCGGCCGCGCCGGCCTGCTGGAGCACGGTGGTTGTGGTACCGCCGACCACCCGGACCCGGAAGTAGTCGGCGCTGGAGGCGTTCGAGCCGTGCGCCAGGTACCACGACAACGACAGGCTCAGCGTGCCCGTCGAGGGCAGCGTGATGGGCGGCGACTGGATCGAGCTGACGCCGCCGTCGAGGTCGTAGTCACCGGCGGCGGTTCCCGCCAGGCGGCCGGTCACCAGGTCGTTCGTGCCGCTGACCGTGGTGCCGAGCTGCTTGGCGCCCGAGGAGGTGGTCGCCTCGGGGTCGCCGCGCTCCCACGCGCCCGTGGTGGCGGTGTCGGTCCCGGACGGGTTCACCGTCCAGCCCGTCGCCGTCTCGAACGTGTCGGACCAGACCGTCGTCGGCGGCGTGCCGGTGCCGCAGTACTGGGCCTCCTTGCCGATGATCCGGTAGACGCAGTCGGAGTACTCCAGGAAGCGCAGCACGGCCTCCTTGTTGCGGGTGGTCTGCGGGACGATCTGCTCGTCCGGCGGGTAGAAGCCGGGGCTCGCGCCGACCGGATACATCTCGAACGTGAAGCTGAAGATCTTGTACGTGCCCCACATCCAGTCGTCGATCGTCCCGTCGGTGATGTAGAGGTCGCTGGACTGCTCGGGCGTGTAGTTGTTGGTGGCGGCCATGTTCTGGCCGAGCGTGGCGTGGGCGTCCCGGTCGTCCTGGGTCAGGCCGGGGGCCGTGTCGTTGTAGGTGAAGCCGTAGGGCCACAGGACCAGCTCGCTGTAGGTGTGCCAGTCGAGGTTCGTCCTGATCTGCTGCACGCCGCCGACGACCCGGCTGCGCACCCAGTCGGCCGCCGCCTTGACCTCGGGGGCCGACTCGCCGCTCGCGCCGCGGTAGGTCTCGCTGGAGGTCGAGCCCGAGGAGCCGCCGCAGCAGCCCCACTGGTAGGCCCAGTTGCGGTTGAGGTCGGTGCCGACGGCCGAGGAGCCGGAGTTCGGCTGCCGGTTCTTGCGCCAGGAGCGGTAGGTGCCGCTGGCGATGTCGTACTCGCCGCCGTCCGGGTTGAGGTCCGGCATGATCCAGATCTCGCGGGTGTCGACCAGGTTCGTGATCCTGGGATCGGTGCCGTAGTTGTCGGCCAGCAGGTGCATGATGTACAGCGCCATCTCGACCGTGAGGTGCTCGCGGGCGTGCTGGTGGGCGGTGAACAGCACCTCGGGCTCGGCCTCGTCCGTGCCCACGTTGTCGCTGATCTTGACCAGGCGCATCGGCCGTCCCTCGTACGAGGTGCCGAACGTGCTCTGGCTCATGATCCCCGGATGCGACGCGACCAGGGTGTTGATCTCAGTCGTCATCTCCGCGTAGTTGTGGTAGCCGGAGTCCGACGGCGGGAAGTCGAACGCCCCGACGGCCGACGGGGGCGCCGGGCGCGGGGCCTCCGCCACCCGGTAGCCGAGCCGCCTGATGGCCGCGAGCTCCGTCGGCGTGGCGGTGACCAGCACCGAGTCCGCCTCCACCTCCTCGATGGCGGCGCCGGTCGCCGCCACGGCGCTGCGCTGCCGCGCGTCGGCCGGGCCCGAGACCCGGTACTGCTTGTTCGCCGGTGGCTCCGCACCGGCCCCGGCGCCGGTCATGCCGGTCAGGCAGACCATGCTCAGGACCGCCAGCAGGGTGAGTAATCGGCGTTTCACCTCGTCCTCCTCGCCCGCGCGGGACTGGGGGGTTTGACCCGCGCCTGAACCGAGAGTGAAGACGAACAGTGCCCTAGGAAAGGCCCAATTTTCCGTCGAACCGGATCAGCGTCTCTTCCAGCGGTTTCCTGGCAAGATCGGGCACTTCGGCATCGGGGGCGGCGTACCCGACGGGGAACAGGATGTAGGGCCGCTCGTTGGCCGGGCGTTCGCAGATGTCGGTGAGGAAGGCCATCGGGTTGGGGGTGTGGGTGAGCGTGGACAGGCCCATGGCGTGCAGGGCGGTGATGAACAGGCCGCAGGCGATGCCCACACTCTCGTTGACGTAGTAGTGCTTGACCTTGCGGCCGCCGGGGCGCACGCCGTACTTCTCGGCGAAGCAGACCACCAGCCAGGGCACGACCTCCAGGTAGCCCTTGTCGGAGGTGGTCTCCAGCGGCGCCAGCGCCTCGCGCCACTCCTGCGGCAGCCGGCCGCCCTCGTAGTTGCGGCGCTCCTCCTCCTCGGCGGCCTCGCGGATGCGCCGCTTGGTCTCGGGGTCGCCGATCGCCACGAACTTCCACGGCTGCTGGTGCGCGCCCGACGGCGCGGTGTTGGCCGCCCGTACGGCCAGCTCGACGCACCGGTACGGCACCGGCTCGTCGCTGAAGAAGCGCACGCTGCGCCGCCGGTCGGCCAGCGCGTGGAACTCCTCCCCGCGCTTGATCATCTCGTCGGCGTCGTAGCGTTCGGGCCGGTAGGGGACGAACGGATACTGGTGCTCCATAAGATCCGCAGTCTCCGCACGACCGGCGGGTCTGACAACACCGCTCGCCGTATGCTGCCGATCTGACAGCCGAATGGGCTTTTGGGAGGCGAATATGCCGGCACGTCGCCGCGGGCTCGACGATCTGGACCTGCGTGTCCTCCGCCTGGTCGCCGACCGGCCGCGCAGCGGGCTGCTGGAGATCGCCCGGCTGCTCGGGGTGGCGCGCGGGACCGTACAGGCCAGGCTGGACCGGATGGCCGCGGACGGGGTGATCACCGACTACGGCCCGAACCTGTCCCCCGCCGCCCTCGGCTACCCGGTGCAGGCGTTCACCACCCTGGAGGTCGAGCAGGCCGCCCGCGAGCACATCTCCAGGACCCTGGAGTCCATCCCCGAGCTGCTCGAAGCCTGCATCGTGACCGGTCCGGGCGACGTGTGGTGCCGCATCGCGGGCCGCGACAACGAGCACATCCAGCGGGTCATCGACCAGATGCTGACGATCCCCGGCGTGCGCAGGAGCACCACGGTCATCGCGCTGTCGACCGTGGTGCCGCACCGGGTCCAGCCGCTGGCGGCGGCTGACAGGTAGCTGCCAGGGCGCTGCCAGCGTGCCCCTCGACAGTGGGGACATGACATACGCGATCGAAGCGGAAGGGCTCGTCAAGCGGTACGGCGACAAGACCGCGCTGGACGGCGTCGGCCTGCGGGTCAGGACCGGCACCGTGCTCGGCGTGCTCGGCCCCAACGGCGCGGGCAAGACCACCGCCGTACGCATCCTGGCCACCCTCGCCGCCCCTGACGCCGGCCACGCCACGGTCGGCGGGTACGACGTCGTCACCCAGGCCCGCCGGGTCCGCGAGCTGATCGCCCTGACCGGCCAGTACGCCTCGGTCGACGAGAAGCTGACCGGCACCCAGAACCTCGTGCTCGTCGGCCGCCTGCTCGGCCTGTCCAGGGCCGCCGCCAGGGTCAGGGCCGCCGAGCTGCTGGCCAGGTTCGGCCTGGAGGAGGCGGCGGGCCGGGCGGCCGGCGGGTACTCGGGCGGCATGCGCCGCCGGCTCGACCTGGCGGTCAGCCTGGTCAGCCGGCCCCGGATCCTGTTCCTGGACGAGCCGACCACCGGCCTCGACCCGCGGGCCCGCGGCGACCTGTGGGACGTCGTCAGGGAGCTGGTCGCGGACGGGGTGACGGTCCTGCTGACCACCCAGTACCTGGAGGAGGCCGACCAACTCGCCGACGACCTGCTGGTGGTCGACCGCGGCCGGGTGGCGGCGAGCGGCACGCCGGCCGAGCTCAAGGCGCTGGCCGGCGGCCACCGGCTGGACGTCCGGCCGCTGCGCGCCGACGACCTGGAGAAGGCCGGCTCGATCCTCGGCGTGGCGGCCGTGGACGGGCTGCTCAGCGTCCCCGTGCACGACCTGGCCGCGCCACCCGACCTGCTCGGAAGGCTGGACGACGCCGGGATCGTGCTGGCCGAGCACGCCCTGCGCCTGCCCTCCCTCGACGACGTCTTCCGCACACTCACCGGAGCAAGCTCATGACCACCGCGCTCTCCCAAGGGCTGACGCTCGCCTGGCGCAGCCTGATCCCGCTGAGGAACAACCCCGGCCAGCTCGCCGGGCTGCTGCTCCAGCCCGTTTTCATGATCGTCATCTTCGTCTACCTGTTCGGCGGGGCGGCCGGGGGTGACCGGGCCGGGGCGGTGTCGTACATGCTGCCCGGCGTGCTCGTCCAGGTCGCGCTGATGGCGACGATCACGACGGGCATGAACCTGGCCGCCGACATCGGCAACGGCGTGTTCGACCGGTTCAGGACCATGCCGATCGCCAGATCGGCGCCGCTGGCCGGACGGATCATGGCCGACCTGCTGACCCTGCTGATCACCATCGCCATGTCGCTGGCCGTGGGGTACGCCGTCGGCTTCCGCGTGCGGACCGATCCGCTGAGCGCGCTGGCCGGGGTCGGCCTGGTGCTGCTCATGGTGACGGCCCTGAGCTGGGGGTCGGCCTGGATCGGGCTGGTGGCCAAGTCGGTCGCCTCGATGCAGGGCATCGCCACGGCCGTGCTGCTGCCGCTCACGTTCGGCAGCAGCGCCTTCATCCCCGCCACCGACCTGCCGGGCTGGCTGACCTGGTGGATGGGCGTCAACCCCGTCTCGCACCTGGCCGGAGCCCTGCGCGGCCTCATGGTGGGCGGTCTGGCGGCCTCCGACGTGTGGATCACGCTCGGCTGGGCCGCCGCGCTGCTCGCCCTGTTCGCGCCCTTCGCCCTGCGCGCCTACAACCGCAAGGTCCGGTGATCGAGACCGCTTCGCGGGGCCGGGGCCGGACGGCACGCTCTCCCTATGTGGTGCCGCCGACCAGCGAGTGGAGGTCGTCCAGCGACAACGCCGCGCCCTCGGCGAAGCGGCGGCCGAAGAGCTCCTCGCCCAGTGCCTTCTCGGCCGCCGCGCGTCCCTGCGCGGTCTCGGGCGAGGTGTCCTGCGGGACGAACGCCGACGCGCCGCCGAACAGCACCGCCGCCCGTTCCTGGTCACCCGCGGCCTGCGCCGCCAGCGCGAACCCGGCCAGCGTCATCGACAGCAGCGGCCGGTCCGGGCGGACGTGCCCGAGCACGTCGAGCGCCTGGCGGTGGCGGGCGAGCGCGGCCTCCAGGTCGCCGGCGCGGGCCAGCACCCTGCCGTAGGACGTCAGGTACATCGCCGTGAGCTGCGGCACCTGGGGTGCCGCCGCCACGGCTCCGCTCATGTCCCGGTAGATCGCCAGGCTCCTGTCCAGGTCGCCGCGCCGCGTCTCGTACGCGGCCTCGCCCAGGCCGAGCAGCACCAGCGTCCACGGGGACGTCTCCTCCCCCACCCTGGCCCTGGCCAGGGCCAGGTCGGCGCCCGCGCCGTCCAGGTCGTCCACCCGCAGGCGGACCTGGGCGAGCCGGATCAGGGTGGAGATCGACTCGTCGTCGCTGACCCACTCGCTGGTCAGCGACCAGGTCTCGGCGATCAGGTCGTCGGTCGGGGCGCCGCGCTCGGCCCGCAGGTCGGCCAGCCCCAGCAGCGCCTCGCTCAGCCCCCACCGGTCGCCGAGCCGCCTGAACCCCTCGACCGCCTGCTCCAGCTCCCGTTCCCGCTCCGACGCCGAGCGCATCCGGCCACCGATCATCAGGGCCGCGGACGACAACCACAGGTCGTCGCTGCCGGCGTACTCGCCGAGCAGCGCGGCCGCCTGCTCGTCCCGTCCGGCCGCGGCGGCCATGACGACCCTGCTGATCAGCAGCAGCGGGTGCACGGGCCCCTCCTGGACGGCCCGCTCCACCAGCGCGTCCATCCGGGTCGACAGCTCGGTCATGGCCGCGCGGTCGTTGCTGATCGTCCCGAACATGTCGATCCCGTAGGCGAACATGCAGGCCGTGTACGCCGCGGCGAGCCCCGGGGGCGGCGTGTCCCCGGCCAGGTCGAGCGCCTGCACGGCCCACGCCGCGCTCTCCCGCCGGTAGCCGCACATCCACCAGTACCAGTTGAGCGCCCCGCACAGCCGCAACGCGGGCCCGGCGTCCCCCCGGTCGATCAGCCAGCGCAGCGCCGCCGCGAAGTCGTCGCGTTCGGCCGCGAGCCGCTCGATCCACTCCACCTGCCTGGCGGTACGCAGCTCGGGCACCGCGCGTTCGGCCAGGTCGAGCAGGTGGAGGGCGTGCCGGTCGCGGTACTCGGCGGTCTCGCCGGCCTCGGCCAGGCGTTCCAGGGCGTAGGCGCGGATGGTCTCCAGCATCGAGTAGCGGCCTTCGGGCGAGACGCGTACCAGGGACTTGTCGGCCAGCGCGCCGAGCACGTCGGCCGTGCCGCCGCACACCTCCTCGACGGCCTCCAGGGTCGCGCTGTCGGCGAACACGCCGAGCCGCCTGGCCAGCACGCGTTCCCCCTCGTCGAGCAGGTCCCAGCTCCACTCGACGACCGCCCTCAGCGTCTGCTGGCGCGGCAGCGCGGTACGGCTTCCGCCGTCCAGCAGCCTGAACCTGTCGTCCAGGCGGTCGGCGAGCTGGCGCGGCGTCATCGTCCGCAGCCGGGCGGCGGCCAGCTCGATCGCCAGCGGCATGCCGTCGAGCCGGCGGCAGAGCGCGACCACGGCCGCCGCGTTCTCGTCGTCCACGGCGAACGACGGCCGGGCCGCCGCCGCCCGGTCGACCAGCAACCGCACCGACGGGTACGCCGTCGCCTCGTCCGCCCCGGCCCCCACCGGCGGCGGTTCGAGCGGCGGGAGGGGCACCAGCCGCTCGCCCGGCACGTTGAGCGGCTCCCTGCTGGTGGCCAGCACCCGTAGCGCCGGGCACTCGTCGAGCAGCCGCTCCACCAGCACGGCCGCCGCCGTCACCACGTGCTCGCAGTTGTCCAGCACGACGAGCAGGGGCCGCCCGCCCAGCGCCTCGGCGACCTGCTCGACCACGTCGCGGGCCTCCTCGGGCGGCCGGTAACCGGGACGGTCGTCGCGCAGGCCGAGCGCGTCGAGCACGGCCCCGGGCACACCGGCCGGCTCACTGACGGGCCCCAGCTCCACCATCCACGCCCCGGCCGGCCACCCCCCACGCGACTCCGCGACGGGCTCCCCGGCGGGTTCCCCGACGATCCGCCGTCCATCGCGCCATCCGGCCGTCCGGGGCGTGCCGGCCTCCCCGGCCGGCGTGCCGGGGCCTTCCGTCACTGGTCCGCGGGGTTCCGGGGCGAGGCGGAGGGCCGCTTCGGTCGCCAGCCTGGTCTTGCCCGCGCCGCCGGGGCCGACGAGCGTCACCAGCCGGTCCCGCCCGAGCAGGTCGGTGAGCCGTCCGAGCTCGGCCTCCCGGCCGATGAAGCTGGTGCGCGGCTTGCGTACGTTTCCCTTGGGCCTGCTCCTGGGCCAAGCGGCCGGAGGCGGTTCGGCCGACACCACGGCCAGGTGCGCGGCCCGCAGCTCGGCGCCCGGATCGACGCCCAGCTCGTCGGCCAGCCGGTGGCGGGTGCGCTCGAACATCTCCAGCGCCTCGGCCTGCCGTCCCGACGCGGCCAGCCCGCGCATGGCCAGCCCGACCAGCCGCTCGCGCAACGGATGCGCCGTCACCTCGGCGGTGAGCTCGACCGGCCGCCCGTCCGCCAGCAGGCGCTCGGCCCTGGCCTCGACCGCCGCCAGCCGCTCCTGCTCCAACGCGGTCGCCACGTCGGCCAGGTACGGGACCGACGTCAGATCCGCCAGCGCCGCCCCCCGCCACAACGCCAGCGCCCGTTCGGGGTCCTCGCCCGCCAGCCGCCGGAACGCCAGCGCGTCCACCTGTTCGGCGGGCGCCGCGAGGGCGTACCCGCCGGGGCGGCTGTCGATCACCTCGTCCGGCCTGAGCGCCGCCCGCAGCCGCCTGACCAGCGTCTGCAGCGCGTTGGCCGCGTTGGCGGGCGGCTCCTGCGGCCAGAGCACGTCGATCAGGCGCTCGGCGGTGACCAAACGGCCCGCTTCGAGCGCCAGCACGGCCAGCAGCGCCCGCAGCCGGAGACCACCGACCGCGACCGGCCCTCCGTCGCCCTCGACCTCCAACGGCCCCAGGATGGATATCCGCACGCACCACATCCTGCCCTGCCTGCGAACATGCTCAGGTAGAGGTTTTTCTACCGCCCTTTCTTCCACGGATAAGTTCTTTCCACCGTCAAGCGCCTGCTGTCCGTTATTTGTCAGCACACAGTGTCATCAGACGCTAACGTTCCGCGCATGATCTCCCTCCAGCACGAAGCGCTGCATCGCGTCTTCCGTGACAATCCAGAGCTCTACACGAGCGTCTTCAAGGTGCTCGACATCCCCTTCCCGTCCCCGACCGAGGTCGCGGTGGTGGACACCGACCTGACCGAGATCAAGCCGATCGAGCGGCGCGCGGACACGATCATGATGTTCACGTCCCTGGAGGGACGGCACGTGGTCATCAGCGAGTCGCAGTCGAAGCCCGACGAACGCAAGACCGCCGCCTGGGCGCACTACATCAGCCACGTGCACGTCAAGTTCAACTGCCCGGTGACGCTGCTGGTGATCTGCCAGGACGAGGCGACCGCCACCTGGGCCGCCGCCCCCAAGACGATCGGCCTGCCGGACTGGCCGACCCTGTCCGTCCGCGCGGTCGTCGTGGGCCCGCACAACATCCCCGTGATCGACGACCTCGCCGAGGCGGTGAACGACGTGGTGCTCACCATGTTCTCGGCGCTCACCCACGCCCGTTCCGGCGAGGTCACTGCCATACTGGAAGTCCTGGCAGACGCCTTGGACACCACTGACACCACCAGCGCCGGACACATCGCCGAACAAACCGAAGTAGGCCTCGGAAACACCGACGCCCGACGAATCTGGAGAGATCTGATGGCGACCAAGACCTACCGCTACCAGTCCGAGTACGCCCAAATGCTCCGCGCCGAAGGCGAAGCAGTAGGCGAGGCCCGTGGCAGGGCCTTCGGCGAAGCTAGTGCGCTGCTGTTGCTGCTCGACCACCGTGGTGTGGTGGTTCCCGATGGTGTGCGGGAGCGCATCACCTCCTGCACCGACACCACCCTGATCGAAACCTGGTTCGGCAGGGCCGTCCACGCGACCAGCCTCTCCGACATCTTCGGCGTGGACGACGAGCGGCAGGAAAAGGGCTGACGACGCCCATGACCTACCGCTACCGATCCGAATACGCCGAGATGCTCCGCGCCGAAGGGAGAGCCGAGGGGAGGGCGGCGGCCAGGGCCGAGAAAATGGCCGAGTGGCTGCCGAGGCTGCTCGACCTTCGTGGTGTGGAGGTTCCCGATGACGTGCGGGAGCGCATCATGTCCTGCACCGACACCACCCTGATCGAAACCTGGTTCGACAGGGCCGTCCACGCGACCAGTCTCTCCGACGTGTTCGACGACGGCGGTCCGGTCAGGCCTGGAGGAGTGTGAGCACGCCGGCGCCGATCAGGGCGACGGCCCACATGCGGTCCACGTTGAACCAGGCCCGGCGCAGAATCGTCAGG
This sequence comes from Nonomuraea sp. NPDC049607, assembly GCF_040675375.1. Lineage (NCBI taxonomy): Bacteria > Bacillati > Actinomycetota > Actinomycetes > Streptosporangiales > Streptosporangiaceae > Nonomuraea > Nonomuraea sp. NPDC049607. The sequence continues at coordinate 27,404 of NZ_JBFAOV010000034.1, forward strand.
CCGAGCACCTCGTAGACCACCACGGCCACGACGCCGGCCACCACGAACATGGCCAGCGTGTGGAGGGCCGCCACCGCCAGTCCGCCTGAGACGGCGTGGCCCGCGTGGCCCTCCGCCCGCATCCCGGTGAGGACGGGCAGCAGCATCAGGCCCGCGCCGTGGGCCGACGACATCAGGAACGACCACCCGGCGAGCTGGCCGAGCGACAGTCGCATGCCCACCCAGCGGAAGTGGCGGTTGGACAGCAGCCGCCACAGCCCGAACGCCACCAGTACCAGCCCGCCGATCACCGGCAGCGCCGCGCCCGTCACCACGGAGCCGGTGGCGGCCACCACCAGGGCGACCAGGGCCACCGACGCCAGGTGGCCCAAGGCGATCACGGGGAGCGACTGCAGCAGCAGGTCACGGCTGCGCTCCTGGAGACCGCGAGCCACCGCGAAGAGCCAGCCCATGGCCGGGTTCAGACCGTGGAAGGCCCCGAGCAGCAGGACGGTCGCGGTGCTCATGGCAGGCATGGTCACGGTCGGCAGAACCTCACCTCGGGCGGGACGACGGGAAGCCGGAACTCACAAGGGGCAGAGCGACGGAGAGCAGGAACCCGTCAAGGGCGGGACGACGGGGGCGTCGGGGCGGAACCTTGGCCGCGGATGGGTCAGGGGTAGCAGTAGGAGTCGGAGGAGGCGTCGCCGCCCTGGAGGCGTACCTGGTGGGGGCGCAGGCCGCGGAAGGCGTCGCCGTGGGGGAAGAAGCGGGTGTCGAAGGTGAAGGAGTCGGCGTCCACCTTGGCGAGCCAGGCTCCGACGCCCTCGGGGTAGAACTGGTCGTCCCAGGAGCCGTATAGGGAGTTGGTGAGGTAGACGCGGCGGCCGTCGCGGCTCACCTCGACCATCTGGGGGCCGCCGCGCAGCGGCAGGCCGGGTTCGGCGGGGTGCGGGGTGCGCCGGGTGATGCCGCCGATGCGCAACGACCCCAGTTCGACCGGCTTGTACGGGTCCGACACGTCGTACTGCTTCAGCTCCCCGGTGCCCCAGCACGAGACGTAGAGGCGCTGGTCGTCCACGGACAGGGCAATGTCGGTGACCAGCGGCGGCACGGCGGCGAACGGCTGGAGCACCGGCGGCAGCAGGGCGGGGTCGGCCGGCTCGGCGGGGATGGTGATGACCTGCCGCGCCTGCCAGCGGCCGTCCTCGTGGAACCACAGCCAGACGGAGGCCGACAGGTCCTCCACGCTGGTGACCACGCCGACGAAGCCGTACAGGCGGGTGGGGTCGTGGGCGGGGCGCAGCTCCAGCGGCATCTGGTACTGGTCGCCCAGATCCACCTCCTGGACGTGCTTGCGCTTACGCAGGTCCCAGAAGTGCAGTTTATGGCCGTACTTGCGCCCGAGCAGCAGTTCTCCGACCACGCCGTCCTCGATCATGGACGGCGTGCCCCACTCGGAGGTGATCAGCACGTCGTGGTTGATGTGCCACCAGAAGTCGTAGGCCAGGTACTGCGGCCCCCGGTCCAGCTCCCACCGGCCGAGCACCTCGAAGGAGGTGTGGTCGAGCACGGCGATCCCGCCGGGCCCCTCGGCGCCGTCCGCGCCGCCGAGCGCCGAGACGTACAGGCCCTCGGGCCCGCAGTGGACGGTGTGCGGGCGGGAGTAGCCCGCCCGCCTGGCCAGCGACTCGGCGTCGATCACCTTGACCAGCTCGGGGCTGACCCGGTCCTTGGTGTCGTAGATGTGGATGCGCGAGGAGCGCAGCCCGGGGACGACCAGGTAGCGCCGCTCGACGTGCGGGTGCGGCGCGTTCGGGCACAGGGCGCTGCTGCAGGCGTTCCAGCCGAAGTGGTGCAGCTCGTCGCCGGTGCCGGGCAGGTCGGTCCAGCCGACGATCGTGCCGTAGGCCGGGGAGGCGGGGTCGGTGTCGAGCACGGCCAGCGCGTCCGGACGCTGCGCCGACCTGTCGAAGGCGGCGACGTAGGCCAGCTTCTCCACGGGGGCCTCGACGGCGTCGCGCGGGGAGGGGTAGAACGTGGGGTCGGGGGTCCAGAGTGCCATGACACCAGATATTCACGAGTATCCCTACTCGGTCAATAGGCATGTGCGTCGCAATGAGCGACCACCAGGCGACTGAATCGGCATATATCACGCGATACCGTTAAGCGTGTTCTTCGGTATCACGGACGTCTGGACCTACGTCGTCGGCGCCTTCTTCATCGTGCTGCTCCCCGGCCCGAACTCCCTGTACGTCCTCAGCTTCGCCGCCCAGCACGGCGTCCGGCAGGGCTACCGGGCCGCGATGGGCGTGTTCCTCGGCGACACCGTCCTGATGGTGCTCGCCGCCGCCGGGGCCGCGTCCCTGCTGCGCGCGACGCCCGTGCTGTTCACCGTCGTCAAGTACGCGGGCGCCGCCTACCTGGCCTGGCTCGGCTTCCAGATGATCCGCGGCGCGGTACGGGCCTGGCGGGCCGGTCCGGCGACGACGGCCGACGCCGCGGCGGCCCCCGTACGTCAGGCGCGGCCGTTCCGCAAGGCCCTGACGATCAGCCTGCTGAACCCGAAGGCGATCCTGTTCTTCCTGTCGTTCTTCATCCCGTTCGTGGACCCCGGTTACAGCGCCCCCTGGCTGTCCTTCCTCATCCTGGGCGCGGTGATCCAGGTCTTCAGCGTGCTCTACCTCACCACGCTGATCTTCTCCGGAACGTTCCTGGCCGCCCAGTTCCGCCGGCACAAGAAGCTCAGCGCGGGCCTGACCTCGGGCGTCGGCGCGCTGTTCCTCGGATTCGGCGCCAAGCTCGCCACGGCGTCACTCGGCTGAAAGCCGGGTTCAAGGGTGGACTGGTTTCGTATGGAACAGCTGGAACGCGTCAAAAGCGGCAGTCCTACTCACCGGGCTCCGGTACGGTAGGCCACCGGCCTTCGGGGTCGCACTCATCGGTGACGACGACCGGTCCATCCGGCAAGCCTTGACCCCCGAAGCCCGGGTAGACGCTGATCGTCGGCCTATCTGCGGAGCAGCCTTGAACCACCATCCGGTCGCCCTCCCCCGTCTGACCGCGCTCGCCCGTCAGGCGGCCCCCCGCCTGCTCGAAGGCGTGGTCGCCCCCCTGCTGGTGTTCTACCTCGCCATGGTCGTGCTGGGCTTCAAGTGGGCCCTGGTGGCCACGGTCTCCTGGGTGTACCTCGGCGTGGCCTGGCGGCTGGTCAGAGGGGTCAAGGTGCCCGCCACCATGTTCCTGGCCGCGTTCGCGATCACGGTACGGGCCCTGGTGTCGTTCTGGACGGGCACCTGGATGTGGTTCTTCATCCAGCCGGAGCTGGGCACGATCTGCATCAGCATGGTGTTCCTGGCCTCCGTCCGGCTCAACCGGCCGCTGGTGCAGAAGCTGACCCTCGACTACATCCATCTGCCGTCGGCGGTGCTCAAGCACGAGCGGGTGCGCAGGTTCTTCGCCAGGATCACGCTGCTGTGGGCGTTCGTGCTGCTGGCCAACTCGACGCTGAGCATCTTCCTGGCCGTCTACGAGAAGCTGGAGGGCTCGCTGGGCGCGTTCATGGTGCTGCGCACCTCAGCGGTGGCCGTGATCAGCGGGCTGGCGATCACTTTCTCGATCCTCGCCTTCAAGCGCGTCCTGGCCCGGCTGCACGTGGCCCACGCCTGACCGTTCGGCCAGCAGGAACGCTCCGCACATCCCCATGACCAGCCCGGTCAGCATGCCGAACAGCTCGGCGAAGTCCGCGACGCCCGTGCCGCCGTAGGCCAGCGGGCCGCCCGTGGACCGGACGATCATCGAGAACAGCCCCCAGCCGAACAGCGAGCCCGACCCCAGCCAGGCCAGAACGAGCGGCCGCCAGAACGGACCGTTCCCGCGCCGCCTGACCAGGGCCACGAGCGCGGCCGCCCCGCCGACCGCCAGCACGGCCTTCACCCCGTTCTGGATCGCCTGGGCGGTCCCGTCGAACGCCAGGACGACGCGCAGCACCGCCACGGCGGCCGCCGCCAGGAGCGCACCCCAGGCCACCACCTCCTGCAACGACCGGGTCGCACTCGGGAAGGGCGAGCGGACCGGGGTGACGAAGACGGCCGGCCAGCGGTCGCGGGCATAGAGGGAGAAGGCCGTCATGAGGGCCAGGCCCAGGGTGATGAAGCCGCCGTAGACGACCAGGTAGACCCACGTCCGGATGGGGCCGCCGCTGAAGACGTCCAGGCCGCCTACCAGCAGGATCAGCGGGGTCGTGACGGCCAGCACCGACAGCAGGCCGGTGCCCACCCACAGTGGCAGCAGCACCAGCCAGGCGGGCAGCCGCATGCCCCAGCGCATGGTGAAGGCCAGCGCCAGCAGCAGGCCGACGGCCTCCATGGCGAAGGTCAGCGCGTTCATCCCCATCATCTGCCCGCCCTCCATGAGCGCGGGGTCGGAGACGCCGACGGAGTCGCCGGTCAGCCAGAGCGTCTTGATCGTGAGATAGGGCAGCGTGGCGGCGACCGCCACGATCGCGGCGGTGAGCCGGCCGATGCCCGCTCGCTGTTCTGTCATGCTCCGATCGTGCGGCTCAGGCGGGCTCTTCTCCTCCCGAGCGGCGGGGATCCGCCTCCCCCGCGTGGGGGAGCTCGACGGCCAGGCTGTAGCCGTCGCCGTCGGGTCCGGCGGTCAGCGTGGCGCCGGCCAGCCGTACGCGCTCGCGCAGCCCCGCCAGGCCCAGCCCGCCGGACCGGGCGCTGGGACGCGAGCGCGGCGGGCCGTTGCGCACGACCACCCGGTGCGGCGCGACCGACACGGCGACCGCCGCCCCGGGCGCGTGCTTGGCCGCGTTCGTGAGCCCCTCCTGGACGACGGCGTGCGCCAGCTCGGACGACCCCCCCGGCGCCAGGTCGAGGGTGATCGACATGCCGGAGTCCCGGGCCCGGCCGACCAGCTCGGCGACGTCCTCGTCCACCGGGGACAGCGGGGCCGCCTCGGCCTCCTCGCGCAGCAGGCCGATGATCTGGCGCAGCCGCTCGGTCGCGTCGGCCGCCGCCATGCGCAGCTCGCCGGCCGCCTTGACCTGGGCCGGGCCGAGGCCGGGGGCGACTTCGAGCCCGCCGGCGCGGACCGCGATCAGCGCCAGGTCGTGGCCGAGCGAGTCGTGCATCTCGCGGGCGATCCTGGCCCGCTCGCGCAGCCGCGCCTGCGCCTCGACCGACAGCCGCGCCTGCCGCCGTTGCTGGAGCAGGCCGCGCCGGAGCAGCCCCAGCAGGTACGGCACCGCGTACGTGCCGACGAGCCCGGTGCCCATCGACACCCACAGTGCCAGGTCGCCGCCCTGGACCAGCACGACCGCGCACCCGACGGCCGTGATCAGGCAGAACAGGGCCCCCGCGGGCCACAGCCGGGCCATGCGCCGGCCGGTGAGGTAGGCGTACCAGATGATGAACGGCGAGGTGGCGAGCAGCGGGAGGATCTTCACGTCGCGCCGGGGCAGCAGCCACGTCAGGTCCACCGTCGCGAAGCCGTCGGTGAAGCGCCACGGGCCGAGCGGCAGCAGCAGCACCAGCGCCGCCAGCGGCCAGGGCCGGCCCACGAGCACGGCCAGCGCGGCGAGGCCCACCCTGGGCAGGGTCACCATCGCGAACGCGGCAGGGTCGACGAACGGGTCGGGGCCCATGGCGGTCACGAAGATGCTCAGGACGACCCAGAGCAGCAGGTCCGAGACGACCTGACGGCGATTCTCACGGCGCAGACGGTTCACGCACCGACGGTATCCGCCGCCGGCCGGGGCACGTCCCGCCCGAAGGTCATCCGGCACCCCTGACGAAAGTCAGGGTGGGGCCTGCCGCACCGGTCACGGTGGGGCTAGCTCCACCTGAAAGGCGGATACCTCCTCTCCTGTTTCCGGGGCGCGCAACCGGTTTGATCGTGGGTGTCACACGGAAGTCGCAGGTCCGCCCCTGACGAAAGTAGGGGGTGACGCGTGCCGATGGTCCGATGCGCCACGACCTGCGGAATTTCTACCTTCATGGGGTAGGCGGCCCTGACCCTCCTAGGGGAAGGGCCCGCGTTCGACCGGGGGCATCCCCGATGTCCCCGGTCCGCTCACACCGACAGGCTTTGTGAGTGCCCTGACGATCGGAGTCCACCCATATGTCGCACGCCATTCTCGACCTGGTCCAGCAGGTGATGTCATCGCCATGGTTGTACGTGGCGCTGTTCGCCCTGGCGCTGCTCGACGGTTTCTTCCCCATCGTGCCCGCCGAGACGTCGGTCATCACCGCGGCGGTGTTCGCCGCCTCCGGCCAGACCAACCTGGCTCTGGTGATCGTGGTCGCGGCGCTCGGCGCGTTCGTGGGCGACCACGTGTCGTACCTGATCGGCAACAAGTCGGCCAGGCGGCTGCGGGACAAGAAGGCGTTCGTCTGGGCGCGCGGCGCGCTGGCCGAGCGGGGCGGAATGGTGCTGATCGTGGCCAGGTACATCCCCGGCGGGCGCACCGCGACGACGCTGACCATGGGCGCCGTGGGTCATCCGCTGCGCTCGTTCACGTTCTTCGACGCCATCGCGGCGAGCTCGTGGGCGGTGTACTCCGGGCTGATCGGCTTCTTCGGCGGCATGGCCTTCGAGAACGACCCGATCAAGGGCCTGCTGCTGGGCCTCGGGATCGCGCTGTCGATCACCGGGCTCGTCGAGCTGGTGCGGTGGACCAGGAAGCGGCGCGCCACCCAGCCTTCCCTGGAACGTCTTCCGGCGGACACGTCCGTTTGACCCTGTCCGGCAACCATCCGTCTGAAGGGAGTGAGCAATGAGTGTGCTGGCCGCGGCGATCGCGCTGGTCGGTTCGCTGTTCTTCGCGCTCGGAGCCGCGCTGCAGCAGTTCGAGGCGGCGGGCTCGGCGAAGCCCGCTCTGCTGACCCTGCTGCGCAGGCCGCGCTGGCTGCTCGGCGGCGTCTCCATCGTGACGGGCGGCGGCCTGCACATCGTCGCACTCGGGCTCGGCCCGCTGACCGTGGTGCAGCCGATGGGGGTGGCCAGCCTGCTGTTCGCGCTGCCCATCGCCGCCGCGCTGCACGGGCGCAGGCCCTCCGGCAAGGAACTGGCCGCGGCGGGCGTGGTCGCGGCGGGGCTGATCGGCCTGGTGCTGCTGGTGCCCGAGTCCGACGGGCCGACGTACCTGGCGCCCACGGGCGTACTCACCCTGCTCGCCGTGTCGGGCGTCGCGACGGTGCTGCTGTGGGCGGGCTCGAAGGCGGCCTCCCCCGCCGGCCGCGCCGCGCTGCTCGCCACGGGCTCCGGCGTCCTGTACGGCGCCACCGCCACGCTCATGCGCGTGCTCGTGGACGGCGGCTGGAACTGGTGGTACCTGCTGGCCCTGCCGGTCCCGCTGCTGCTGGCGCTCATGATGCTGCAACGCGCCTACGCCGTCGGGCACTTCGGCGTCTCCTTCGCCTCGCTGCAGATCGCCGACCCGCTCACGGCGGTGGCGTTCGGGGCGCTGCTGCTCGGCGAGCCGCTGCCGTCCGGCATCGCGCCGATCGCGGCCGCCGCCCTGACCGCGGCCGGCACGGTCGCCCTGGCCCGGACGACCCCGCTGGAGGCGCGCAACGACCTCGCCTGACCTCCTCCCCCTGCCCCTCCCTGACCGAAACCCCCTGTTCGCCCCTCGGCCCTCCCCCAGCCGTCCCCCCTTGTGAAAGCGGAGTCACCGTCATGGCCATGCCCCTGCACAACGTCACCGACCACGCTCACCTCGCCCCCGCCCCCGAACGTCCCCGCCGCGTCCTGATCTCGACCGACACCTATCCCCCCGACGTCAACGGCGCCGCCTACTTCACCCACCGGCTGGCCACCGGCCTGGCCGCGCGCGGCAACGAGGTGCACGTGGTGTGCCAGTCGGAGGCCGGCCCGGCCAGCGCCGACGTGGTGGACGGCGTGATCGTCCACCGGCTGCGCTCGGCCCCGCTGCTGGTGCACCCGACCATGCGGGTCACCGTGCCGACCAGGCTCGACCGGCTGGTCGCCGACATCGACCCGGACGTGCTGCACACCCAGGGCCACTTCGTGGTCGGCCGGGCCGCCATCGCCGCCGCCCGCCGCCGCGGCGTGCCGGTCGTGGCCACGAACCACTTCATGCCCGACAACCTCTTCCAGTTCGGGCACGTCCCCGAGGCGCTGCGGACCAGGGCGGGCCGGCTGGCCTGGCGCGACTTCAGCCGGATCTTCAAGCGGGCCGACCACATCACGACGCCGACCCCGCTGGCCGCCAAGCTCCTGGCCGACCAGGGCTTCTCCCGCGACGTCGAGGCCGTCTCGTGCGGCATCGACCTGGCCAGGTTCCACCCGCACGCCGAGCCCAAGTCGTGGGCGCGCCGGCGGTTCGCGCTGCCCGACCGGCCGACCGTCCTGTTCGTGGGCCGCCTGGACGAGGAGAAGCACCTCGACGAGCTGATCCGCGCCCTGCCTCTCGTGCTCAACGAGACCGACGCGCAGGTGGCGTTCGTGGGCCGCGGCAACCAGCGGATGGAGCTGGAGAAGCTGGCCAAGCGCATCGGGGTGGGCGACCGGGTGTTCTTCGTCGGGTTCGTGCCCGACGAGAGCATGCCGCAGGCGTTCGCCGCCGCCGACGTGTTCGGCATGCCGGGCGTCGCCGAGCTGCAGAGCATCGCCACGCTGGAGGCCATGGCGTCCGGCCTGCCCGTCGTGGCCGCCGACGCGATGGCGCTGCCGCACCTGGTGGACGGCAACGGCTACCTCTACCAGCCGGGCGACGTCGTCTCGCTGGCCAGGCACCTGACCGCGATCCTCACCGACGACGACCTGCGCGCCCGCCTGGGCAACGCCAGCCGCGCGCTGGCGCTCACCCACGACGACCAGACGTCGCTGGCCCGCTTCGAGCAGATCTACGACGAGGTGACCCGATGACCTGGCGCACCGTGCTCGCTCCGGTCGCCGGAGCGGTGACGGCGGTGGCCGCCCTCGGCTACGCGCAGGCCGTTTTGCCCGCGCAGCCGCTGATCAGCGACTACGCGCTCGTCCCCGGCGGCATGCTGCCCGTGCTGGTCGGGACGCTCGCGCTGGCCGTGGCCTGCCTGTCGCTGGCGTACGGGCTGGCCGCCCGGGAGCCTGGGCGGACCGCCGCCACCCGCGTGCTGCTGCTGGCGGGGGCGGCCGGGCTGATGCTGAGCGCACTCTTCCCCACCGATCCCGGCATGTCGGACATCAGCACTCTGACCGGCGAGATCCACCGCTGGTCGGCGGCCGTGGTCTTCACCGCGCTGCCGGTCGCCGGCTGGTCGCTGGCCAGGGGGCGGACGGCGGCCGTGCGCTGGAGCGCGGTCAAGGCCCTGAGCGTGACCTCGGGGCTGACGCTGGGCGCGTACCTGGCGGCGCACCCGGCCGCCTTCACCTCCTCGCTGATCGGCGGCGGCGCCTACTACGGGCTGCTCGAACGGGGTGTGGTGCTGGCCGAGATCGTCCTCGTCGTGTCGATGGCGCTGGCAAGCGCACCGGGCCGCGCGGCCGTACGGATCCAGGGCACGCGGGCCACGGGGGCGCCCGCGCAGCCCGAGAGCCGGCAGCGGCTGGCGGCGTGACCGGAAACCGGGACAGCGGGGACACCGGGGACGCGTCCATACTTCGTCCCCCGTCGAACGGTCCGCGTCCTAGCGTGGACCCATGCTCATCACCCACCACGCCGAAGCCCGTGCGGTGCTCTCCGACAGCCGGTACGTGCCGCCGCCCGTCCCGCAGGACGGCGAGCCCGGGACGCTCGCCTGGCTGCGGGCCCACGTCTCGCGCTTCAGCACCGGCGAGACGCACGCCGGACGCCGCCGCCTGGTCGTCGAGCGCCTGTCCGCCCTGGACCCGCCCGCGCTGAGGACGGCTGCCAGGGCCGCGACCGAGGACCGCGGCGGCGACTGGCGTGGCGTGCCGACGGCCGTGCTGGGGGCCGCGCTCGGCGTGCCGGACACCTCGGCCGTGCCCGCGGCCGCGAGCGGTTACCTGTCGGGCGAGGGAAGCCCGCAGGCCGACGCCGCCGTCGCCGAACTGCTCGGGCTGACCGACCTGCCGGCCGTCACCCTGCTGCTCCAGGGCCACGCCGCCACCGAGGCGCTCATCGAGAACGCGCTCGCCCACGCCGTGCCGGGCGACGACCCCGAGGCGGTGCTGCACGAGACGCTCAGGCAGGACCCGCCGCTGAAGGCCAGCCGCAGGCTCGACACCCGCACCGGCCAGGAGGTCACGATCGACCTGGTCGCGGCCAACCGCGATCCCGAGGTGTTCGCCGATCCCGGCCGCTTCGACGCCTCCCGGGGCCCCGCCCCCCATCTGACGTTCGGGGACGGCCCGCGTCCGTGCCCCGCTCCCGCCCACGCCCTCGCGCTGGCCGCCGGCGTGCTCGACGCGCTCCTCGAAAGGACCTGCCGATGAACTTCCACGACCTGCACCGGCCGGGCGACCCGCTGCTGCTGCCCAACGCCTGGGACTACGGCTCGGCCGCGATCCTCGCCGCGCACGGCTTCCCCGCGATCGGCACCACCAGCCTCGGCGTGTCCGCCGTGCACGGCAAGCCGGACGCCGCCGGCGCGACCAGGGCCGAGACGATCGAGCTGGCCGAGACGGTCAAGGACCTGGACGTCCTGGTCACGGTGGACATCGAGGGCGGGTTCAGCGACGACCCGGACGAGGTGTCGGCCCTGGTGGCGAGCCTGGCCGCGCTCGGGGTGGCGGGCGTGAACCTGGAGGACGGCCGTCCCGACGGCACCCTGCGCCCGGTCGAGCTGCACCGGCGGATCATCGAGGCCGCCAAGGGCCACGGCGTGTTCGTCAACGCCCGCACCGACACCCACTGGCTCGGCACCGGCGACTGGCGCGAGCGGGTGGACGCCTACGAGCACGCCGACGGCATCTTCGTCCCCGGCCTGTCCGACCTGGCGGAGATCGCCGAGGTCGTCGCGCGTACGCGGCTGCCGCTGAACGTGCTCTACCAGCCGGGCGGGCCCACGCTCGGCCGGCTCGCCGAGGCGGGGGTGGCGCGGGTGAGCACCGGGTCGCTGCTCTACCGGGCCGCGCTCCAGGGCGCTCTGGCCGCCGTGCTGGGCGCGCAGGGCAAGGACGCCCCCAAGCTGCCGACATACGGAGAAATCGCCGCACTCCTCCCCCAGGCCCGATAATCGAGACATGCGCTTCGAGATCCTCGGACCCACCAGCGTGCTGGACGAGGACGGCGCGCCCGTGGCGCTCGGCGGGCCCCGGGTGCGCGCCCTGCTCACCCTGCTGGCCCTGAACGCGGGCCGCGTCGTCGGCGCCGGCCAGCTCGTGGACGGCCTGTACGGCCCCCACCCGCCGGACGGCGTGGCCAACGCGCTGCAGTCCCAGGTCTCCAGGCTGCGCCGGGCGCTCGGCCGGGACCTGGTCGAGTTCCACCCGGCGGGCTACCGGCTGGTCGCCGACCCCCAGGACGTGGACGCGCGCCGCTTCGAGCTGCTGGCCCGGGACGGACGGCGGTCGCTGGCCGATGGGGACGCCCGGCGGGCGGCGGCGCTGCTGGGCGCGGCGCTGGAGCTCTGGCGGGGCGTGCCGCTCGCCGACGCGCCGCACGCCGTGTCGGCCGCGGCCGGGCTGGAGGAGCTGCGGCTGGCGGCCACCGAGGACCGGCTCCAGGCCGACCTGGAGCTCGGGCGGCACCGCGACCTGGTCGCCGAGCTGCGCCGGCTCACCGCCGCCCATCCGCTGCGCGAGCGCCTGCGCGCCCAGCTCATGCGCGCCCTGTACGGCAGTGGCCGCCAGGCCGAGGCACTGGCCGTCTACGACGAGGCGCGACGGCTGCTCGACCGGGAGCTGGGCATCGAGCCGGGCGCCGAGCTGACCGCCGCCCATCTGGCCGTCCTCCGCGCCGACCCGTCACTCGCCCCCGCCGGCACGTCAGCCGGCGCGCCCGCTGTCACGCCCGTGGCCGCGGTGCCCGGCGGGCCTTCCGCGCCACCGGCCGGAGGGCTCAAGCGGGGGTTGCGGGCGCAGCTCACCAGCTTCGTGGGGCGGGCGGAGGAGCTGGCGCAGCTCGGCGCGCGGCTGCGGGACAACCGGCTCGTCACGCTGATCGGCCCCGGCGGCGCGGGCAAGACCAGGCTCGCCCAGGAGGCGGCCGCCCAGGAACCGGGCGACGTGTGCTTCGTGCCCCTCGCCCACGTGACCGGCGCGGCCGGCGCGACCGGCGTGCCCGGCGCGGTGCTGGTCGCGCTCGACATCCGCGACGCCCTGCGGCACACATCCCAGCGCCCGGCGATCGACCCGGTCACCCGGCTGCTCACCGCGCTGGCCGAGCGCGACCTGCTGCTCGTCCTGGACAACTGCGAGCATCTGGTCGCCGCCGTGGCCGAGCTCGCCGACGCGCTGCTGGCCGGTTGCCCCGGGCTGCGGGTGCTGACCACCAGCCGGGAGGCGCTGGGCATCACCGGGGAGTCGATCCTGCCGGTGTCCCCGCTGCGCCTGCCGCCGCCCGAGCCGGACGACCCGCTGGCGTACGCGGCCGTCCGGCTGTTCGCCGACCGCGCCGCCGCCGTGCGTCCCGGGTTCGGCGTGGACGGCGGCAACGCCGCGGACGTGGTGCGCATCTGCCGGGCGCTCGACGGGCTGCCGCTGGCCATCGAGCTGGCCGCCGCGCGCCTCCGTACGCTGTCGGTCGCCGACGTGGCGGCCCGCCTGGACGACCGGTTCCGGCTGCTGACCCGCGGCAGCCGTACGGCGCTGCCCCGGCACCAGACGCTCCGCGCGGTCGTCGCGTGGAGCTGGGACCTGCTGGACGACGCCGAGCAGCGCCTGGCCGGCCGGCTGAGCGTCTTCGTGGGCGGCGCCACGCCCGAGGCGGCCGAGCGGGTGTGCGGGGCACCGGAGGAGGTGCTGTTCTCGCTGGCGGAGAAGTCGCTGGTGGAGCACGTCGGCGGCCGTTACCGCATGCTCGACACGATCAGGGCGTTCTGCGCCGAACGCCTGGCCGAGTCAGGCGAGACCGCCGCGATCAGGGACGCCCACACCGCCTACTACCTCGACCTGGTGCTGACCGCCGACCCGCTGCTGCGCACCGCCGCCCAGCTCGACTGGCTGGCCCGCCTGGACGAGGAGAGCGACGACGTCGAGGCCGCCGTGCGCTGGACGACCGAGTCCGGGCAGCTGGCGACCGGCCTGCGGCTGCTGGCGCACGGCACCTGCTACTGGTGGATGCGCGGCCACCGCGGCGCCGTCGCCGGCCTGGCCGCCGGGCTGCTGGCCGTGATCGGCGACGCCCGCCCCGCCGGCATGGAGGAGGAGTACGTCATGTGCGTGCTCGTCACGGCCTGGACGGGCGTGGCCGACGACGACCTGCGCGAGCGGCTGGCCGAGGTGCGCGGGCTGCTGCCGATCACCCACCTGCCGGAGCGGGTGGAGTTCCTGATGATGATGCGGTCGATGTTCACCGGGCCGCCGGGCGACGTCGAGACGATCTACCACGAGCTGCGGGCCTTCACCGAGGGCCTGCCGCCCTGGCAGCGGGCGTTGTCGTACTGCGGCATGGGGTTCGTGCTGCAGATCCTGGGCCGGGCCGAGGAGTCGCTGGCCGCCTTCCGGCGCGCCTTGGCCGCCTTCCGCGCGATCGGCGAGCGCTGGGGGACGATCCTGGTGCTGTCGGGGCTCGGCGCGCTGGCCTCCGAGCGGGGGGACTACGCGGCCTCGTACGCGCTGTCGGACGAGGCGCTGACGCTGGCCCGCGAGCTCGACGCGCGGGCGGAGATGGCCGAGGCCCTGTGCCGGCGCGGCGACGCGCTGCTCGGCATGGGCGAGCCGCTGGGCGGGCGGGCCGACTACGAGGAGGCGGCCGAGCTGGCCCGCCGGGTGGGCTCCATGGACGTGCTGGCCTGGGCGGACCTCGGGCTGGCCGAGGTGGCGCTGTCCGCCGGCGAGCGCGGCCTCGCGCTGTCCCTGCTGGCCCAGGCCCGCGCGGAGTGCCCCGACGACTGGTACAGCACCGAGGACATCCGCAACCGCATCGACGCCGCCCTCGACAGGGCGGTCAGCGGACGGTAGGCGGGCCGTCAGCCGCCCCGGCCACCGTGGACGGCATGACGCGCAAATGGGCCTGTCTGGCCATAGCCTGCCTTGCGACACTGTTGCTCTCGGTCGATCTCACCGTGCTGCACCTGGCGCTCCCCCGCCTGGTCGCCGACCTCGGTGCGAACTCGACGCAACTGCTCTGGATCGGCGACATCTACGGCTTCGCCCTGGCCGGCCTCCTGGTCACCATGGGCAACCTCGGCGACCGCGTGGGCCGCAAGCGGCTGCTGCTGATCGGCGTGGCCGGGTTCGGCGCGGCCTCTCTGGTGACCGCCTACGCCCCGAACCCCGAGCTGCTGATCGCCGCCAGGACGCTGCTGGGCGTGGCGGGCGCGATGATCATGCCGTCCACGCTCTCGATCGTCAGGAACGTCTTCACCGACCCGGGCGAGCGGACCGCGGCCATCGGGCTCTGGAGCGGGATGAGCGCGGCCGGGTTCGCGATGGGGCCGGTCGTCGGGGGCGTGCTGCTGGACCACTTCTGGTGGGGGTCGGTGTTCCTGCTCAACGTGCCGATCATGGTGCTGGTGCTGGTCTGCGGCTTCCTGGTGCTGCCGGAGTCGCGCAACCCCACCGCAGGGCGGATCGACGGGCTCAGCGTGGCGCTGTCGTTCGCCGGTGTCGTGACGGCCGTCTACGCGGTCAAGGAGGCCGCCCACCAAGGCCTGGCGCACGCCGACGTCCTGGGGGCGGCCGTGGTGGGCGTGGCGTGCCTGGTGCTGTTCGTCCGGCGGCAGAAGCGGCTGGACACGCCGCTGATCGACGTACGGCTGTTCCGGCGGCGGGCGTTCAGCGCGTCCGTGGGCACGAACCTGCTGGCGATCTTCGCGTTGTCGGCCATGAGCCTGCTGTTCGCCTGGTACCTGCAGCTCGTCCTGGGCTGGTCGCCGCTGGTGGCCGGGCTGGCGCAGATCCCCGGCGGCCTGAGCGGCGCGGTGGGCGGGGTGCTCGCGGCCCGGCTGATCAACCGGCTCGGCAGGAACGGCGTGGTCGCGCTCGGCCTGGCGCTGAACGCCGGCGCGTTCGTCCGGTACGGCATGCTCGGCACCGAGGTGGACTATCTCACCCTGCTGCCCGTGATGATGATCGGCGGGCTGGGGGTCGGGCTCACGTTCACCGTGAACAACGACAACATCCTGGCCACCGCGCCCAGGGAGCGGGCGGGGGCGGCGGCCGCGGTGTCGGAGACGGCGTTCGAGCTGGGCGGCGCGCTGGGCATCGCGGTCCTGGGCACCGTGCTCAACAGCGTCTACCGCGCGAACCTGCTGCTGCCCGCCGGGGTGCCCGGCGAGGCGGCGCGGGAGTCGATCGCCGGAGCCACCGCCACGGCGGCGGCCCTGCCCCCGCAGGCGGCCGAGCAGCTGATGCGCGCGGCGCGGGAGGCGTTCGTGGCGGGGATGCAGGTGACGACGCTGCTCACGGCGGTCCTGCTGGCCGTGGTCGCGGTGTTCGCGCTGACCGGGCTGCGCGGCGTGCCGAAGGTCATCCAGGAAGAGTCGCCGGTCCCTCACTGAGCGCGGGGACGTCCGCCGCGGGCCCGGCGGGCAGCGGGCGCAGGCTGCCGACCCTGGCCAGCACGAGCAGCGCGGCCATCCCGGTGGCCACCGGCGCGACCACGAACGCCCAGGACGCGCCGAAGTGGTCCACGAGCTGCCCGGCGACCGACGACCCGGCCGCGATGCCGAGCGCGATGCCGCCGTTCAGCCAGGTGAACGCCTCGGTGCGGACCTCCGCCGCGACCAGGCCCTCGACCAGGGTGTAGCCGGTGATCACCACGGGGGCGATCACCAGGCCGGCCAGGGCGGCGGCTACGTACAGGTGGGGGACCGCTCCGGCGAGCGTGAACGCGCTGGTCGCGACCGCGAGCAGGGCCAGCCCGCCGACCAGCCGGACGCGGGCGGGCAGCCGCCAGCGGACCGCGCCGTACAGCAGGCCGCCGAGCATGCTGGCGCCGGAGAAGACGCCGTAGACGGGACCGGCGGACGCGGGCGCGTGCAGGGCGGTGGTGAGCGAGGTGACGCCGACCTGGAGGCTGCCGAAGACCGACCCCATGGCGAGGAAGGCGGCGGCGAGCAGCGCCACGCCGCGCCTGCGCAGCACGCCCTTGGAGGCGGCGATCCGGACCGGCACCGGCTCGGGCGCGGCCGTCCGGACGGCGGCGAAGACCACCGTGCCGACCAGGATCAGCACGAGCCCGCCGAGCAGCGCGACCACCGGCGAGTACGCCGTCGACAGCCCCACCAGCAGCACAGGGGCCAGCGTGAACGTCAGCTCGTCGGTGATCGACTCGACCGCGAACGCCGTGTTCAGCCTGCCGGTACCACCGAGCCGGTGCGCCCAGCGGGCCCGGACCATCGAGCCGACCTGCGGTCCGGACGCGCCGACGACGGCTGCCATGGCGACCAGCAGCGCGAGGTGGGCGTGCGCGGCGGCGAAGGCCAGCAGCCCGCCCATGGCCAGGGCGTGCACCGCGACCTGCGGCAGCAGCACCCGGGCCTGGCCGTACCGGTCGGCCAGGCGGCCGGTCTGGGGGCCGATGAGGGCCTGGAAGACGGCGGCGGCGGCGGAGGTGATCCCGGCCGCGCCGTAGGAGCCGGTGGACCATTGGACCAGCAGCAGGATGCCCATCTGGGTCATCGCGAACGGCACGCGGGCCAGCAGCGCGGGCACCAGGAACCGCCAGGCTCCGGGGGTGGCCAGCACGTCGAGATAGGACTTCAAGGGTCTCCGTCCAGATCATGACGGAGACCTCCCGGGGGGAGCACACCGTCGGAGGTGGGCTTCGACCGGGGTAGATACCGGCGCGCGCCGGCCGCCGAGCGGTCAATCAGTTCACTTCAGTCAAACGTGACGAGAGCCGATCCTATTGCAGGAATCGGGCTGCTTACCGCCGGCAGGGTGCGACGGCCGAGAGGAACACCGTCAGGCGCCAGGGTTCCTCGGGCAGGACCGGGGCGTCGTCGGGGACAGCTCGTCGAGCCGGGAGCCGATCATCCTGGCCACCCCTTCGATGGTCTCGATGCCCACCCCCTCCCCCGGCTGCCCGTCGGTCTGCACCGCCAGCAGCAGGTCGCGCCCCGGCCCGACGACGCGGCCGTAGCTGGTCACCGCCCACGTGTTGTGGATGAACGGGCGCGGCGTCCAGCCGTTCTTCAACGCCACCCGGTCCACCGGGCGGGCGGCCGCGCTGACGCCCCACGACTGATCCTTGACCACCCGTCCCATCAGGCCGAGCACGAGGGCGCGGTCGCGGTCGGAGAGGCCCTCGCCGCCGTTCACCAGCACCTGGAGCAGGCGGATGCGGTCGGCCGGGCTGGTGTTGGTGCCGCCCCAGAAGACGCCGGGCCCGGGGACGGTCTCGTTCAGGCCCATGCGCCGGTAGAACTCGCCCATCGCGCCGCCGACCCGGCCCCACAACGCGTCGGCGGCGCCGTTGTCGCTCTCGGTGATCATGCGCTCGGCGAGGTCGCGTTCCTCCTCGCCCAGGGTCCCGTGGCCGAGCACGAGCGCCGTGAGGATGTCCACCTTGACGCCGCTGGCGGTGATCATGTCGTGCTGGTGCTCGGCGCGGCCCAGGGTGAGGCCGCTGGTGAGCTCCAGCATGCTGTAGGCGACCCGTCCGGGGCGTCGGGAGACGTACTGCTCGACGTCGTGCTCAAGCCGGGCGCGGGCCGCCCTCCCGGCCCTCTTGTCCCGAAATTTCAGGACGCATCGGTCGACCTTCGCTCTGACCTTCACCACGCCCGGCACCCCGGGCAGCCGCTCGGCCGAACAACCGGTCACGAGCGCCCAGACCACCACCACGACCAGCGATCTCCACCACACCTACAAAACCCCCGCGATCATCACTTCTCGGGGGTTTTGATCACCCTCTGCCCAGTCGCGGCATTGGCCACACCCTGCCCGTCAGGGCAGGAGCACCACTTTTCCGACAGTTCGCCGTCCGGCCAGGTCCGCCACGGCCCGGGCCGCCTCCGCCAGCGGGTACTCGCCGCCCACCAGCGGACGCAGCCGTCCGGCCGCGGTCAGCGCGAGCAGCTCGCCCAGCGGGGGCCCGACCATCTCCCGCCGCCCCCGCAGCGGACGCAGCCAGAACCCGAGGACGGCGAGGTTGCCCGCGGTCAGCCGCGCGGGATCGACCGGCCGGGCCTGCTCGCCCGACGACGACCCGTAACTCACCAGCCGCCCGAAGGGGGCCAGGACGGTCAGCGCCGCGTCGAAGACCGCCCCGCCGACGGCGTCGAGCACCACGTCCGCCGGCCGGTCGCCGTTGGCCTCGATGACGCGCTCGGCGTACCCGTCGGCCGCGCCGTCCACGGCGGCGTCCGCGCCCAGGTCGAGGGCGAGCGACCGCTTGTCCTCGCTGGAGGCGGTGGCGATCACGCGTCCGGCGCCGAACACCTTGGCCAGCTGCACGGCCAGGCTGCCCACGCCGCCCGCGCCGGAGTGGACGACCACGCTCTCGCCCTCCCTGAGCCGCGCCGACGAACGCAGCAGATGCCAGGCGGTGAGCCCCTGGACGAGCAGCGCCAGCGCCTCGCCGGCCCGCAGCGAGTCGGGCACGACCACGACGTCGCCCTCGTCCAGGACGGCCTTGGAGGCGTAGCCGTTGGCGGTGAAGCCCATCACCCGCCGTCCCCGGTGGTCGCGCCCGACGACCTCGCTGCCGGGGATGTGCGGCAGGCGGTCCGGACTGGAGTAGTGGCCGGAGATCTGCCGCACGTCGGCGAAGTTCAGCCCCGCGGCCTCGACGTCCACCAGCACCTGGCCCGGTCCCACGACCGGATCGGGCACCTCGGCCTCTTCGAGCACCTCCGGGCCGCCGAAGCGGGTGAACTGGATGGCACGCATGAATCCCCCATTCCGCGCGATACCCCCCAGCGTAGACGTCAGGCTCCGGAGCCGCCCGGCCGGAGGTGCTCGACGAGGAAGTCCGCGGTCGCGTCCACGGCCTGCGACACGTACGGCTCGCGGTCGTAGAGGTCGATGTGCTGCTTGGCGTCGACCCAGACGAGCTTCTTGGGCTCGTCGAGCCGCCTGAACGCCTCCTCGGCCCCTGACGGCGGGCAGAACCGGTCGATCACGCCGTGCACGATCAGGGCGGGCTTCGGCGACAGGAAGTCGGCGCCCATCATGTTGTCCATGGTGATCAGCTCGCGCAGACCGGCCCTTGTGACCGCGTTCCGCCAGGAGGAGGAGGCCCCGCGCTCGGTGCCGTAGTAGGCCAACGGCTCGTCGCCCGGCATCGCGGCCCCGCCGTCCTCGCCGTCCTCCGCCACGGCGGGCAGGTACTCGACCGGGCCGCCCAGGTCCTGCCGTTCCAGCACGCCGGCGAACCCGGCCAGCGCCTCCTGGTAGTCCATGCCCGACCGCATCGTGTACGGGTTGTTGTAGGCCCCGGCGATGCCCGCGAACACCCGTACGCGCGGGTCGAAGGCGGCGAACTTCAGCGCGTACCCGGCGCCCAGGCAGATGCCGACGGCGCCGATCAGGTCGCCGTCCACCTCGGGGCGCGACCGCAGCAGCGACACCGCCGCCCGCAGGTCGTTCAGCTTGGCCTGCGGATCCTCGTGCCCACGTGGCTCGCCGCCGGACTCGCCCCAGTTGCGGTGGTCGAAGGCCAGCGTCACGTAGCCGCGCCGGGCCAGCCGCTCGGCGTACAGGCCCGTGACCTGGTCGCGCACCCCGGTGAACGGCCCGGTGAGCACCAGACCCGGCCAGGGGCCCGTGCCCTCGGGCAGCCGCAGGTCACCGGCCAGGGGCACGCCGTCGGCGGCGAACTCGATCCTCATGGTCACAAGTGTGCGCCAGGCCCGCGGCACGCGGGCCCGGCGCCCCCTCGGAACACCGGATCAGGAGTCGAACCCGAGGCCCATCCTGTCGAGCGTGCGCAGCCACAGGTTGCGCCTGCCCTGATGCTGGTCGGCCTGAGCGATCGACCACCGGGTGAACTGGATCACCCCCGACCGGACCGGCTCGGGCGGGAACGGCACCGGCTTCTCCTTGACCATCCGCAGCTCGGTCCGCTCGGTGGCCTCCCCCGACAGCAGGTCCAGCATCACGTTCGCGCCGAACCTGGTGGCCCCGACGCCCATGCCGGTGTAGCCCACGGCGTAGGCCAGCCGGCCGCCGTGCGCCGTGCCGTAGAAGGCGCTGAAGCGGCTGCAGGTGTCGATCACGCCGCCCCAGCGGTGCGTGAAGCGCACCTGGGACAGCTGCGGGAAGGTGGTGGCGAAGTGCTCGGCGAGCTTGACGAAGGTCTCGTCGCGCTGCTCGTACTCCGGCTTGACCAGGCCGCCGTTGTAGTAGACCGCGTCATAGCCGCCCCACAGGATGCGGTTGTCGTCGGTGAGCCGGTAGTAGTGGAACTGGTTGCCCGAGTCGCCGACGCCCTGCCGGTTGTGCCAGCCCACCTCGGCGAGCTGGGACGCGGTCAGCGGCTCGGTCATCAGGGCGTAGTCGTACACCGGGACGACGAAGTGCTTGAGCCTGCGCAACAGGGGCGGGAAGACCCCCGTGCCCAGCGCCACCCGCCGGCCCGTCACCGACCCGTACGGGGTCCGCAGGGTGATCGTCGTGCCGTCGTCACGCAGCGAACGCACCGGGCTGCGCTCGAAGACCCGTACGCCGAGCCGCAGGCACGCCTCGCGCAACCCCCAGGCCAGCCGCGCCGGGTCCAGCATGGCGCAGCCGCTGCGTTCCCAGAGCCCGCCCAGGTAGGTCGGCGAGTTGACCTCGGCCCGCACCTGACGCTCGTCCATCGGCACGTAGTCGAGGCCGAGCTCGGAGATCAGGTCCAGGTGTTCGGCCAGCGAGTCGAGCTGCCACGGCTCGGTGGCCACGTGCAGCTCGCCGGTGCGCTCGAAGGAGCAGTCGATGCCGTGCCGCTCCAGCGTGCGCTCGATCTCGTCGAGGTTGTCCACGCCCATGCGTTCGAGGCGGCCGATGTCCTCCGGCCACCGTTCCAGGCCGTTGGCCAGGCCATGGGTGAGGGTCGCCATGCAGAACCCGCCGTTGCGGCCGGTCGCCGCCCAGCCGATCCTGCGCCCTTCGAGCAGGACGACGTCCAGCGAAGGGTCACGTTCCTTGGCCATCAGGGCCGTCCACAGCCCCGAGAAGCCTCCGCCGACGACGACCAGGTCGGCGTCGGTCTTTCCGATGAGCCGCGCGCGCGGCTCGGGTCTGGCCGGACTGTCCAGCCAGTACGGCTTGCGCTCCGCGTCAGCCAGCGCCTTCAGCGGATCCACAAATCCCACTTCCCTACGAAGTTCTTAGATTGTTCATTGTTTTTATTGCGGGATCCAAAGGGGTGATGTGATCACGCGCGGGTTCCCCCCGCCGAAATCCGATCTCGCCTCCCTGTTCTTGGTCGGAATACACCAATCCCCCCGCCGGATCGCGGGGGGAAAGCCTGTTGGAGCAGATCCTAGGCGCGGCGTCTGGCGGCCACCGCGTTCGCCACGGCGATCAGGACACCGATCCCGAAGATGAGCGTACCCATCACGTTGACCTGCGGTGGAATGCCGGTCTTCACCGCGCCCACGATCCACAGCGGGAACGTGACGGTCGAGCCGTTGACGAAGCTCGTCACCACGTAGTCGTCGATCGACAGCGCGAAGGAGAGCATCGCGCCCGCGAGCACGCCCGGCATGATCGAGGGCAGGGTCACCTGCCGGAACGTGCCCCACGCGGTCGCGCCGAGGTCCTTGGCCGCCTCCTCCAGCGACGGGTCGAGCGTGATGACCCGCGCCCTGACCGTCACCACGACGAAGGAGAGCGAGAACAGCACGTGCGCCACGATGATCGTGTTGCCGTCGCGCGGCACGTTGCCCGAGACGAACAGCGACAGCAGCGAGGCCCCCATCACCAGCTCCGGCGTGGAGATGGCGGCGAAGACCAGGAAGTTCGTGGCGCCGAGGCCGCGGAAGCGGTGCCGGCCGACGGCCAGGCCCAGCATCGTCCCGATGACGACCGTGATCACGGTGCTGACCAGCGCGATCACGATCGAGTTGCGCAGCGCCGTGGTCAGGTCGGAGATCTCGAAGAGCTCGCCGTACCACTTGAGGGTGAAGCCCTGCCAGCTCGTGTTCGACTTGCTCTTCTTGTCGTTGAAGCCGAACAGGATCATGACGGCGATCGGCGACGACAGCCACAGGATGATCAGCCAGGTGTAGACGTGCAGCAGGCGGTCGCCGAACCTGCCCCGCGCGCCCCTCATCGCGCCGCCGCCTCAAGGACGTTCTCGGTGCCGAGCGCGCGAGCGTAGATGAAGATGCCCACCAGCAGGATCGCCATCAGCGTGAACGACAGCGCCGAGGCGGTCGGGTAGTCGAGGTTGGTCAGGTACTCGGTCTGGATGATGTTGCCGATCATGGTGTTGGCCGTGCCGCCGAGGATCTGCGCGTTGACCGGGTCGGCCGTCGCGGGCACGAACGTCATCAGCACCCCGGCGAAGACGCCCGGCAGCGACAGCGGCAGCACCACCCGGCGGAAGGCCCCGGCTCGGGTGGCGTACAGGTCCTGGGCCGCCTCGACCACCCGTGGGTCGACCCGTTCCAGGGCCACGTAGATCGGCAGGATCATGAACGGCAGGAAGTTGTAGGTGAGCCCGCCCACCACGGCCACGGTCGTGGCCAGCACGTGGAAGCCCTCGGGCAGCACGCCCCAGCCCTTCAGCGTCCCGAACAGGATGCCGTTGTCGGCCAGCAGGAAGTTCCACGAGATCGTCCGCAGCACGAACGACACGAAGAACGGCAGCAGCAGCAGGAACAGGTACACCGACTTGCGACTGCCGCCCTTGAAGGCGATCCAGTACGCCACCGGGTAGCCGATCACCAGCATCGCCACGGTGGCCAGGCCGCCGTACAGGAGCGAGCGCAGCAACTGGTCGCTGTACCGGCCGAGCGCGTCGGCGTAGTTGGAGAAGCTGAACGTCATGGCGTAGCCGTCGATGGCGTTGCCCGTCTGGAGCGAGACCGACGCCATCGCCACCATGGGCACGACCAGGAAGATCGCCAGCCACAGCCAGCTCGGCAGGGCGAGCAGGTAGGGGGTGAGCCGTTTCATGGCTATGCCTGGGTGATCGACTGGAAGATGGAGTTGAACACCTGCTCCTGCTGCGTGGTCAGGGTGGTGTACGTGCGCAGCTTGGCGTAGTCGGCCGCCGAGGGGAACATGAGCGGGCTGTCCACCATGTCCTCCAGGGCCTTCTTGTCCTCGCCCTTGGCCGTCGCGGCCTTCTCGCGCAGCAGGTCCTGGACGGCCGGGATCGGGGTGACGAACTGGATGAACTCATCCAGTTCGGCGGCCACCGCGGGCTGGTACAGGTAGTCCATGAGGGTGAGGGCGTCCACGGGGTTGGCCGCGCCCTTGGGGATGAGCATGTTGTCGGTCCAGATCGTGCCGCCCTCGTCGGGCACCACGAACTTGACCGGCTCGCCGGCGAGCTGCCGCTGGAAGATGTCGCCCGACCAGGCCATGGTCAGCCAGACGTCGCCCTTGGAGACCGCGTCGATGTAGCTCTGGTCGTAATATTTCCGGACGATTCCCGCGTCGCGCTGCTGCTTGAGCTTCTCCCCGGCCTTCTTCCAGTCCGCCTCGGTCGACTTCTCCGGATCGACGCCGAGGGCGAACATGCCGAAGTTGCCGATCTCCTGCGCGTCGGCCATCATCCCGACCCGCCCCTTGTACTTGGGGTCGAACAGGGCCTCGATGCTGGTGATGTCGTCCTTGACGTACTTGGTGTTGTACGCGATGCCGGTCACGCCCGAGGAGTAGGGCATCGTGTACTGGTTGCCCGGGTCGTAGGCGCGTTCCTTGTACTTGTCACCGGCGTTGGCCAGGAAGTTCGGCATCCGGCTGTGGTCGAGCGGCACGATGTAGCCGAGCTCGACCATGTGCTGGAGCTGCACGCCGTTGGTCATCACGACGATGTCGTAGCCGAGCGACTGACCGGCGCGGAGCACGGGGTCGGCCTTGCCGAAGAACTCCGCGTTCTCCTGGATGACCTCCTTGTACTCCACGGAGATCCCGGTGGTCTGGGTGAACTTCTTCAGCGGGGCCTGGTCCTCGGGCATGTACTCGGGCCAGTTGGCGAAGACGAGCTTGCCGTGCTTGCTCTGCTTGGCCCAGTAGTCCTTGACGGCGTCGGCCTTCGGAGGGGCGGCCTTCTGGCCCTGGACGCCGCACGCGGCGAGCGCGAGGCCGGCGGCCGACAGGCCGGTGACACGGAAGAAGTCGCGGCGGGTGCGGGGCTGGGTCATGCCCCTGAGGAGGGCGGGGGTGATCTGGCGGGGGTTCATGGGGTGCTATCAACTTCCAATCACGTAAGAGTGCTGCGCCTCCCACGACAGCCACACGGAGTCGCCCCGCTCCGCGGTCGCCGTCGCGTCATGCGCGTTCTGCTCAAATACGGTCATCTCGGCCCCGTCGGCGAGCTGCACCGCATAGCTGTTGGAGGTGCCCAGGTAGACCATCTCCGTGACGGTCCCGGGGACGGCGCTCAGCCCGCGCCCCGGCTCGTCCGCGCAGATCGTGATCTTCTCGGGGCGGACGGTCACCGTCACGTCGCCCTCGCGTCCCGGCACCAGCACCCGGCCGCCGCCGATCTCCAGCACCCCGCCGGTCACCGTCCCGCTGATCAGGTTGGAGGTGCCGATGAAACCCGCCACGAACGCGGTGGCCGGCCGTTCGTAGATCTCCCGCGGGCTCGCGAGCTGCTCGACCAGCCCGTCGTTCATCACGGCGATCCTGTCGCTCATGGTCAGCGCCTCGTTCTGGTCGTGCGTCACGTACACGAACGTGATGCCGACCTCGCGCTGGATGCGCTTGAGCTCGATCTGCATGGCCTGGCGCAGCTTGAGGTCGAGCGCGCCCAGCGGCTCGTCGAGCAGGAGCGCCCGCGGCCGGTTGACCAGGGCGCGGGCCAGGGCCACGCGCTGCTGCTGGCCGCCGGACATCTCCCGCGGCCTGCGCTTCTCCCGGCCCGAGAGGTCGACGATCTCCAGCATCTCGCCGACCCGCCGCTGGATCTCCTCCTGCGGCGTCTTGCGCTGCTTCAGGCCGAACGCCACGTTGTCCCACACGCTCATGTGCGGGAACAGGGCGTAGGACTGGAAGACCATGTTGACGTCACGCTTGTTCGGCGGGACGTTCGTGACGTCCTTGCCGTGCAGCCTCACGAGCCCTTTGGTGGGCTCCTCGAAGCCGGCGATCATCCTCATGGTCGTGGTCTTGCCGCATCCGGACGGGCCGAGGAGGGAGAAGAACTCCCCCTCGGCGATGTCCAGCGACACACCTTTGACCGCCTGGACGACCTCGCCGTGCGAGAGGTACTCCTTGACGACGTCCTCTAGCTGGATCGCGAATAGCTCGGTCATGTCCAGGCTCGTCCTTATTCGCCGATGTAGTGCATGACGTGCTTGACCCTGGTGTAGTCGTGCAGACCGAACACCGACAGGTCCTTGCCGTACCCGGAGTGCTTGAAGCCGCCGTGCGGCATCTCCGAGACGAACGGGATGTGCGTGTTGACCCAGACCACGCCGAAGTCGAGACGGTTCGACATGCGCATGGCGCGGCCGTGGTCGGAGGTCCACACCGAGCCGGACAGGCCGTACCGGACGTCGTTGGCCTTGGCCAGCGCGTCGGCCTCGTCGGTGAACGTCTGGACGGTGATGACGGGGCCGAAGACCTCGTTCTGCACCATCTCGTCGTCCTGCTTGAGGCCGTCCACGACGGTCGGGGCGAAGAAGTAGCCCTTGTCGCCGACGCGGTGACCGCCGGTGAGCACCTTGGCGTGGCCGGGGACCCGGTCCATGAAGCCCTGGACCCTGGAGAGCTGGTTCTCGTTGTTCAGCGGGCCGTAGAGCGCGTCCTCGTTGGCCAGGTCGCCGGTCACGGTGGCGGCGGCGGCCTCGCTCAGCGCGGCCACGAACTCGTCGTGCACGCTCTCCTGGACGAGCACCCGGCAGGCCGCGGTGCAGTCCTGGCCGGCGTTGTAGAGACCGGCGGTGGCGATGTCGGCGGCGGCCTTGGCGAGGTCCTTGACGTCCTCGAAGACCACGACCGGCGCCTTGCCGCCGAGCTCCAGGTGCACCCGCTTGAGGTCGTCGGCGGCGCTCTTGGCCACCGCCATGCCCGCGCCGACCGACCCGGTGATCGCCACCATGGAGGCGGCCGGGTGGCCCACGACGAGGGCGCCGGTCTCGCGGTCGCCGGTGACGACGTTGAAGACGCCGGGCGGCAGCACCGAGCCGACGATCTCGGCCAGCTTGAGCGTGGAGGCCGGGGTGGTGTCCGACGGCTTGAGCACGATCGTGTTCCCGGCGGCCAGCGCCGGGGCGATCTTCCACACGGCCATCATCATCGGGTAGTTCCAGGGGGTGACCTGGCCGATGACGCCGACGGGCTCGTGCCTGATGACGCTGGTGTGCTCGGCGAGGAACTCCCCGGCCGTGGGCCCCTCCAGCGTGCGCGCGGCGCCGGCGAAGAAGCGGAAGTGGTCGGCCGCGACCGGCGTCTCGTCCTCGGCCATGCGGGCGCGCGGCTTGCCGGTGTTGAGGCACTCGGCCTCGTTGATCTCGTCGGCCCGGGCGTCGATCGCGTCGGCGACCTTGAGCAGCAGGTTCGCCCGCTCACCGGGGGTGGTCCGACCCCACGACTCGAACGCGGCGGCCGCCGCGGCGTACGCCGCGTCGACGTCCTCGACGCCGGAGATCGGGGCCTGGACGTAGGCCTCTCCCGTGCAGGGGTCGATGATGTCGGAGAACCGGCCGCTCTGGGCGTCCACGAACTCACCGTTGATGAAGTTCTGCAGACGGGTGGTCAATGCACGACCTCCTCGTTGAGGTGGCTGAGATGCCGCGACTCTTACAGAGCAGTTGCATCTGGACAAGGGATTTCGTGGTGAAGATATCAAATTGCTACGAATTCGCTTGACACACCGCCAAGAACTGACAACATGTCGCACCAGGACGGCAACCGAGCGGGAACGCCCCCGTAACGCCGGACCGCTAGGAGGATTCCTCTGACATGACGACGCCGCCCCGCGTACGACGAACCAACGCCAGTTCCGGGCCCGTCGTGCTCGACGATCTCTCCAAGCAGATCATCGAGCAGCTCCAGTCCGACGGGCGCATGCCGTACGCCGCGATCGGCAAGGCCGTCGGGCTCTCCGAGGCCGCGGTCCGTCAGCGTGTCCAGCGGTTGCAGGACGCCGGGGTGATGCAGATCGTCGCGGTCACCGACCCCCTCACCCTCGGCTTCCCTCGCCAGGCGATGATCGGCGTCAACTGCGAGGGCGACCTCGAATCGGTGGCCGACGAGCTGTCGGCGATCGAGGAGATCGACTACGTGGTGCTCACGGCGGGCTCCTTCGATGTGATCGTCGAGGTGGTCTGCGAGGGCGACGGGCACCTGCTGGAGATCCTCAGCAAGATCCGCGCCATCCCCGCCGTACGGGCCACGGAGTCGTTCGTGTACCTGAAGCTGCGCAAGCAGTCGTACTCCTGGGGCACGCGCTAACCGATCCGCGCCACGGCCCGTACGGGAGCGCCGTCGGCGCCGTCGAGCCGGAGCGGCATCATCCAGACCTCGATCGGCCTCCCCTCGCCCTGGGCGTCGAGCAGCCGGTCGAGGCCGGTCAGGTTCTCCGCGATCACGGCGTGCGCCCCGCACAGGACACGGTGGGCCGGGAAGTCGTCGGCCGGGGTCGGGTCGACGCTCAGCGCGTCGATGCCGACCGTGCGCACGCCCCGCTCGACCAGGAGCGTGGCGGCCTCCTCGGTGAGGAAGGGGTGGCCCAGGTAGGTCTCGCTCCCCCAGTGGGCCGACCAGCCGGTGGCGACCAGCACGATCGGCGCGTCACCGCCGCCGGGCCAGGGCAGGCCGGCCAGGAGCCCGGCCCCGATCGGCGAGCGGGGCGCGAGCCCCCGGGCGTCCGCCACGACGGCGGGCCCGGCGAAGCGCGACAGCGGCAGCTCGCCGAGCGCCGGCAGCGCGTCGTCGATGTGGACGGGCGCGTCGACGTGGGTGCCCGACTGGGAGCCGAGGTGCAGGCCCAGCACGTTGACGCCGTCGCGGGCGACGGTGAGCGCGGGGGCGACCGAGACCTCGGGATCGCCCGGGTAGACGGGCATCCCGGTCTCGACGGGCACCGACAGGTCGACGAGTTCCATCACGCCATCGATTCTGCCGCGTCCACGATGGGCAGGATCGGCGTGTCGGCCGAGCGCACCAGGCGCGGGCCCTGCGGGCCGTACACCTCGCGCGGTTCGGGGAAGAGCGCGAGCAGCGTCAGGTACAGCACGGCCGCGACCGCCAGGCCCAGCGGCAGCGAGATGTCCACGCCGCCGGCCAGGTCGCCCAGCGGCCCGACGAACTGGCCGGGCAGGTTGACGAACATCAGCGCCACGGCCGCCGC
Source organism: Nonomuraea sp. NPDC049607 (assembly GCF_040675375.1). Lineage (NCBI taxonomy): Bacteria > Bacillati > Actinomycetota > Actinomycetes > Streptosporangiales > Streptosporangiaceae > Nonomuraea > Nonomuraea sp. NPDC049607. The sequence continues at coordinate 55,869 of NZ_JBFAOV010000034.1, forward strand.
GAGCAGCCACGCCGTCAGGCCGCGCCAGTTCCAGCCGTGGGTGAACCAGTACCGGCCGCCGCGCTGGCGCCGGTTGAAGACCTGGAGGGCGTCGGGGTCGTACCAGCCCCTGCGGGTCACGTAGCCGAGCATCATGATCACCATCCAGGGCGCGGTGCAGGTGATGATCAGGGTGGCGAACGTGGAGATGCTGGCCGTCAGGTTCGCCGCGAAACGCCCGACGAAGATGAACACGATCGACAGGGTGCCGATGAACACGGTCGCCTGCACCCGGGAGAAGCGTGGGAACACGCTGGAGAAGTCGAGCCCGGTCCCGTACAGGGAGGTGGTGCCGGTGGACATGCCGCCGATCAGCGCGATCAGGCAGACCGGGACGAAGTACCAGGCCGGCGAGATCGCCAGCAGCCCGCCCACGTAGTTGGGGGCGGCCGGGTCGACGTACTCGGCGGCCTTGGAGGCGATGATCGAGGCGGTGGCCAGCCCGAAGAAGAACGGCAGGATGGTGGCGATCTGCGACAGGAAGGCCGCCGCCACCACGCGGGAGCGGGGGGTCGAGGCCGGGATGTACCGGGACCAGTCGCCCAGGAAGGCGCCGAAGGAGACGGGATTGGACAGCACGATCAGCGCCGCCCCGATGAACGACGGCCAGAACAGCGGGTCACCGGCCGCCAGCGTCCCCGGATAGGACGGGTCGAAGTCCCCGGCGAAGGCGAACAGCCCGAGGACGAACAGCAGCGACGCCGCCGCCACCGCGATCTTGTTGACGAACAGCATGAAGCGGAAGCCGTACACGCAGACCACGAGGACGAGCAGGGCGAAGACGGCGTAGGCCACGCCGTAGGACAGGTCGGTGTCGGGCAGGCCGACGAGCCGGTGCGCGCCGCCCACCAGCGCGTCGCCCGACGACCACACCGAGATCGAGAAGAACGCGATGGCGGTCAGCAGCGACAGGAACGAGCCGACGACCCGGCCGTGCACGCCCAGGTGGGCCGAGGAGGAGACGGCGTTGTTGGTGCCGTTGAGCGGCCCGAACAGGGAGAGCGGCGCCAGGATCAGCGCCCCGACCACCAGTCCGAGCACGGTGGCCGCGAGCCCCTGCCAGAACGACAGGCCGAACAGGATGGGGAAGGCCCCGAGCACGCAGGTGGCGAACGTGTTCGCGCCCCCGAAGGCGACCCGGAACAGGTCGAAGGGCCCGGCGGTGCGGTCGGCGTCGGGGATGCGCTCGACGCCGTAGGTCTCGATCTCGGTGATGCTCATGTCTTCTCCTGCATCGCCAGCAGGCTGACGAGGTCGTAGGCCACGTGGGAGGCGGCGACCGAGGTGATCTCGGCGTGGTCGTAGGCGGGGGCCACCTCGACCACGTCGGCCCCGATCAGGTGGCAGCCGGCCAGACCGCGGAGGATCTCCAGCAGTTCCCGGCTGGTGAGCCCGCCGGCCTCCGGCGTGCCGGTGCCGGGGGCGTGGGCGGGGTCGAGCACGTCGATGTCGACGGAGACGTAGAGCGGGCGGTCGCCGACGCGCTGCCGCAGCACGTCGATGACCTCGTCCAGGCCGCGGCGGAGCACGTCGGCGGCGGTCAGGATGCCGAACCCGAGCCGCCGGTCGTCCTCCAGGTCCTTCTTGCCGTACAGAGGACCCCGGATGCCGACGTGGCTCAGCGCCTCGGTGTCGAGGATGCCCTCCTCGACCGCCCGCCGGAAGGGGGTGCCGTGGGTGTACTCGGCGCCGAAGTAGGTGTCCCAGGTGTCGAGGTGCGCGTCGAAGTGCAGCAGCGCCACGGGACCGTGCTTCTTGGCCGCCGAGCGCAGCAGCGGCAGCGCGATCGTGTGGTCGCCGCCGATGGTGACGAGCTTGGCATCCAGCTCGTCGGCCGCGGCCTCGATGGTCTCGACGGCCGCGCCGATGTCGAACGGGTTCGCCGCGATGTCACCGGCGTCGGCCACCTGCACGCGCTCGAACGGCGACACGTCCAGCCCCGGGTGGTAGGGCCGCAGCAGCCGGGACGCCTCCCGTACGGCGGCGGGCCCGAACCGGGCGCCCGGACGGTAGGACACGCCCGCGTCGAAGGGCACGCCCACGACGGCCACGTCCGCCCGCTCGACCTGGTCGAGCCGGGGCAGCCGGGCGAAGGTGGCGGGCCCGGCGAAACGCGGGACCCGGGAGGAGTCAACGGGACCGATGTGCATGTCCGTCAGTGTTCGTCACGCTTCTGACCTGCGGCAATTGTTACTCCCACAAAGTAATACGGTGTGTGTTGTGGTTGACCACAAGATGACGGTCGAAGACCTTCTCCGCTCCCCGGCTCTCCAGCTCCGCGTGCTCGCCGGCGAGGCCGGGCTGTCCCGCTCGGTCTCGTGGGCGCACGTCAGCGAGCTGGCCGACCCGACGCCCTGGCTGCTCGGCGCCGAGGTCATCATGACCACCGGCATCGGCCTGCCGCGCTCGGCCGCCCGGCAGCGCGCCTACCTCGAACGCCTCGACGACGCCGGGGTCTCGGCGCTCGCCCTGTCGGCCCAGCTCCACGTCCCGCCGCTGCATCCGGCGTTCTTCGAGGCCGCCGAGGAGCGCGGCATGCCGGTGCTGGAGGTGCCGCTCGCGGTGCCGTTCATCGCCGTCTCGCAGGAGGTGGCGGCGGCGCTGCAGGAGGACGCCAGCCACCGGCTGGGCGCCCAGCTCCAGGTGTTCGGGGCGCTGCGCTGGCTGGCCGCCGAGGACCTCGACACCGTCACGTTGTTCAAACGCCTGGAACGCCTGTCCGGCTACGACGTCTACCTGTGCACCCCGCAGGGCCGGCCGCTGCTGCCCGGCGTGCCGGTCCCCTCGCTCGGCGTCCTGCCCGCCGAGCCCGACGCGCCGCCCACGATCCCGGGCGGCTTCGCGCTGCCGGTGCCGGCGCCCGGCGGCCCCGCCGGGTTCCTGGTGGCCTTCGAGCGCGAGGGCGCGCGGCCCGCCGGGCTGGCCGTGGTCCAGCACATCGCCACCGTGGCCGCCCTCCAGGTCGCCATGGCCAGGCACGAGCGCGAGACCCTGCGCAGAGAGGGCGCCGAGACGCTGGCCGAGCTGCTCCAGGACGTGCTCGACCCGCCCGCGGCCCGCCGCCGCCTGGCCCGGATGGGCCTGCCGCTGGAGGCCGGGTCGGTGCTGCTCGTCGTGCGTCACGCGCCCGACGACGCGCTGCGCAGGGCGGTGGGCGAGCTGCCGCACCTGATGCTCAGGCGCGGCGACGACCACTACCTGCTGGGGCCGCCCGGCCTGGCGCCGGCGGTCGCCGCCGTGCCCGGGGTGAGCGCGGGGGCGAGCCGCCCGTTCCCGCCGGGCGAGTCGCTGCGGGTCGCCCAGCGCGAGGCCGTGTGGGCCGCCGCGCACGCCGCCGAGTCGGGCAAACCGCTGGTCCACTACGGCGACGACACCACGGGCCGCTGGCTGCCCGACGACCCCTCGACGCTGTCGGCGCTGGTCGACCACGTGCTGGGCGAGGTGCTGGCCTACGACGAGGCCCACGACTCGCGGCTGCTGCTGTCGGTGCGCACCTGGATGGAGCGCAACCGGCACGTCGAGAACGCGGCGGCCGCGCTGCACGTCCACCCCAACACGCTGGCCTACCGGCTGCGCAGGTTCGCCGCGCTGAGCGGACGCGACCTGTCCTCCAGCGCGGCGTTCGCCGAGGTCTGGCTGGCCGTGCGCGCCGCCCGCCAACTCGGCCTGTGCTGAGCCCTTCCGGTCAGCGGAGCTGGACGGTGGCGATCTCCCATGGCTTCAGCGGCAGCCTGAGCGTGCCCTCCTCCGCCTCCAGCGGCTCCTCGGGGCGGCCGGTCAGACCGGCCCGCCTGGCCCTGGTGAAGGCACCCCGCACGACGGCCTCCGTGTCCGTCTCGGTGAGCGCCACCAGGCGCAGCTCGTGCCAGTCGTCGCGGCGGCGCAGCGAGGTCATCGTCACGCCCTGGCCGGACACCGACAGCCCGGCCGCCGCCGGGGGCTGCGGCAGGTCCCATTCGCCCCTGCCGGGCACGACCAGCAGGTCGTGCCGGAACCTCTCCGCCTCCGGCGGCACGTCCCGCCAGTCCATGTACGGCATCAGCGCCAGCGACACGGTGTGCGGCCCGCGTGACTGCGCCGCCGGGGTCGGGAGCTGCGGACCGGCCGGCTCGGGGCGCAGCGCGTTGTGGTTGCGCGACAGGTAGCCGACCGAGCGGAGCAGCGTGAGCGCCAGCTCGTAACCGTCGTCCAGCAGCTCGTACTCGGTCACGTGCTCCAGCAGCGCGGCCACGCCGCCGGCGGCCACCCAGCCGGAGGCGGGGAAGGTCGGCAGCGGGGTCTCGCCGCAGCCGCCCTCGCTCTCCAGCCCCCGCCTCACCACCGCGAACTGCCCCTCGGCCAGCGAATGGTCGGCATGCCGGGGCAGCGGCACGTGCAACCGCACCCGATGGTCGGCGCACCGGTTGTCGAACGACACCCGCAGCCGGACGAACGGCTCACCCGCCCGCAGCTCGACCAGCATGGTGACCATGACGTCCTCGGTCTCGCCGGTGCGCGCGCGCGGCGGGAGCTGCGGCGAGAACTCGACGCCCTCGCCCGCCGCCGGCCACAGGTACATCCGGGTCACCTCCACGACGGCCACGAGCGGGCCCGGGCAGATGAGCTCCGTGCTGATCGACACCGGCTCGGACACGACCAGGTCGTCCTTGGGGGGCGCGTGGTTGTAGGTGTCGCCGGAGTCGCCGCCGTCCTCGATGCGGCACACGCCGGTGATCGTGCGGCCGTCCTTGCCGAACAGGCCGAGGGTGCCGTCCGGCTCGATCTCGACCCGCAGCAGGCCGTTGTCCAGCGCGCTCTCGTCGGCCTGGACGGGCAGGACCTCGGTGTCGGAGCCGAACCAGCAGTGCTGATGATGCCGGCTCTTCCAGGTCTCCCCCGGCGGCATGGAGTACGGGACCCCTTCCTCCCCCGGCAGCAGGTTCGTGTGGCCGAGGGCGGGCACCTCGACGAAGGCCGCGACCGTGCGCCGGACCTCGGCCTCGACGCGGACGTACTCCACACCGTCGAGCGCGCCGCGCAGCTCGGCCGGGTCGAACGGGCCGATCGGCTCGCGGGCCACGGTGAGGATGAGGGTGTCCTCCAGCACCTCCCAGTCGACGATGTGCTGGCCGTACAGCTCGGTGCCGTGCACGTAGGTCAGCACGGTGGCCGGGTCGATGCGCTCGTCCAGCAGGAGCGTCGGCGCGTACTCCAGGGTGTGGGTGGGCACCGGGAGGCCGGCGGGGTCCACCAGCGGTTCCAGACCGGCCATGTCGACGATCACCACGCCGCTGCGGTCGGCCGGCGTCGGGTTGACGACGAGCACGCCGTGGACCGGCACCGCCGCCGCCAGCCGCGCGGTCACCATGTCGCGGACGGCCTGCCCCAGGTGCTCGGCCTCGGCGATGCGCGCGGCGACCTGCTGGGCGGTCTCGTCCACGCCGCAGCCGGTGACCGAGTCGTGGCCGCTCGCGTCCACCAGCCGCCGCCAGGCCATGTCGAGGAACCGGCCGGGCCACGGGCCGCCCCAGAGCGCGGCCAGGGGCTCGGCGTAGCGCTCGACCATGCGCTCGGCCCGGCCCATGGCCTGTTTCACGGCGGCGCGGACGGAGATGACGCCGGGCAGGATGTTGGCGCGGGCGTGCGAGCGCAGCTCGCCGTAGACCTCGGGCAGCCCCGCGGTGTCACCCGGAAATTTCTCGATATAGCCGGACAAGGTGTCCATGCGGGCGCCGATGGCCGCCACCATCTCCGGCAGCCCGCGCACGGGGGCCGAGTGGTCGGTGCCGTACATGGCCAGCAGCTCGCCCTCGGGGCCGTGCCAGGCCCGCATGGACGTGACGAACTCCGCCGCCCGCCCCTCCAGCCCCTTGACGTCGGAGAACAGGTGGGCGCCGTTGCCGTAGCCGCCCTCGGGCAGGTACTGGGTGCGGATCGCCGTGCCGTCGGGAGCCACCCAGGCGAAGGCGTCGGTCGTCACCGACGAGGGCACCCCGCGGTAGACGCAGGCGTGCTCCAACCCGGCCCGCCGCAGGATCTGCGGCATCTGGGCGGCGTGGCCGAACATGTCGGGCAGGTAGCCGACCCGCATCGCGCCGCCGAGCTTCTCCGCCCCGGCCAGCCCGAGTTCGAGGTTGCGGACGATGTTCTCGCCCGAGCACAGGAACTCGTCGAGCAGGATCTGCCACGGCCCCACCGCCAGCCGTCCGGACTCGACGAGCGCGGCGACGCGGTCCCGGTTCTCCGGGCGGACCTCCAGGTAGTCGTCCACGCAGGCGAGCTGGCCGTCGAGGGTGAAGTGGTAGGCGGGCTCGGCCTCCATGGTGTCGAGCACCTCGTCGAGCAGGTCCACCAGCCTCAGGCGGAAGCGCTGGAAGGGCTCGTACCACTCTCTGTCCCAGTGTGTGTGCGGAACGACCACTATGTCCATGCCGCCGCCTCCCCTCCGATGGGCAGCCGATGCTGGACGGCGTAGCGGGCGGCGATCCGCTGAGCCGTCACGATGTCCTCCAGTGCGCCGCCCGCGTCGGTGATCGGCGGGCTGCCATCGTTCACATAAGCATGGAAGGCCGTCAGTTGTACCTCGAACGCCTCGGTCACCTCGCGGTGCTCGGCGCGGGTCTCGGCCCCGGAGACCACGGTGAGGGTGGTGGGCGCGTTCATCAGGTAGGGGGTGGGGAAGGCCAGCTCGAACGTGCCCTCTTCGTGGTGGATCGCGACGGTCTCGCGGTAGGCGGGGTAGTCGTCCAGGTAGTGCCAGCGGATGTGGAAACGGCCCGCCACGGGCAGCGGCCCGGAGATCTCCAACGAGCCGGGCGTCGGCCCCCAGCTCTCCACGTACGAGATCTCCTCGGGCGAGCCGGTGAAGCGCCGCAGCAGCGACAGGTCGTGGCAGATCGACCCCAGGGAGACCGCGTACACGTTGCGCAGCGACTCCGGGGCCGCCTGGCCCAGCGCCCGGGAGACGAGCGCGTCCTCGGCCTCGCGCAACGCCCCGAGCACGCCGGGCTCGACGTCGCTGGCCCGCGTCAGGTTCGCGAACGCCAGCTGCGACTCCCCGCTCGGATGCAGCACGGTCACCTCGACCGACCGGATGGCCGCCGGCCCGCCCAGCTCGTCCAGCAGCGCGGCGGCCCGGCGCACGGCGGGGTCGTACTGCTTCATGTAGCCGACCATCAGCCGCCCCTCGGGCAGCGCCGCCACCTCGGCCCTGGTCAGCGCTAGCGGCTTCTCGCACAGCACGGCGTACCCGGCGGCCAGCGCCCGGCGCACGGTCTCGCCGTGGGAGCCGGAGGCCAGCACGATCACGGCTTCGAAGCCGCCGTCGGACAACATCTCCGCCAGGTCGGTGTGGCGCCGGGGCGCGCCCAGCCGGTCGCCGACGGCGTCGGCCAGCGTGCGCGACAGGTCGCAGACGGCGCTCACCTCGAACAGGTCCCGCCGCCTGGACAGCAGCGGCACGTAGACCGCCTGGGTGACGGCCCCGCACCCGACCAGCGCGATCTTCACAGGCCCAGCTCCCTCAGCCGGTCGCGGTTGGCCGCCTGGTCGGCGATGTTCCGCTCGACCGGCCGACGGCCCGGCATCGTGTCCTGCTCGACCACGATCCAGCCCTCGTAGCCGATGGCGTCGAGCGCCGCCACGACCGCGGGCAGGTCGAGCTCGCCCGCGCCCAGGCGGGTGAAGCCGCCCCTGCCCATCAGCTCGCGCAGGTCGGCGCCGTCGTCGAGGGCCTGGGCGAGGATCTTGGTGTCGCCGTCCTTGACGTGCACGTGCCCGATCCGGCCGGCCCAGTCGCGCAGCGCCGCCACCGGGTCACCACCGGCCAGCAGCAGATGGCCGGTGTCCAGGCAGAGCTGCACGTCGGTCAGCTCCAGGAGGCGCTCGACGTCGCCGGGGGTCTCGACGTAGGTGCCGAGGTGGTGGTGGAAGGCGGGTTCCAGGCCGCGTTCGCGGCAGCGGTCGGCGGCCTCCTGGACGCGGGCGGCGTACCCGGGCCAGTCGGAGGCGGGCAGCCCGGGGGCGCTCCCGCCGGGCCTGGCGAACCTCTCGGGCGAGCCCGAGCAGGCCAGCGTGGGCCGGGGCGCGAACGGGGCGGGCGCCTCGGGCGCGGCGGTGAACACGTCGAGCGCGGCCTCCAGCGCGGGCAGCCCCCGCCGGTACGCCTCGGCGTCGCCGTAGCGCAGGTCGACCCAGCCGCCGGCGAGCAGCAGGCCGTGCGCCGCCAGCCGGGCGGCCAGCTCGGGGCCGGTGCCGAGGTAGCCGATGGGCCCGGAGTCGATGCCCTGGTAACCGGCCTCGGCCAGCGCGCGGACCATCTCGTCGGGGCCCAGGGGCGGCGGTGCGTCGCTGAGCTCGAAGACGCCGAAGCTCACCGGCGCGTTCGCGACTCTCCTCACTCGCATAGGGCGATCACCTCGTTCTCGTAGGTCTCCAGGCGGTGGCGTCCCTCGGCGGCCGGCAGCAGCACCCGCTCGCCGCGGACGGCCTGGCGGGCGCCACCTGGGCGGACCAGCACCAGGCCGTCGGCGTCGAGCGCGAGCAGCTCGTCGCCCAGCCGGAGCAGCAGTGGCGCGTCCGGCCCGGCCGAGACCGCGGTGCGCCCGGCGCGTACGCCGTCGAGCACCGCGCCCGGCTCCTCGGCCAGCACCCACGTGGTCGGCGCGCCCGGGAGCCCGTCGCTGCCGTCGCGGTGGAAGTCGCTGCCGCCGATCGCCACCACGTCGTCGCGCCAGGCGTCGGCCCAGGCCAGCGGCGCTCCCCAGCGGCGGTCCCACCATCCGGAGCTCCACACCTCGGCCACCCTCGGACGTTCGGCGAGGGGCAGCAGCCAGGCGCAGTCGCCGCCCAGCGGGTGGTTGATGGAGATCAGGCCGCCCGCGCGGCCGGCGTGCTCGGCCCAGGAGTCGGCGGGCCGCCGGAAGTCCACCCAGCCGACCTCGCCGAACACGTTGGCGTGGCCGCGGTCGGTGGTGACCTCCTGGCCGGGGATGAGGGTGACGCCGCGGTCGGTCGCACGCAGCCAGGGGTGGTGGCTGACGGTGTTGTGGTCGGTGACGGCCAGGAAGTCCAGGCCCCGGCCGCGGGCCAGCTCGGCCAGCTCGGCGACGGTGAGCGAGCCGTCGCTGTGGACGGTGTGCGCGTGGAAGTCGCCGGCGAACCAGCGCAGCCCACCGACGTCGGGGACGTCCCTGCGCGGCGGCCGTTCGCCGGGCGGCGGCTCGGCGGCGACCGGCTCGGACGGGGCCGTGCGCAGGACCGAGACCTCCAGGATGAAGTCGAGCCCCTGCGGCGGCACGCGGTGCAGCCCGAGCCACACGTGCCAGGTTCCGGGCTCGGGGTCGCCGGGCAGGTAGCCGGGGGTGGCCCAGTCGCGGGTGATCGTGAACTCGGCGCGCGCCCCTCCCGACCAGCCGCGGAAGCCGTCGGGTGAGCCGCAGCCGAGGTCGAGCACGCCCTGGGACCGGTCGTAGTCGAGCCGCACGGTGACGGCCCCGGACCCGGCGGGCACCTCGAAGGGCAGCTCGCGCAGCGCCCGTTCGAGGCGGTCGTCGAGGCTCCAGTGGCCTTTCACGCCGCTCCGCCCTTGCCTGAGGCGGGGCGGAAGGAGAGCTTGGTGGTGTGCTGTTCGTGGTGGACGCCGTTGGGGACGAACATGAGCGAACCTCCTCACCGTCCGACACTACAGAAGTGAGGTGACGGGGGCCCGGCCTGAACGATCATTCCTAACTTAGCGGACATCCTTATGTCATGACAATATGCCATAGTGTCGAGATAGGGTGCGTCCTCTGGAGGTGCGTTGTACGACCTGATCACGATCGGCCGCTGCGGCGTCGACGTCTATCCGTTGCAGACCGGCGTCGGGCTGGCCGACGTCGAGACCTTCGGCAAGTTCCTCGGCGGCAGCCCGACCAACGTCGCCGTCGCGGCGGCACGCCATGGGCTGCGCTCCGCGGTGATCACCGCGGTGGGCGCCGACCCCTTCGGCGCCTACGTACGACGGGCCATCCGCGACTTCGGCGTGGACGACTCCCACGTCAGCGTCATCGAGGGCCCGGCCACCCCCGTCACGTTCTGCGAGATCTTCCCGCCCGACCACTTCCCGATCTACTTCTACCGCGGCGAGCACCCGCCCGACCTGCGTCTCACCCCCGGCCACCTCGACCTCGACGCCATCCGCGCGACCGGCCTGTTCTGGTTCTCGCTCACCGGCCTGAGCAAGGAGCCGAGCCGCGCGGCGCACGCCGCCGCCCTGTCGGCCCGCACCTCCGGCTGGACCGTGTTCGACCTCGACCACCGCCCGGCGCTGTGGGAGTCGCGCGAGGCCGCCCGCGCGGCGGCGCGCGAGGCGCTGCCGCACGCGAACGTGGCGGTCGGCAACCTCGACGAGGTGGAGAACGCGGTGGGCGTGCGCGACCCGGAGGCGGCGGCGAGGGCGCTGCTCGACGCCGGGGTCCGGGTGGCGATCGTCAAGATGGGCCCGGCCGGGGTGCTCGCCCGCACGGCCACCGAGACCGTCGTGGCCGAGCCGGTCGAGGTGAAGGTGGTCAACGGCATCGGGGCCGGGGACGCGTTCGGCGGCGCGGTCTGCCTCGGGCTGCTGCGCGGCTGGCCGCTGGAACGCACGATCCGCTTCGCCAACGCCGCCGGGGCCTTCGTGGCCGCCCGCCTGGCCTGCGCCGACGCCATGCCCACCACCGACGAGGTGCACGAACTGCTGGACGAGGTGCCCACGTGAGCGACCTCACGCTGCCGGGTACGGCCCGCTACGAGTGGCTCACGCGCGTCCGCGCGACGCGCCCCGAGGAGATCGCCGCGGCCGCCGCCCGCCGGCGACGCCGGAGGATGCCCGAGGCGGACGAACGGCTGCTGATCATCGCCGCCGACCATCCGGCCAGGGGCGCCCTGTCCGTACGCGACCGCCCGCTGGCCATGGGCAGCCGCCACGACCTGCTCGACCGGCTCCAGACGGCCCTGGCCCGGCCGGGGGTGGACGGCATCCTCGCCTCCCCCGACGTCCTGGAGGACCTGCTCCTGCTGGGCGCACTGGAGGGCAGGCTGGCGTTCGGCTCGATGAACCGGGGCGGCCTGCAGGGCTCGGTGTTCGAGCTGGACGACCGCTTCACCGGCTTCGACCCCGAGGCCATCGACTCGATGCGCCTCGACGGCGGCAAGATGTTGTGCCGCATCGACCCCGGCGACCACGCGACGGCCGCCACCCTGGAGTCGTGCGCCCACGCGGTGACCGGGCTGGCCCGCAGGCGGCTGGTGGCCATGGTGGAGCCGTTCTGGGCGGCGCGCTCGGAGTCGGGCGTGCTGCGCAACGACCTGTCCCCCGACGCCGTGATCCGCTCGATCAGCGTCGCCCAGGCGCTCGGCGCCACCTCGGCCCACACCTGGCTGAAGATCCCCGTGGTGGCCGAGATGGACCGGGTGATGGCCGCCACCACGCTGCCCACGCTGCTCCTCGGCGGCGACCCGCCCGACATCGGCGCGGCCTACGCCGACTGGCACCGCGCGCTGGCCCTGCCCGGCGTGCGCGGCCTGGTCGTCGGCCGCGCCCTGCTCTACCCATCGGACGACGACGTGGCGGCTGCGGTGGACGGCGCCGCCGCCCTGGTGAGAGAGGCACACGCATGACCTACCTGCCCTACGGCAAGGCCGCCGGCGGCCCCTGGTCGGTGGAGATCACTCCGTCGCTGGCCGGATGGACGTACTCGGGGCTGCGGGTGGCGGACCTGACCGGCGCGCCGCTGGAGTTCGACACCGGCGAGGAGGAGATGATCGTCCTTCCGCTGGCGGGGTCGTGCACGGTCGAGGTCGCCGGGGAGACGTTCGTGCTGGCCGGGCGCGGCTCGGTGTTCGAGGGGCCGAGCGACTTCGCGTACCTGCCGATCGGCGTCCGGGCCACGTTGAGCGGCTCGGGACGCATCGCGCTGCCGTCGGCCCGCGCGACCCGGGCGCTGCCGCCGCGGCACGTGCCCGCCTCCCGGGTGCCGGTGGAGATCAGGGGCGCGGGGCAGGCCAGCCGGCAGGTGAACAACTTCTGCGCCCCCGGCGTGTTCGACTGCGACAAGCTCATGGCCGTCGAGGTGCTGACGCCGGGCGGCAACTGGTCGTCCTATCCGCCGCACAAGCACGACACCCCCAACCCCGGCGAGGCGGTGCTGGAGGAGGTCTATTACTTCGAGGTCGCCGGCGACGGGCTCGGCTACCAGCGCGTCTACTCCTCCGAGCGGGGGCAGGTCGACACGCTGGCCGAGGTCTCCTCCGGCGACGTCGTCCTGGTCCCGTACGGCTACCACGGGCCCTCCATGGCCGCCCCCGGGTACGACCTGTACTACCTCAACGTGCTGGCGGGCCCGGCGGAGGAGCGTTCGATGGCGTTCTGCGACGATCCCCGGCACGCCTGGATCCGTTCGTCCTGGTCGGGCCAGGACATCGACCCGAGACTGCCGTTCGGGGGGCGCGCATGACCCGGTTGACCGTCGCGCAGGCCGTCGTGCGCTTCCTGGCCGCCCAGTGGAGCGAGCGGGACGGCGTGGAGCGCCGCTTCTTCGGCGGCTGCTTCGGCATCTTCGGCCACGGCAACGTCGCCGGGCTCGGCCAGGCGCTGGCCACCGGGGGCGAGGACCTGCCCTACCACCTGGCCCGCAACGAGCAGGCCATGGTGCACACGGCCGCCGCCTACGCCCGGACCGCCAACCGGCTGGCCACGCTGGCCTGCACGACCTCGATCGGCCCCGGCGCGACGAACATGATCACGGGGGCGGCCGGCGCGACCGTCAACAGGCTGCCCGTGCTCCTGCTGCCCGGCGACGTCTTCTCCACCCGCGTCGCCAACCCGGTGCTCCAGGAGCTGGAGGACCCGCGTTCGTACGACGTCTCGGTCAACGACTGCTTCAGGCCGGTCTCGCGGTACTGGGACCGGATCAACCGTCCGGAGCAGCTGCCGGCCGCGCTGACGGCGGCCCTGCGGGTGCTCACGGACCCGGCCGAGACCGGCGCGGTGACGCTGGCGCTGCCGCAGGACGTGCAGGCCGAGTCCTGCGACTGGCCCGAGGAGCTGTTCGCCCGCCGGGTGTGGCACGTGCCGCGCCCGCGGCCGGACCGCGCCGCGCTGGCCAGGGCGGCCGAGCTGATCAGGTCGGCGGCCCGTCCGCTGATCGTCTCGGGCGGCGGGACGATCTACAGCGAGGCCACCGCCGAACTGGCCGCCTTCGCCGAGGCGCACGGCATCCCGGTCGCCGAGACCCAGGCCGGCAAGGGGTCGCTGCCGCACGGCCATCCGCTGGCGATGGGCGCGGTGGGCGCGACCGGCACCACCGCGGCCAACGCGCTGGCCCGCGAGGCCGACGTGATCATCGGGATCGGCACCCGCTACAGCGACTTCACCACCGCGTCGAGATCGCTCTTCGCGGCGGACGCCAGGTTCGTGAACGTCAACATCACCGCCTTCGACGCCGCCAAGCTGTCAGGGCTGCAACTGGTCGCCGACGCCCGGGAGTGCCTGACCGACCTGACCGCGGCCTGCGCCGGCCGGCGCCCCGACGACGCCTACCTGGCCAAGGCCGCCGAGCTGTCCCGCGACTGGGACGCGAGCGTGGACCGCGCGTACTCCCTCGACGGCTCCCCGCTGTCGCAGGCGGCGATCATCGGCGCCGTGAACGCGGCGGCGGGCGCGGACGGCGTCGTGGTGTGCGCGGCCGGGTCCATGCCGGGCGACCTGCACAAGCTGTGGCGGCCGAGCGGCCCCGGCAACTACCACGTCGAGTACGGCAACTCCTGCATGGGCTATGAGATCGCGGGCGGCGTGGGCGTCAAGATGGCCGCGCCGGAGCGCGAGGTGTTCGTCCTGGTGGGTGACGGGTCGTACCTGATGATGGCGCAGGAGCTGGTCACCGCGGTCGCCGAGGACGTGAAGCTGGTCGTCGTCCTGGTGGACAACTCGGGTTTCGCCTCCATCGGGCGGCTGTCGGAGAGCGTCGGCGCGCGCCGCCTGGGCACGTCCTACCGCTCCCGTACGGGCGGCCCGCTGCCGGTCGACCTGGCGGCCAACGCCGCGAGCCTGGGCGCGGCCGTGCTGCGTCCGGAATCGCTCGCCGACCTGCGCAAGGCCCTGGAGGAGGCCCGCTCGTCCGCCGGGACGACCGTCGTGTACGTGCGCACCGACCCCATGGCCGACGACGCCCCCTCCTCGCAGGCGTGGTGGGACGTGCCCGTCGCCGGGGTGGGCGCGGCGGCCGAGCGGGCGGCGTACGAGGAGGCCAAGCGGTCGCAGCGGCCGCACCTGACCCCGCCGTCCTGACAGGGTTGCCCTCGATCACTGCCGGGAAAGGCTCTGACCAGGCACGATCGGGGGTTGGGCATGAGGCCGTGGCGGGTGCTGGGGTGGATCGCGATCATCGCGGTGGCCTTCTTCTGCCTCTATCACCTGCGCACGGTCGTCATGTCCGTGATCATCGGCGTCTTCCTCACGGCGTTGCTGCACCCGCCGGCCCGCTGGCTCACCTCCCGCGGGCTCGGCCCGGCGCTGGCCACCACGATCGTCTTCGTCGGCGGTCTGCTGCTGGCCGGCGCGCTCATCGCGCTGCTGGTGCCGCCCACGGTGGACAGCCTGAGCGAGATGCGCACCAGCCTGGGCAAGGCGTTCGGCGACCTGCACGGCCTGGCCGCCCGGTTCGGGCTCGACGACCAGCGGCTGCTCGCGCAGGCCAGGGAGTACGTGTCCAAGCAGGGCAGGCAGATCACCAGCGGCGCCATCGCCGGGGTCAGGACGGCCGGCGAGATCGTCGTCGGCGCGGTGCTCGCGGTCATCCTGTCGGTGTACTTCGTGCACGGCGGCGAGCGGCTGTTCGCCTGGATCGTCGATCTCGTGCCCGAGGGGGCCAAGGCGCGCTGCCGCGACACCGGCACGTTGATCTTCGCGGTGATCGGGCGCTACATCCGCGGGGTGGCGATCGTGGGCGTGGTCGACGGGTTCTTCATCGGGCTCGCGCTGTGGATCCTCGGCGTGCCGATCGCGCTGCCGCTGGCCGTGCTGACGTTCGTGGGGGCGTTCCTGCCGGTGGTGGGGGCGTTCATGGCCGGGCTGCTGGCGGCGGTGGTGGCGCTCGTGGCCAAGGGGTGGCTGGTGGCGCTGATCGTGGTCGCGGTGACGGTGGCGGTGCAGCAGCTCGAAGGGCACGTGCTGGCGCCGCAGGTCTACGGCAAGGCGCTCGACCTGCCGGGAGCGGTCATCCTGGTCGCGATCACGGTGGGCAGCGTGATCGCGGGCATCACCGGGGCGTTCCTGGCCGCACCGGTGACCTCGGTGCTCGTCGCGCTGCTGCGGCGGCCCGCGGCCCATCTGATCACTCCCGGGCCGCGCTGACCTCCTCAAGCTGCTCACGCGACCACTCGATCCGCCCCTCCCGCAGGTCGGCGATGACGGCGCGGAGCCAGCGGGCCTCGGCCGCCGTCACCTCGCGCAGGTATTCGCACTCCAGCATCGTGACCCGCGGCAGGCCCTCCTCGGCCAGGCCCGACTCCAGCTCGGCGAGCGTGCGCTCCACGGCCGCCGCCCGCCGCTCCAGCGCGTCGGCCAGCCCGCCGGGGCCGAGCAGCATCGCGTTCGCCAGCGCCGCGGGGAACTGCGGGAACTCCTGTTTTGGACGGCTGAGCATGTCGTCCATCCAGGTCAGCAGCCGCTCGCGGCCAGCGTCGGTGATCTCGTAGACCGTGCGCTCCGGGTACTGCTGGTCGCGCCCGGTCTCCCTGACCCTGATCAGCCCGGCCTCGCCCAGCCGGTCGATCGTGCGGTAGAGCCCGGCCCGCTGGCCCACGTTGACCACCAGGTCCTTGCCCCACTGCTTGAGCAGCCGCTGGATGCCGTACGGGTGCAGGGGCTGGTGGTTCAGCAGGGTCAGCACGGTCAGAGCGAGCGGCGAGCCGCGGTCGAGCGCCATGGGTTCACTTTATCGTTCGGCGAGACTAGTTGACTTGCTACTAGTTGCAATGCAACTATCAAGCCCATGACCACAGCAGACCGCCCAGAGGGCGTCATGACCGAAATTCCCGTGCTGATCGTCGGCGGCGGCTACGCCGGGCTCACCGCCGCCCTGTTCCTGTCGCACCACGGGGTGCCCTGCGTGCTCGTCGACCGCCACCCCGGCGTGTCGCTCCTGGGCAGGGCGCGCGGCATCACCCCGCGCACGATGGAGATCTACCGGCCGTTCGGCCTGGAGCAGGCCGTCAAGGAGGCCGGACGGCCCTTCGACGAGGAGGGGGGCGTGGCCCGCTGCGCGACGCTGGCCGGCGAATGGCAGTGGCTCTTCGAGGGCGGCTCCTCCCGGGCGATGCCCGAGCTGACCGCGGGCGAGTACGGCATGGCCGACCAGAGCACGGTCGAGCCGGTCCTCGCCGAGGCCGCCCGCGCCCGGGGCGCCGACCTGCGCTTCGACACCATGTGCCGGTCGGTCGAGCCCGACGCCGACGGCGTCACGGTGGTGACCGAGGACGTTCGCACCGGCGAGCGGCGGACCCTGCGCGCCCGCTACCTGATCGCCGCCGACGGCTACCGCGGCACGATCAGGGAGCAACTGGGCATCGCCCGCGAAGGGCACGGCGTCCTGCGCAACTACCTGTCCTTCGTCTTCAGGGCCGACCTGTCGGAGCTGGTCACCAAGCGGGCGCTGTTCTGGATCCTCGGCGCGCCCGGCGGGACGGCCTCGGGCGCGATGGTCTCCCACGCGCTGCCGAACCATTGGGGCATGGCCCTGACGTACGACCCCGCGTCCGAGTCGCCGGCCGACTTCACCGACGAGCGGCTGGCCGCCTCGGCCAAGGAGCTGATCGGCCGCGACCTGCCGGTGGAGATCGTCAGCAGGGCCGCGTGGGAGGAGGCGGTGGGCGTCGCCGCCCGCTACCGCGAGGGGCGGGTCTTCCTGGTCGGCGACGCGGCGCACGTCTGGCCGCCGGCCGGCGGGCTGGGCGCCAACTCGGCCGTCCAGGACACGCACAACCTGGCCTGGAAGCTGGCCGCCGTGCTCGACGGCCGGGCCGGCGACGCGCTGCTGGACACCTACGAGGCCGAACGCCGCCCGGTGGCCCTGACGCTGGCCGACCTGACCGTACGCAGCCAGGCGGCCAGGTTCGGCCCCGGCCAGGAGGACGACCCGCTGGACCACGTGCTGGCGATCTTTGGACAGCGCTACCGGTCGTCGGCCATGGTCGGAGCCACGCACGAGACGGTGCTCGGCGACGCGGTGGCCCAGGGCGCCCGTCCCGGCACCCGCGCCCCGCACCTCTGGCTCGACCGGGACGGCGTGCGCATCGGCGTCCACGACCTGTTCCACGACGCCTTCGTCCTGCTGTGCGGCCCCGGCGGCGCCGACTGGGCGCGGGCCGCCGGCCCCGGCGTACGGGTCCACCAAGTGGGCGCGGACGTGCTCGACGTCGAGGACGCCTGGGCCGCGCGCTACGGCGACGCCGCCGCCGTCCTGGTCCGCCCTGACGGCTACGTGGCCTGGCGGGCCGACGGGCCGGCGGTCGAGGGCGAGGTCGGCAGGGTGCTCGCCCAGGTGCTCGGATCCGGCACATGACCGTCATATGGTGAGTCATGCGAT
Source organism: Nonomuraea sp. NPDC049607 (assembly GCF_040675375.1). NCBI lineage: Bacteria > Bacillati > Actinomycetota > Actinomycetes > Streptosporangiales > Streptosporangiaceae > Nonomuraea > Nonomuraea sp. NPDC049607. The sequence goes on from NZ_JBFAOV010000034.1 coordinate 73,493, forward strand.
GGATCACGTTCGACTGTTTCGGCACCCTCGTCGACTGGCGGCACGGCATCGGCAGCAGCCTTGAGCTGATCGCGCCCGGCAGGGGGGAGGAGCTGCTGGAGGCGTACCTGCGGCACGAGACCGCGGTCGAGACCGAGACGCCGCGGGCCCGCTACCGCGACGTCATGGCCGAGGCGCTGCGCCGCGCCTGCGCCGACGCCGCGTTCCCGCTGAACGACGACGACGCCCGGGTGCTGGGCGACACCCTGCCCTACTGGCCGGTGTTCGGCGAGGTCGGGGAGGAGTTGTCGGCCCTGCGGGCGGCGGGCCGGCGGCTGGCGCTGCTGACCAACTGCGACCGCGACCTGATCGCCCAGACGCTGCGACGGCTGCCCGTGCCGTTCGACGCGGTGGTCACCGCCGAGGACGCCGGGGCCTACAAGCCGGACGAGGCGCACTTCGAGCACTTCAGGAAGGCGTACGAGCCGGCGGAGTGGGTGCACGTGGCGCAGAGCCACTTCCACGACATGGTCCCGGCGCAGCGCCTCGGCCTCCGCCGGGTGTGGATCAACCGGCACGGCGAGCGGCCCGCCGACCCGGAGGTCGTCCGGGTGGTCCTGCCCGACCTCCGCGGCCTGCTCGCCGCCGTCGAACGGGCCTAGCGGGGCTTGTCCAGGATCTCGGCGACGCCTTCGAGGAAGGAGTCGACGTCGGCGATCAGGTAGCCGGCGCGGAAGAGCACGGTCGAGAACCGGGCCTCGCGCACCTCCTCGGCGGTCACGGCGAACTCGGTCGTGCCGCGCAGGGTGGCGACGACGCGGTCGAGGAAGGCGTCCACCTCGTCCTCGTCGTAGCCGGTGCCCATGCGGCCGGGGCGGAAGGCCACCCGTTCGACGCGGGCGGCCTGGGTCTCGAACCACTCCTCGCGCAGCAGTTCCCCGGTGGGTTCGGCCATGGCCGGCCGTACCGGGCGCTTGGCCTGGGTCTCCAGGGCCACGACGAACGCCTCCAGCGCGAAGTCCACCGCGGTCTCGTGGTAGCCGCCGCGCTTGGCGCGGAAGGTCGCGGCGCGGACGTCGTCCGCGGTGACGGGCTCGACCGGGTGCGGGCCCCTGCCGAGGGTCGACTCGATGCGCACGATCAGGGCGTCGACTTCCACGGGGTCATAGCCTGAACGCATACCCATGACGCGCGGAAAGCGGTTCAAGCCCACTCCTCCAGAGATGTGCCGGGGTGTCTCCATTGTGAGGGCCTTTATCCCCGCCCTGCGCCCTGACATATAACGTTGCAGCACCATGCGACTGTTACAGGTCTCCTTCCGCTACCGGAGACGTCAGCCCTTCATCCTCGAAGAAGCCGACGCGCAGCTCGCACCGGGCGACGTGATCGAGCTGACCGGGGTCAACGGGGCGGGGAAGTCAACCTTGCTGCGGCTCCTCGCGGGGCTCGCGCGGCCGACGCGGGGGCGCATCACCGACCGTCCCGGCGTCGTGGGCTTCGCCCCCGACCGCTTCCCGACGTCCCAGCCGTTCACGGTGACCGCCTACCTGAACCACATGGCCTCCGTACGCGGCGGCGCGTGGCGGCCCTGGGCCGAACGCCTGAACATGGGCCACCTCCTCGGCCTGCCGCTCGGCGAGCTGTCCAAGGGCAGCGCGCACAAGGTCGGCCTGGCCCAGGCCCTGATGGCGGACCCCGGCCTGCTGATCCTGGACGAGCCCTTCGCCGGCCTGGACGCCGACGCCCGCGAGACGCTGCCCGCCATCGCCACCGAGGTCGCCGGACGCGGGGGCATCGTCATCGCCAGCGACCACCAGGGCGGCCTGCGCGGCCTTCCCGGGCTGCGCTCGTGGTCGGTCGTGGACGGCCGGCTCAAGGAGGCCACCCCCGCGGCCACCGGCCACGAACGCGACCCGGAACGCCCGAGGGTCACCGTGGCGGTCACCCTGCCCGCCGACGAGCTCCCGCTCTTCCTGACCAGGATGCGCGACAAGGGCTACCAGGCCGGCGAGATCGAGGACGCCCCAGCCCTCCCCCACCCCGCCGAGGAGCCCGGATGATCGCTCTGGCCGTCTTCCGCCTGGCCGCGTACGTGCGGTCGCACCGCGTCCACCAGGCGCTCCTGCTCACCCTCGCGATGCTCGCGATCGTCTACGGCAGCCGGGCGCCCAAGGGCACCGAGGCCGCCGTGCTGGCCGACGGCGCCGTGCTGATCATCCCCATTCTGGCCTGGGCCACGCGAAGCCTGCTGGACACCGAGCCCGACCGGCAGCGCGAGCTGTCCGCGATCATGGTGGGCGGGCGCGGCAAGGAGGTCGGGGCGGGGCTCGTGGCGAGCCTGGCCGCCTGCGCCGGGCTGGCCGCCCTCGGGCTCGGCTGGGCCGTCCTGCTCGGGCTGAGCGAACGTCCCGGCCGGGACGTGCTCGGCGCGGCCCTCGTCCTGCACGCCCTGGCCGTGCTCGCCGGGACCGCGCTCGGGGCGCTCACCAGCCGGGCCGTGCTGCGCTCCCCCGCGGTCTCGATCATGTCGCTGGTGCTCGGCTTCCTGGTGATGCTGCTGCTCAGCGCGTCCCCGGCGTACTGGCTGACGGTTCCGCTGGTGGTCTGGATGCGGACGGCCGGGTCCGGTGAGCTGCTCGACCAGCTGCCCCAACTGGCCGCGATCTCCCTGGTGTGGTGCCTGGCGGGACTCGCCCTGTATGCCTGGAGGCGCCGTAGGGTAGGTTAGTGAGCATTCACTCACCCCCGAGGAGGCAACGGTGAAGGTGATCTGCCTGGGTGACAGCATCACCCGTGGGCAAGTGAGCGTCGACTACGTGGCCATGCTGCGCGACCGGCTGCCCGGCGAGACGGTGATCAACGCGGGCGTCAACTACGAGCCGTCGTCCGAGCTGCTCAAACGCCTCGACGACGTCGTGCGGCAGGATCCGGACGTGGTCACCGTGCTCATCGGCACCAACGACGCCAACGCCACTCTGAGCGAGAAGCGGGCGAGGGCCCTGCGCAAGCGCTGGAAGCTCGCGGAGAACCCCACGCCCGCCGCGTACGCCGCCAACCTGACGGCCATCGCCGCCCGCCTGCAGAACGAGACCATGGCCCGCGTGGCGCTGATCTCCCCGCCGGTCATCGGCGAGGACCTGGACTCGGTCGCGGTGCGCCGCACCCAGGAGTTCGCCGAGATCGTCAGGACGGTCGCCGCCGAGCAGGGCGTGACCTACCTGCCGCTCAACGAGCGCATGACCGCCGACCTGGAAGGCACCTCGCCCCGCACCCACTACCGCCCCGAGGGCAATCAGGCGCAGACCGCCGCGATGCAGCACTTCCTGCTCGGCCGCAGCCTGGACGCCATCTCCAGGGGCCGCGGCCTGCGGCTCACCACCGACACCGTGCACCTCAACAGCCGGGGCGCCGCCATGATCGCCGACTTGGTCGAGACCTTCGCCGCCCGCTCGACCGCCACGAGATGAACCGCCCCCGCCGCCCGCCGCGAGGTGAAGGCGCACGCTGATCGGTGGCGGGGCCGGACCCTACTCGGCCGCGGCGAGCTGGCCGCAGGCGCCGTCGATCTCGCGGCCGCGGGTGTCGCGCACGGTCACCGGCACCCCGTGGAACTCCAGCCGGCGCACGAACGCCCGCTCGTCCTCCGGCCGGGAGGCCGTCCACTTGGAGCCGGGCGTGGGGTTGAGCGGGATCAGGTTGACGTGCACGAGCTTGTTCCTGACCAGCTTGCCGAGCAGGTCGGCCCGCCACTCCTGGTCGTTGACGTCCTTGATCAGGGCGTACTCGATGGAGATGCGGCGCTTGGTCCTGGCCGCGTACGACCAGGCCGCGTCGAGGACCTCGGCCACCTTCCAGCGCGTGTTGATCGGCACGAGCGTGTCGCGCAGCTCGTCGTCGGGCGCGTGCAGGGACAGCGCCAGCGTGACCGGCAGCCCCTCGTCGGCGAGCTTGCCGATGGCGGGCACCAGCCCGACGGTCGAGACCGTGACGCCGCGGGCGGAGATGCCGAGGCCGTGCGGCGCGGGCTCGACGATACGGCGCACGGCGCCGATCACCTGCTTGTAGTTGGCCAGCGGCTCGCCCATGCCCATGAAGACGATGTTGCTCACCCGGCCGGGCCCGCCCGGCACCTCGCCCGCCGCCAGCGCGCGGGCCCCGGAGACCACCTGCTCGACGATCTCGGCGGTGGACATGTTGCGGGTCAGGCCCGCCTGGCCGGTGGCGCAGAACGGGCAGTTCATGCCACAGCCGGCCTGCGACGACACGCACATCGTGACCCGCTCGGGATAGCGCATGAGCACCGACTCGACCAGCGCGCCGTCGAACAGCCGCCACAACGTCTTGCGGGTCGTGCCGCCGTCGGTGGTCAGCTCCTTGACCGGCGTGAGCAGCGTCGGCAGCAGCGCCGACAGCTTGTCGCGGGCCGCCGGGGACAGGTCGGTCATCGCGGCGACGTCGGTGGTGTGGCGCTCGAAGTAGTGGCGCGAGAGCTGGTCGGCGCGGAAGGCCTTCTCACCCAGCTCGGCGACCGCGGCCCGGCGCTCGGCCATGGACAGGTCCGCCAGGTGCCGCGCGGGCTTGGCCCGCCGCGGCGCGACGAAGGTGAGCTGGCCTGGCTGCTGGGACACGTTTCTGCCTTTGCTCGGGGGACTACCGGGATTTCTCACCGGCCAGGTTAGTGAACGCCGGCCGCGGAGGCGGCATTCCTGATCACGGTACGGCTCGCGTCAGGGTCGCCGCCCGATCTACAGTCATCTCGTATGGCGATTTTCCGGTCGGCATCTGGCGAGGGTGGGACCGAGGTCGTCCTCGCCGCCGGTAACCCCTACGGCAGCCGCACGCTCGTGGTCGAGCGGGACGAGGACTCCTCGGTAGCTTACCTGTGCTCGCCGGAGGGCGCCGTCCACGGAGCGGTCTGGCTGGCCAACCATCGGCCGGCCCCGGCCGTGGTCGACCTGGCCCGGATCAACTCCGGCCTGCCCCCGCTGATGCCCAGGAGCAACACGACGCATCCCGAGGGACGCAGGCCGCTCGGGCAGCTGTCCGCCCTGTGGTTCGAGGAGGGCGACGGCGTGGCCCTCTACGAGGACGACGACCTGCTCGCCGTCATCCCCGGCTGGGCCGACATGAGCAGGGGCATGCCTGGCTACGCCCGCGACGCCGTGGGCGAGTCGCCGTTCGCGTGGGCGCTGTCGGAGGCGCTGGAGGGGCTGCGACCGCGCATCTCCAACGCCACCTCCTACTGGCGCTGGCGGCACGGCGAGGGGTCGTGGCCGTCGTTCCAGCAGTTCGTCATGGGCCATCTCGACCGGGTGCTGGGCCCGGCGGGCCGCTACTGGGACGCCAGCGGCGAGCGCCTGCCGACCGTCGGCATCACCGAACGGCCCCCGTACGAGGGCCGCGAGCCGACCGTGCTGTCCACGGTGGGGATGAGCTGCCAGCGCATGCCGACGGTCGAGCAGTGGATCGACCGCCCCGACGCCTACGCCCGCATCGAGCTGGCCGTGGCCACCCGGGACGACCCCAGGGACGCGGCGCTGCTGCTGGTGTGGCTGGCCCAGTATCCGTGGCACTCGGTGACCTGGCTCGGCCACGGGCACACGGCCAAGTGGTACCACGAGCCGTCGACGTTCCCGCTGGGGCCACAGTACTCGGGGGTCCTCATGCGGGCCGACCCACCCGACATGCCAGACATGTCGGGGTTCGCGTTCGGCGGGGAGGCCGTCCGGTGGTTGTGGCTCACCCCCGTGACGACGGAGGCGTTAGAGGAACAGCGTCAGTAGCAGCCAGACCGGCACCAGCGTGGTCACCAGCGAGTCGAGGCGGTCCATCAGGCCGCCGTGCCCCGGCAGGATCGTGCCGAGGTCCTTGATGCCGAGGTCCCGCTTGATCATCGACTCGATGAGGTCGCCCACGGTCGCCAGCAACGCCGCCAGCGCTCCGATCAGCGCGCCCAGCCAGAGCGGGCCGTCCAGCAGCCAGGTCACCAGCCAGCCGCCGACCAGCGTGCAGGCGATCACCGACCCGGCGAAGCCCTCCCAGGTCTTCTTCGGGCTGATGACCGTCATCTTGTGCCTGCCGAACAGCACACCCGCGACGTAGCCGCCGATGTCGCTGGCCACGGTCACCGCGATGAAGATCAGCACCCGGTCGCGACCGTCGGGCGGCGCGAGCAGCAACGCCACGAACGCCGCCAGCATCGCCGGGTAGAACAGCGTGAACACCGAGGCCGTGCCGTCGCGCACGTAGCCGTCGGTGCCGTCGCTGAACATCCGCCAGACCAGCAGCACGAACGCGAACACCGCGAACGACCCCAGCAGCCAGAAGGGACCGCCCCAGTACGCCCCGGCCTGCATGGCCACCAGGCCCGCGAGCACCGGGACGGCCGGGACCTTGATCCCGCGCGTGGCGAACGCCTTGGTCAGCTCCAGCACGCCCACGCCGACGCACACCACGACCACCAGGAGGAAGAGCTCCTTGATCGTGTAGAGGGTACCGAGGACCAGTGCACCCAGCCCCACACCCACCGCGATCGCGGCCGGCAGGTTCCTTCCGGTACGGCTGCCGCCGTCGGGACCGGTGCCGGCCGTACGTTCTTCCACAGACACTCTCCATAGCCACGGCCCCCGCCTTCCGGCGAGGGCCGCGAGGCGTGCCGCTCAGACTTCGAGCAGCTCGGCTTCCTTGTGCTTGAGCAGCTCGTCGATCTTGGCGACGTGCTTCTGGGTGAGGTCGTCGAGTTCCTTCTCCGCCCGGCGGACCTCGTCCTCGCCCGCCTCGCCGTCCTTGATCATCTTGTCGAGGGCCTCCTTGGCCGTACGACGGATGTTGCGGATCGACACCTTGGCGTGCTCGCCCTTGTTCTTGGCGACCTTGATGTACTCCTTGCGGCGCTCCTCGGACAGCTCCGGGAACGTCACGCGGATCACGTCGCCGGTGTTGGTCGGGTTGACGCCGAGGTCGGAGTCGCGGATGGCCTTCTCGATCGCACCCATCGCGCTCTTGTCGAAGGGCTGGATGATGACCATGCGCGCCTCGGGCAGGTGGAACGAGGCCAACTGCTGCACCGGTGTCGGAGTGCCGTAGTACTCCGCATTGATCTTGTTGAACATCGCGGGGGTGACCCGGCCGGTCCGGATGGTCGCGAAGTCCTCCTTCGCGACCGAGACGGCCTTGTCCATCTTCTCCTCGGCTTCGAGGAGGGTTTCGTCGATCACAGCGGCTCCCTGTCTACTAGCTGGCGGTGTCGGGCTAGAGCTCCCTCATTTGCCTGCGGGACTCACCAGCGTGCCGATTTTCTCACCGCGTACCGCTCGCAGGATGTTGCCCTCGCCCATCAGGTCGAAGACCACGATCGGCAGATCGTTGTCCTTGCACAGGCTGATCGCGGTCGCGTCCATGACCGCGAGGTCGCGGAGCAGCACCTCGCCGTAGTCAAGGTGGTCGAACCGGACCGCGTCGGGGTTCTTGCGCGGGTCGGAGTCGTAGATCCCGTCGACCTGCGTGCCCTTGAGCAGCGCCTCGGCGCCGATCTCCAGGGCCCGCTGGGACGCCGCGGTGTCGGTGGAGAAGTACGGCGAGCCGAGACCCGCTCCGAAGATGACCACGCGGCCCTTCTCCAGGTGCCTGATCGCGCGGCGCGGCAGGAAGGGCTCGGCGACCTGCTGCATGGTGATGGCGGTCTGGACGCGGGTCTCGACGCCCCGCCTCTCCAGGAAGTCCTGCAGCGCCAGGCAGTTGATCACCGTGCCGAGCATGCCCATGTAGTCGGCCCTGGCGCGGTCGATGCCGCCCTGGGACAGGGTGGCGCCGCGGAACATGTTCCCCCCGCCGACGACGACCGCGACCTGCACGCCCTCGCGCACGGCCTCGGTGATCGAGTCGGCCAGGTGGTCGACGACGGCCGGGGCGATGCCCAGCGGGTCGTCTCCGGCGAACGCCTCGCCTGACAGCTTCAACATCACCCGCTTCCACCTCAGTGGACTCTGCGGGCTGGGTGATGAGGAAGCCGCCGTCCGTGTGGATTCGTGGGCTGACTCCCGGTGGTCCTGCACGGCGGCGGCCTCCTTCATAGGGTGAAACTCTGGGCAGGCAGTTTGCTCAAGCCTAAGCCTGGCCGACCTTGAATCGGACGAAGGCGAGCACCTCGACGCCGTTCTCCTCGGCGTACTTGCCCACGCTCTTCTTGTTGTCCTTCACGAAGGCCTGCTGGACCAGGGTGAAGTCCTTGTACCAGCCGTTGACGCGACCCTCGACGATCTTGCCGATGGCGGCCTCGGGCTTGCCCTCCTCGCGGGTCATCTCCTCGAAGAGCTTGCGCTCCTTCTCGACGACCTCGGCGGGGACGGAGTCGGCCTTGAGGTACTGCGGGGCCATCGCCGCGGCGTGCTGGGCGATGTCCTTGGCGACCTCGGCGTTCGGCTTGTCGAGCTGCACGAGCACGCCCACCGCCGGCGGCAGCGCCGGGTCGGTCTTGTGCATGTACGCGCCGATGTAGCCGCCCTCGAGCACGGCGAAGCGGCGGATCTCGATCTTCTCGCCGAGCGCGGCGTTGGCCACGTCCAGGTGCTCCTTGACGGACTTGCCGTCGAAGGAGGAGTCGAGCAGCGTCGCCACGTCGGCGGGCTTGCTCTCCAGGATGTGCGCGACCACACCGGCGGCCAGCTCCTGGAAGCGCTCGCCCTTGGCCACGAAGTCGGTCTCGCAGTTGAGCTCGAGCAGGGCGGCGGAGGAGTCGCCGTCCTGCTGGAGGGCGACGAGGCCGTTGGAGGCCGTGCGGGCCTCGCGCTTGCCCACGTCCTTGGCGCCCTTGAGGCGCAGGAGCTCGATGGCGCGGTCGAAGTCGCCTTCGGACTCCTCAAGCGCCTTCTTGCAGTCCATCATGCCGGCAGCGGTGATCTCGCGAAGCCGCTTGACGTCGGCCATGTTCACGGAAGCCATTGCTCTTATTCCTTGTGGGATTTCGTCGTCGTCGTGGGATCGGGGTGGACGCCCTGGGCGCCCTCCCCTGGTCGGTGCGGCAGGAGCGTGCCGTACCAGGGCCTTGTCGTGCGCGGGTCGTGCGCGGGTCGTGCGTTCTGCCTCGGTCTTGCGCGGTCTCAGGCTGTGATGCTCGGTTGCGGACTGTCGTGCCGGGTCGCCCTTGGACGATGCCCGGACGCCGAACTTCCGCCGACAGGCCGGCCTTCCACCTGCCCCCGGACTCCCGTCCGACCGGCTGGGCATTCACCCGGCCTTCCGGCCATCCGCCCGATCGCCCCGGGTTTCCACCTGGCCTGCCTGGCTTTCACCTGGCCTGCCCGGCTGTCGCCCGGGACTCCACGTCAGCAGGACGGGCTCCGCCGGTGGAGCGCCGCTCCGCCTCGCTCGGCATACTGCCCAGCGAGGCTCGGCTTATCGCTCCGGCCCGATGGTCATCCCCCTCGGCTCACCGCCTCGGTTCCCGATGGCCACCCGGCCTCGCTCACCGCCTCGGCCCGACGCCACCCTGCTTCGGCTTACCGCCTCGGCGTGGTGCCGTCCTGCCCGGCTTGCCGTCCCGGCTCGGCCGTTTGCCCAGTCGAGACGCGTACCTTGCCCTTCCAAGCCTCAGCCCTCACAGGACCCGGGCCCTTCCGGAACCCTCGCCCCTCACGGGACGGGCCCCTTCCGGAACCCTCGCCCCTCGTAGGACCTCGGCCCTTCCGGAAGCCTCACCTGCAACCGGACCTGGGCCCCTTTCGGAGCCTCAGCCCTCGCAGGACCTCGGTTCCGCTCGCCCTCGCTCAGCCGGGTGCCCGCCCCGCGCCGCGGTCTGTGACGACCTGCGGCGCGGAACCGGCGCCTGTGCCGTGCCCGGCCTCACGCCCGAGCCCGGCGGCCGGGTCTCAGGCCTGCGGCTCGGACTCGGGCTTCGCCTCGGCGGCCGGCGCGTCCTCGGCCGGAGCCTCGGCAGCGGGGGCCTCCTCAGCGGGGGCCTCAGCCGGAGCCTCCTCGGCCGGAGCCTCGGCCGCGGGAGCCTCTTCGGCGGCGGCCTCAGGAGCGGCCTCCTCAGCGGCGGCCTGACCCTGGCCCTGCTCGATGAGCTCGCGCTCCCACTCGGCCAGCGGCTCGGCGGCGGCCGGCTTCTCGTCGCCGCGGGCGGCGCCGGAGCGAGCCATCAGACCGGCGGCGACACCGTCGGCGACGACCCTGGTGAGCAGGCCGACGGCGCGGATGGCGTCGTCGTTGCCCGGGATCGGGTAGTCGACCTCGTCGGGGTCGCAGTTGGTGTCGAGGATCGCGACGACCGGGATGCCAAGCTTCTTGGCCTCGCTGATCGCGATGTGCTCCTTCTTCGTGTCCACGATCCACACCGCGCTGGGCACGCGGCCCATGTCACGGATGCCGCCGAGCGTGCGCTCGAGCTTGTCCTTCTCGCGACGGCGCATGAGGAGCTCCTTCTTGGTGAGCCCCGAGCCGGCGACGTTGTCGAAGTCGAGCTCCTCGAGCTCCTTCAGACGCTGAAGCCTCTTGTGCACGGTGGAGAAGTTGGTGAGCATGCCGCCCAGCCAGCGCTGGTTCACGTAGGGCATGCCGACCCGCGCGGCCTGCTCGGAGATGGCCTCCTGAGCCTGCTTCTTGGTGCCGATGAACAGGATCGTGCCGCCGTGGGCGACGGTCTCCTTGACGAAGTCGTAGGCACGGTCGATGTACGACAGCGACTTCTGCAGGTCGATGATGTAAATGCCGTTGCGCTCGGTGAAGATGAAGCGCTTCATCTTCGGGTTCCACCGACGGGTCTGGTGGCCGAAGTGAACGCCGCTCTCGAGCAGCTGTCGCATGGTGACGACGGGGGCCATGTGATGGTCCTCCAGGTCTGGGCGCCCTGCGGATGGGCGCAGTTCTCGGTTGTGCCGCGGCAGCGCGTTGTCTACCGCCCTGATGCCCCAAAACCGCTCCAGCCGGGCCGAGGCCCGGACCGAGGGTGCGGTCCGCAACGGGGCATGCGAAGTCGGCCTGTTGCCACAGGCCATCGAAAAGTCTACCTCCCACACCGCCCCAGGCTGACCGTCTGAGGTCAAACCGACATTCCGGGTACGGCTCAGCCCGCACCGTGGTCCTCCGTGGGCAACCCCGGCCACGTCCTGGGGGCGACCGGGAAGAGGCTGATCTGCGCCTCGGCGACCCTGGCCCCGCTCGGCGCCTCCTCCGGACTGCGCCGATGAGCGATGTACGGCTCCAGCAGCTTCTCGATCTCCGCATTCAGCCGTCCGAGCTCGCTCGCGTCGACCCTGATCCGGGTGCGGCTGAAGCGGATCACGTCGCGCCATTCGTCCGGCTCGTGCTCGCTCCTGGCCAGGGCCCGGTCCGCCTCGTCGCCGGCCTCCTTGCGGAACGCCTTGATCAGCAGGGTCTTGGCGTCACGGACCTCCGGCTGGTCGTCCGGCAGCACGCCCACGCTGAACGGCTTGTGCGTCGATCTCCACAGCCGTTCGCGTCCGTCGCCCCTGGGCGGGGCGTCCTCGACGAAGCCGTACTTGGCCAGCATGCGCAGGTGGTAGCTCGCGGCGCTGGGCGTGATCCCGGCGATCTCCGCCACCTCGGTCGCCGTGGCACTGCCCTCCACGCCGAGCCGGTTGAGGATCAGGAGCCTCGCCGGGTGGGCCAGCGCTCGCATCATCTTGGGATCGCTGAGCCTCTCCATGTCCTGCGTCATGTGCCAAAGGTACCCGCCGGCAGATGTGAAGCATTCCCTTTACAACTCTGAAGGGATTCCTTCATACTTATGAAGTCTTCCTTTCACATCTGCCCCCGCACTCCCCGAACTCGGCATCCCGGAGACCCTGAGCATGGACACGACGCCCCCAGTCCCCCTTCGCAAGCAGCGCGACTACCGCCTCCTGTGGAGCGCCCGCACGATCTCGATCACCGGCTCGGAGGTCTCCAAGCTGGCCGTCCCCCTGACCGCCATCACGCTGCTGACCGCCTCCCCCACCGAGATGGGGCTGCTCACCGCCGCCGCGCCCCTGCCCGCCCTGCTGTTCGGCCTCCAGTCGGGCGCCATCTCCGACCGCCTCGCCCGGCACCGCCCGCTGATGATCGCCTGCGAGCTCGTGTCCTGCGCGGCGGCCCTCACCGTCCCGCTGGCCTGGCTGTTCGGCGTCCTCACCGTGCCCTGGCTGGTCATCGTGGCCCTGGTCATCGGTACGGCCGGCGTCATGTTCAAGTCCGCCAACTTCCCCTACATAGCCGCGGTCGTGGACCCGTCGCAGCGCACCGAGGCCATGGCCGGCTTCCAAGCCTCGTACTCGGTGGCCTCCGTGAGCGGACCCGGCCTGGCCGGCATCCTGGTCCAGACGCTCACCGCGCCGTTCGCCGTACTGGCGGAGGCGCTGTCCTTCCTCGCCTCCGCCTTCCTGCTGCGCTCGATCCGCACGCCCGAGCACAACGAGCCCAACCGCTCGTCCAGCATGTGGCGCGACATCGTCGAGGGCCTGCGAACCAGCCTCACCAACCGCACGCTCCGAGCCGTCCTCGGCGCGGGTGTGACGATCAACTTCTTCGCCATGGCGTACATCGCCGTCTACATGCTCTACATGGTCAACACGCTCGGCATCCCCAAGGGGATGATCGGCTTCCTCACGGCCCTGAGCGGCCTGGGCGGTCTCCTGGGCGCCTGGCTCACCTCCCGCCTGGCCAAGCGCTACGGCGAGAACCGCGTCCTGCTCGTCGCCGTCCTGTTCTTCCCGCTGGACATCCTCGCCGTCGGCGTCGTGGACGGTCCCCTCTGGGTGAAGCTCACCGTCCTCGGCCTCACCGGCGTGATGACCGGCGTCATCGTGGTCGCCTTCTCCACCTGCATGGGCGTGATCACACTCCGCGACACCCCCACCGCCCTCCGGGGCCGCGTGAACGCCACCATGACCTTCGCCGTGCAGGGCGTCCTGGCCCTCGGCGGGCTGACCGGCGGCGTACTGGGCGAGTTCATCGGGCTGCGACCGGTCATTCTGCTGAGCGCGGCGGGCATCGCCCTGAGCACCCTGTGGATCTGGCTCTCCCCCCTACGCCCCAACAGTCCTCAGAAGCAGCACCTCCACACCCCGCCCCCTCCCTCTCAGCCCTCCCTCCCCCACGCGCTGACCCACCTCATCGAATCCAAGCGCCGCTCCCTCATCTAGCCCCTCGACCGCGCCCGATGAACTCCACAGCACCGCACAACGCCCCGCCCCCCGCCCCTGGCCTCCCGCCGCCACGGCTCTCCCCCCTGAGGCTCCTTGCCCCCGCCGCCACGGCCCCTCCCTCTGAGGCTTCTCGACCCGCCGCCACGGACCCTCCTCTGTGTCACGGTCGCGCGGCGCTCAACAGCGCCCGTTCTGGTGACGCCGACGGCGCCGTTCTCCGCCCCCACCCATCGCCACCACCTCTTGCCCCCACAGCTCCCCCACCCGCCCCCCTAACTGGCTGCTACCGCCGTCCACAGGAGGCTCACCCCCGCTCCCTTCGTCCACAGAATCCCGCTCGCCTCGACCTCCGGAGGGCGCCCCCGACAAGACTCCCCGCCATGTCCCCTCACCCAGCACCCCCACCGCCGGAGCCCTGCCCCCGGAACAAGGCACGCCAAGCCCTGACCGCATTGGCCATGCTCACAACGGTGATCAGCATCACGGCCATCACCACCCCGGTTCCTCCGGCAAGGGCCACCCCACCCGCCTGGCGCTGGCCACTCGACGGCACCCCCCGCATCCTGCGCCGCTTCGCCCCGCCCTCCGCCCCATGGCTGGCCGGACACCGAGGCATGGACCTGGCCGCCCCTGCCGACACGCCCGTCCTGGCCGCCGGCACAGGCACCGTCCACTACGCAGGCTCAGTAGGCGGAAGAGGGGTCGTCACCATCGACCACCCAAGCGGCCTCCGAACGACGTACCTGCCGATCACCGCGTCGGTGAAGCAAGGCGAGCCGATCATGATGGGCGCCCGTCTGGGAGTCGTACAAGCCGTACAGGGCCACTGCCAGGAGTCATGCCTGCACTGGGGCCTCATCCAAAGCTCCCGCTACCTGGACCCGCTGCTCCTGTTGGGCCACGCCTCCATCCGCCTCCTCCCCCTCTGGCCCACATCCACCACGCCCCCAGTCACCCCACCCCTGCTGCCTCCAACCCCCAAGGCACGGTCCGAAGCGCCCCTCACCTTCCCCTTCGCCCCCACTGAAAGCTCTGCGCCCAACACCACAACCCCGCCCACCAGCGCGCCCCAGCCCCTGCCTCAGCCCCTACCTCCGCCCCCGCTCCTCGTCCCCCTACACCCGTCCCTGCTCACGCTCCTGGGGCACCACGACTCCCCTTCCGCCCCGCAGAACCCACCCCCATCCCCCAACGCCACCGCCATGCAAACGCTCGCGCCTGTCGCACTTCCGGGCACCGAACCTCTGATCATCACCCCTGAAGCCACCCCCTCTCGTCCCGAGATGCGCTCCAGCAACCTGCCCGTCCGCACCCGATGGGCCTCAGCTCCCAAGCAACCGTTTGATCCAACCGAGCGCCCCACCACACCCCGCAAACCCGACATCCAGCTCCTCGCACATGCGGCCTCCCTGCCCACAGCCACAGCAGCCGGACTGGGCACTCTCCTTGGCGCCGTCCTCCTGATCACGGCCCTACGTCGCCGCCGACGCCTCCACAAGAAGCCGCACAGCCCAAGAACCGGCCAACCCGGTCAACATCGCAAGCCCCCACGATCGGAAGGAGCACACAGACGCCCGGATCCCCCCCTCACAGCGCTCCTCCTGAAGCCCGAAAACCCACCAAAAAAAGAGACCTTCGCCCTCAGCGCTCCAACACTCGCGTATACAGCCCCAAGCTCACGCCGAGACCCACAGCTGTCACTCCGAGAACCGCATAGATCCCTCCAGAGCGGCCACGATGCTCCTTCGCCCCGGAATGATGCACGCGACCCGCCAACCCTCATCGGGGCACGCTTGAGTCTCCGAACCGGACCAAGCCCCTCCCCCAGAGTGACTCCTTCGCCCCTCGTCCCCCTCACCGCCGCCGGCGCCATCGCCGCCGCGGGCGCCATCGCCGCCGCCAGCGCCGCCGGACCCTCGGACCACCAACTCGCGAGGCGACAGGCTGCCCTGCCGAGTTGTGGCTTGAAGTAGCGCACGAGTCGCACAACCCCGTGGAAGTTGTGAGTCGCGTGTTGCAACACGACGTCCGTTGCAAAGTGAGTTGTGGCTGTTCGTGGCGACCAGGGCGCCCCGCCCCTAAACGAGCAGCGCCGATGAAGTTCGTGGCCGCGTGGGAGGCCAATGTCACTGGCTGCCCGGCCATCGCTTCCCTACATGCGAGACACCTCCCTGCGTCGCGAAGGGAAGCTGATGAAGCGACAACCACGCCTTGGTCCCCCTCTGGGCACACAGGGGCGACCCATGTCTTCTTTTCGTACGCACTCCCAGCGGGTGATCCCTCTTCTCCTGCTCCGCTGCGGGAACGTCGGCTCCCCCTGCTCCGTTGCAGGAAAGTCCGGCGATGCGCGTGCCCTGTGATCTGGAAGACGCTGGGCCATCTGGGATAGGGCCGGCGAAATGGGGTGTCCCCTATACCGGCACATGCCAGGCTCTTCAAGCGTTCAGCGCAGGCACCCCTCGTCTCCGCACGCCTCCTGTCCAGCTGTACTCGCGCGCCTCCTGTCCAGCCGTACTCGGACCCCGGCGCTCCGCGGCCAGGTGGATCACCGCCTCCTTGTCTCTCCGGGCCGTCGTACGTTCACGATCTGCGCCCGCGGAGGCACGTGCCTGCACTCCGTCGCTTCTCATCCCTCCAACAGCTCTCGCATTGGCGTCACCGCTGTGTCTCCACACCGCCGGGTCCTCAGGTCGATGTGTCGTCATGCCTAAGGTGTCGGCGTCGCCTGGGCGGTGCGCGTTGAACCCACCTGCGTTCGTGAGCTCAAGCTTCGACGCCCAACGGCCCACTCGCTCCCTCGTCTCCCAGCGGGTCAGCGAAGGCCACAGAGCGAAGGGTTTCTGGGGCGAAAGGCCGCAGGTCGCCAAGGTGGAGGGTTGTGAGGGGGCGGAGGGCCGTAGGCAGTCAGTGGGAACGGTGTGAGGAGGGGCGTGAGGGATTTGTGAGCGGACGGTTGCAGCCCTGGTTTCATCGATCAGGCGCGGGGGTGGGCTTGGCGGTAGGCGGTGCGGAGGCGGTCGATCGAGACGTGGGTGTAGATCTGGGTCGTGTTGAGGGAGGCGTGACCGAGCAGTTCCTGGACGCTCCGCAGGTCCGCTCCCCCTTCGAGCAGATGGGTTGCCGCGGTGTGCCGCAGGCCGTGTGGGCCCATGTCCGGGGCGCCCTCCGTCTGGGCCAGTCGCGCGTGGACCACCCGCCGTACGGTGCCCGCGTCGATCCGGCCGCCACGGACGCCGAGGAAGAGGGCCGGCCCGGAGCGTTCTCGAACCCAGATGGGGCGTCCGTTGATGCACCATCGGTCCAGGGCTCGAAGGGCCGGTAGTCCGAACGGCACGGAACGCTCCTTTCGTCCCTTGCCCAGGACCCTGATGACGTGCCGGTCCCGGTCCACGTCGTCGACGTCGAGCGCGCAGAGTTCACCCACCCGCACGCCTGTGGCGTACAGGAGCTCCAGGAGAGCCTGGTCTCGGAGGTCCTTGGGGTCGCCCGTGGAGGCGGGCGCGTTCAGGACGGTCTGGGCCTGCTCCTGGTCGAGCACGGCGGGCAACGGGCGTGGCGCCTTGGCGCTGCCCAGCAACAGCCCGGGATCGGCGGCCAGCCAACCCCGGCGATGGCAGTACGCGGTGAAGGTGCGGACGCAGGCTGTTCTGCGGGCCAGCGTGGCCCTCGCCTTGCCGGCGCCGTGCTGGTCGGCCAGCCAGGCTCGCAGCTCGCCGATGTCCAGGCCGTCGAGCCGACCGCGAAGGTGGTCGAGGAGGGCGGTGATGTCGGAGAGATAGGCACGCACTGTGTGCGGAGAGAGGTCGCGTTCGAACCGCAGGTACCTCTCGAACTCCGCAAGGACTTCGTCGGCATTCAGGTCGGGGTTCAGGCTGTCGTTCAAGTCGTTGTCCAAGGCTTCCCCACTGTCCGCGCGGACATCCACCAGTCGTATCACTGCTCGCTCATGCCCGGCTCAGTACGGTGCCCACCGGGCCGCGTCGGCAACCCCACCGTCCCAGTGATCGCGCACGTCCCGCTACAGGCGCTGACGGCGGCTCGGCTGCGCGTCGCGCCGTCCACATGTCGGTCACCTGCGTGCGACTCATCCCATGAACTCGTGCGTGACCGGTCAGAAGGGGGTTGCGAGTTCTTGGGGGTGGGGTGGGGGCGGAGTGTCGTCTTCCGCGGGGGGAGGTGGGTCTGTGGCTGGGGCTTCGTTGGCGGGAGGCGGGGCCAGAGCCATGGTTTCAGGGGCCTTCAGGTAGCTGGTTGTGGTTTTGCGGAGGCGCCAACCGCCGGCTGCTCGTTCTATGTAGCCGGCCGCGGCCAGGCCGCCCAGGGCGCTCAGCGTGATGTCCATGCTGACGCCGGCCGAGACAGCTATCGATGCGGGACCGGCGCCGCCGCGGGTGGGGATGGCGTCCAGGACTCTCTTGGTGGATTCGCTGAGACGGTCACGGGAGACGACGGGGGTTCTCGTCTGTTGGGCCAGGTCGTCGCCTATGACGCCGACCAGGTCGATCATTTCCTCTGGCGTCGTGACGCAGACCGCCTTGCGTTCCCGCAGGAGTTTGTGGCACCCGGCCGACAGCGCGGACGTGGTGGGGCCTGGCACGGCGCCCAGGTGCCGATTGAGGGTGAGCGCGTGGCCTGCGGTGTTCAGGGCACCGCTGCGCAGGGCTGCCTCCACCACGGCCGTTCCTCTGGTCAGGGCGGCGATGAGACGGTTCCTGATCAGGAAGCGAGCGCGGGTGGGGTGGACGCCGGGCGGACATTCGCTCATCACGACACCCTGGTCGCGAACCTTGGCGAACAGGTCCTGATGGCCGCTCGGATAACAGATGTCCACTCCGCAGGCCAGGACGACCACCGTGGGCGACTCGGCCAGCAGGGCACCTTTGTGCGCCGCGCCGTCCACCCCGTACGCGCCGCCGGAGACGACGGACCAGCCTGCCTCGCTGAGGCCGATGCCGAAGTTGGCCGCGATGTGCAGGCCGTACTGGGTGGCCGCTCGCGCTCCTACGACGGCCACGGATTTGAGACAGGCGAAGCGGAGGTCGGCCGAGCCGTGCAGCCAGAGGCCGAGGGGACGGCTCGGGCCGAGGTGGTCCAGCTGCGTGGGCCATTCGGGATCGCCGGGGATGATCAGCCTGGCTCCGAACCGCTCGCCGGCTTCCAGGTCGGCGGCGGGCTTCGAGGCCGCCAACCGGACGAACCAGGCGTTCAGCCGCCCCGGCAGGTCACACGGACGTTCCTGCCGCGACTCCTGAGCGGTGAAGGCCGGGGGAAGTGCGCGCTCGCGGATCGCCTCCACCGCGCCGGAGGCACCGAGGTGCGCCACCAGACGGCCCATGGCCGTGTCGCCCACGTCGGCGGCTCGCATGAGGGCCGCACGTGCCACATGCTCCGGACTGGTCACATTGCCTCCTGATGATCTTCATGGGCGGGTGGGTGGCCGGGGTCACGGTCGTACTCCGAGCCAGAAGCCGAGGGCTGCGGTGGTCTCGTCTTCTTCGGGGCGGTCTTTGCCTGCGAGGTCGGCAAGGGTCCAGGCGACGCGCAAGGTGCGGTCGAGGCCGCGGGCGGTGAGGGAGCCCGAGTCGAGACAGGAGGTCATGGGCTTCATCGCCGCCTCGGAGGGACGGAAGTCGGCATGGAGGACGGAGGAGGGGATCTCGGCGTTCGTCCGCCAAGGGGTGTGGGCCAGGCGTTTGACGGCGCGTCGGCGAGCCAGCAGGACGCGTTCCGCCACCGTCTCGCTGGACTCGACGAACTGACGGTCGGCCAGAAGCTCGCGTCTGGACGAGCGGGCGACCGTGACCTTCATGTCGATGCGGTCGAGCAGGGGGCCGGACAGTCGGCCCAGGTATCGGCGTCTGGTGGTGGGCGAGCAGCGGCAGGTGGCGCCGGCCTGGTCGTCGGCCTGGGCGCAGGGGCACGGGTTCGCGGCCAGCACGAGCATGAACCGGGCGGGGAACGTGACCGAGGCCGCGGATCTGGACACGGTGACGCGCCCGGATTCCAGCGGTTGCCGCAACGAGTCGAGGACGTGACGAGGGAACTCGGGAGCCTCGTCCATGAACAGCAGGCCCCTGTGGGCGAGGGACACCGCGCCCGGACGGACGACCGTGCTGCCGCCGCCGATGATCGCGGCCGCCGTCGCCGTGTGGTGAGGGCTGACGAACGGCGGACGGTTGATCATGGGACTGTCGGGCGGCAGCAGACCCGCGACGGAATGGATGGCCGTGACCTCCAGGGCGTGGTCGAGCTCCAGGTCCGGCAGGAGGGTGGGAAGGCGTTCGGCCAGGAGGGTCTTGCCGGTGCCGGGCGGGCCGACCATCCACAGGTTGTGGCCGCCGGCCGCACACACTTCCAGCGCTCGGCGCGCCACGGGCTGGCCGACGACGTCCGCCAGGTCGACGGCGGGCTGTGTCACGGGCTTGGGCGTCTCGGCACGCCCATGGGCCTCGGGTTCGGGCGGCTTGTCGCCTTTGCGGAGCCACTCGACCAGCTGACGCAGATGAGCCACCGGGATCACCTTCACGTCGGGGACCAGACCGGCTTCACCCGAGTTCTCCGACGGGACGATCACCGTGGCCTCCTCGTGCGCGGCCGCGGCGCCGAGGATGGACGGGAGCACGCCGCGTACGGCCCTGATGCGGCCGTCGAGGCCGAGTTCGCCCAGGAAGAAGGGCTCGGCGATGCGCTCCGCCGGGACGACTCCGGAGGCTCCCAGGATGGCCATGGCGATGGCGAGGTCGAACTGGGAGCCGCGTTTGGGGAGGCTGGCGGGGAAGAGACTGACGGTGATGCGGGCGTCCGGCCACGGGTAGCTGCTGTTGACCACGGCGGAACGCACCCGGTCGCGGGCCTCGCTGAGCGCCGTGTCGGGCAGGCCGATGAGGTGGATTCCGGCCAGGCCGTTGCCCACGTCGGCCTCCACCTCGACGCTGCGGCCGCTCACCCCGACCAGTGCGACGCTGCGGGTCCGGGCCACGGTCATCTAGATCGCCCCCCGGATGTGGCGCAGGGCGAAGTTGCCCGCGAAGCGCTCAAGGGCGATCACGTCGATGCGCACGGCATCGAAGGAGCGGGACTGCGCCGACAGCCATTTGGCCGCCAGCATGCGGAGCCGGGCCAGTTTGGTGTGGCTCACGGACTCCAGGGCTGTTCCGTGGGACCTGCTCGATCGGGTCTTCACCTCGACGACCACCAGGACCTGACCGTCGACGGCGATGATGTCGATCTCGCCGCGGCGGCAGCGCCAGTTGCGTTCGAGGATCGTCATCCCCTTGGCTTCGAGGTAGATCGCGGCCAGGTGCTCGCCTTCTTTGCCGAGCTCGTCTTTGGAGGCCATGCGCCGTCTCCGTTCATCCGTCTGTCGGGGTTGTCCGGGGACCGACCTTGGCGGATGGCGAGGGGTTCGGAAGGAGGCGAACGGGATTCTGGGGACAGCCGGGGGATGACGGTGATGGCCTGTGGATAACTTCGCGCTACGGGGTGCTCTCCCGCCTCGGCGCGCGACACCGGTGCGCTGGCCTCGGGGATGAGGGACGCCGGCGAGCGCCCCAGGGCGGGCCGTAGGACGCCAGAACCCTAACTCCGGGACGGCGGAGAACGCCGGAGCGCCCTACGCCGGGACAAACGACGCCAGCGCGCCGCAGGGCGGGTTGAGGCACGCGCCGCAGGGCGGGTTGAGGCACGCGAGCGCTGCGACGTGGCCGACCGCGGGCCAGATGCTGCGCGCTCAGCCCGGTGTGGCGCCCCGGGAGAGACGGCTCCCGGGAGCGCGCCAGCAGCCGCACGGCTCGATCAGGCGGCGATGGACGGATGTCCCTACGGGCCGTTGCGGCGCTGCCATCGACTGACGTGTGGCAGGTGAGGGATGGCGCGTGGAAGACGGCACCTACGTGAACGGTGATGTTGCCGTGAAAGGAGGGGACGGCAAGCCCCCGTCCCCCCGCGGCCAGACGCCGTCGGCGCCCCGCGCCGACGGCCCCGGGTTCTACCCCGAGAACCCTTCCTTGGGCATCTCCAGGTCCGCCTTGGCCAGCTCTTCCACGTTCACATCCTTGAACGTGACCACCCGCACGTTCTTCACGAACCGCGCCGGCCGGTACATGTCCCACACCCAGGCGTCCTGCATCTTCACATCGAAGAAGACGTCGCCGTTCTCCGCGGTACGGACGTCGAGGTCGACCGAGTTGGTCAGGTAGAACCGACGCTCAGTCTCCACGACGTATGTGAACAAACCGACGACATCACGGTATTCGCGGTAAAGCTGCAGCTCCATCTCGGTTTCGTATTTTTCGAGATCCTCTGCGCTCATCGCGGTCCTCCTGTCGTACCGGTCCCCCGGTTCGCCTGCTCAGGCAACCCCGGCCCCCATCTCATTTTCACCCATGCCCCTGGCCACCGTGACGAAGGAGTAACGGTGTTCGGGGCACGGGCCATGCCTCTCCAGTGCCAAACGGTGTCCTGGCGTGACATACCCCTTGTGCTCGGCGAAACCGTACTGAGGAAATCTTCGATCCAGATCGACCATCAGGCGGTCCCTCGTCACCTTGGCCACGATCGACGCGGCCGCCACGCAGGCGGCCACCTGGTCCCCCTTCCACACCGCCAGGGACGGTGCGGGCATACCGGGCACCGGGAAGCCGTCCGTGAGGATGTACTCCGGGTCACACGGCAACTGCGCCACGGCCCGCCGCATTCCCGAGACGTTGCTCTTGTGCAGCCCCCGGGCGTCGATCTCCGCGGCCGGGATCACCACGATGCCCACGTGGGCGGTGGCGACGACGCGGTCGTACAGACGCTCGCGCACCGGCGCGGACAGCAGCTTGGAGTCGCCGAGACCGGCGATCTCCCTGCGCAGGACGACGGCGGCGACGACCAGCGGCCCGGCGCAGGCGCCGCGGCCCGCCTCGTCGACCCCCGCGACCGGGGTCAGCCCACGGCGGGCCAGCGCCCGCTCATAGGCGTAGAGTCCGGAATCGCGCCGGACGACGCTCGGTCGAGGGCGGAACGCAACTGTCATGACACTCGCAGCGTACGCCCCATTCGCCGCAAACCGCGACCGAAAGCCCCTTACTTGACCTTGTCGAAAGTCTCGGGTGTGGAGAACAGGTAGCCGCGCGACAGCGGCCAGTAGCGGACGACCGCCTTGCCGATCACGTCGTCGACGGAGATGAAGCCGCCGCCGGGCTCGTCCATGTGGGCGCGCGAGTCCGCCGAGGCGGTGCGGTGGTCGCCCATCAGCCACAACTTGCCGGCCGGGACGGTGACGTTGAACTTGTCGCCGCCGCCGAAGTCGCCGGGGAAGAGGTAGGACTCCTCGTCGAGCGGCGTGCCGTTGACGAGGATGCGGTGCTTGGAATCGCAGCACTCCACCTTGTCGCCGCCGACGCCGATGACCCGCTTGATGGTGTCCTCGCCGGTGCGCCAGCCCTTGAAGACCACGATGTCGCCGCGCTCGGGACTGCCCGCCAGCTTGTTGACGAAGACCCGGTCGTTGATCAGCAGGGTGTTCTCCATCGACTCCGACGGGATGTAGAACGACCCGATGACGAACGCCTGCAGCAGCAGCGCGATGCCGACCCCGAGCACCAGCAACAGGACGGTCTCCCGGAAGCCGCCCTTTTTCTTCTCTTTGGCCACGCCCTCCGCCTTCTTGGTGACGGCCATCAGCGCTTCCTCCCCAACCGTCGCCGACGAACCAGGACCAAGGGTACGGCCAGCCCGAACCCGGCCACCAGCGGTACGGCGCCACCGAGTGCCTGCAGCGCGGGTTGCGCGAAGGTGTCGGGTATGGACAGCACGCCCGCCCGGTTGAACGGCCAGACGATCACGAAGGCCCGGCCGATGACCTGACCTTCGGGAATCGAGCCGCCGCCCTGGTCACCGGTGTGGGAGCGCGAGTCGAGCGAGACGGAACGGTGGTCGCCCATCACCCACAGCCGCCCAGGCGGCACGGTGATGTCGAAGAACCTGTCGGACGGCACATTGCCCGGATAGAGGTAGCTCTCCTCGTCGATGGCCGTGCCGTTGACCGTGATGCGCCCCTTGGAATCGCAGCACTTGACGTGGTCGCCGCCGACGCCGATGACCCGCTTGATGTAGTCCTTCTCGCCGGGCACGACGCCGAAGGCCGTGCCGACCCAGCGGAAGAAGGCCCCGATGGGGTTGGACGGCTCCTCCATCTCGAACTCGCCGTCCCAGGAGTCGACGCCGGAGAAGACCACCACGTCGCCGCGCTCGATGTCACGGGTGTGGTAGACGAGCTTGTTGACCAGGACCCTGTCGTTCTTGAGCAGGGTGTTCTCCATGGACTCCGACGGAATGTAGAAGGCCTGGATCACGAACGTCTTGATGATCAGGGCCAGCACGAGGGCCACAACGACTAGAACGGGCAGTTCTTTCCAGAACGACCCCTTCTTCTCCTTGTCGCCTTTTGCTGGCTTCTGAGTCTCTTCGGCGACCACGTCCACCTCGTCCTCGACAGGGCGGCGCGAGGCGCCGTACTCCTGGTCTTCGCTTGTCATCGCTGACGAGCCTAGATGATGGAACGGCTCGACAAGCCTCGACCGACGTTACACCCAAGGGCGAGTCGCTCCACATAAAGGAAATGGCCCCGCAAAGCCGAAAGGCCCGTGCGGTGCACGGGCCTTTCGGGAAAAGATTCGGGTTACTTCGCGGGGGTCGCCTCGCGCTTCTCGCGGATACGGGCGGCCTTGCCGCGCAGGTCGCGCATGTAGTAGAGCTTGGCGCGACGCACGTCACCGCGGGTCACGAGCACGATCTTCTCGATGACCGGGCTGTGCACCGGGAAGGTGCGCTCGACGCCGACGCCGTAGCTGACCTTGCGGACCGTGAAGGTCTCGCGGGCGCCGCTGCCCTGCCGCCGCAGCACGAAGCCCTTGAAGACCTGGATGCGGGAGCGGTTGCCTTCGACGACTCGTACGTGGACCTCAAGCGTGTCACCGGGACGGAACGCCGGGACGTCGCTCCGAAGGGTCGCCTTCTCGAGCTCCTGGATCTTCGTGTGCATGAGAGCAGTCCTCAAGTCCTCGCGAGCACGCGGAGGTCCACCCGGCCGGAGCTCGCGGCGGACACGCCTGCTGATTTGATGAACCCGGGACCGTTACCCGGGCATGACGGACCAACCGTTTGACGGTCGGCAGCGATTCAGTTTGCCACATCTTCCGGCCGGACGCGAAACGACAGCTCTTCGAGCAACTTCCTGTCGTGCTTGTCGAGCGTCTCCGGATCGAGCGCCGCCGCCAGTTCCGGCCGGTTCGCCACGGTACGCCGGAGCGCCTCGTCCCGCCGCCACCGGGCGACTTTTCCGTGATGTCCGGACAGCAGCACGGCGGGAACCTCGTGCCCGCGCCAGACCGGCGGCTTGGTGTAGACCGGGCCTTCCACCAGGTTCTGCATCGAACCAGGAGCGAAGGAGTCGTCGACGGCCGACTGCGCATTGCCCAGCACGCCGGGCAGCAGCCTGCCGACGGCCTCGACCATCACCAGCACCGCGACCTCGCCGCCGGCCAGCACATAGTCGCCGATGCTGACCTCGTCGACCCGCAGCCGGGCGCCGTACTCGGCCATGACGCGCGAGTCGATGCCCTCGTAGCGCCCGCAGGCGAACAGCAGCCACGGCTCGGCGGCCAGCTCCTGGGCCAGCTCCTGGGTGAAAGGCCGACCGCTCGGCGTCGGCACGATCACCCGCGGCGTGCCGTCGCCGATCACCGAGTCGATGGCCTCGCCCCAGACCTCGGGCTTCATCACCATGCCGGGACCGCCGCCGTACGGCGTGTCGTCGACCGTCCTGTGCACGTCGTGCGCCCAGTCGCGGAGCTGGTGGACGCGTACGTCGAGGGTGCCGCGCTCGCGTGCCTTGCCGATCAGGGAGACGTCGAGCGGGGCGAAGTACTCGGGGAAGATGGAGATGATGTCGAGGCGCATCACAGCAGGCCCTCTGGCGGGTCGACGACCAGGCGCCCGCCCGTCAGATCGACCTCGGGCACCAGGGCCTTCACGAACGGGATGAGCGCGTCGTCCTGCCCGCGCCGGCGTACGACCAGCAGGTCCTGGCCGTGGTGCAGCACGTCGGTGATCTCGCCGACGGGCTCGCCCGACACGGTCTCCACCGCCAGCCCGACGAGCTGGTGGTCGTGGAACTCGTCCGGGTCGTCCGACGGCTCCACCTCGGCGGAGTCGATGACCAGCATGGTGCCCCGGAGCTCCTCGGCCCCGTCGCGCCCGTGAACCCCCTCGAACGCGATCAGCAGCACACCCTTGTGCCAGCGGCGGCTCTCGATGACGAGCGGCCCCCTGCTCGCCGGGTCGGTCACGACGGACGCGCCCTCGGCGAAGCGCAGCTCGGGATCGTCGGTGCGCACCTCCACGGTCACCTCGCCGCGTACACCGTGCGGACGGCCTATCCGGCCGACGACCAGCTGCACGTGAAACCCACCTTCTCCTAACGCAAGCGCCCCCATCGGCCTTTCAGGACCGATGAGGGCGCGAATTCCTGACGCTAACGGACTGCTTCGTCCAGGTCGAGCAGATCGACCCGTACGTACTTCCCGTCGGCCAGGGCGTTCACAACGGTGCGCAGCGCCTTGGCGGTGCGTCCGCCGCGTCCGATGACCTTGCCCAGGTCCTCGGGGTGCACCCGGACCTCCAGGACGCGCCCGCTGCGAATGCGGCGAGCGCGGACCCGGACATCGTCAGGATGTTCGACGATGCCCTTAACGAGGTGCTCGAGAGCCTCCTCGAGCACGTCAGCCCTCGCCCTCGGTCGGGGTCTCGGCGGCGGGGGCGACCTCGGCCTCTTCCTTCTTCTTGGCACGCTTGGGCGCCGTGGTGGCGGCCGCACCGGTGTCGCCACCGGACAGCGCCTCCTTGGCCGCGGCCTCGTAGAGGGCGTGACGGTCGGGCGCGGGCTCGGCGACCTTCATCGGCGCCGGGGCGGCCTCGCCCTTGAACTTCTGCCAGTCACCGGTGAGCTTGAGCAGCTTGAGCACCGGCTCGGTCGGCTGCGCGCCGACACCCAGCCAGTAGGCCGCACGCTCGGCGTTGACCTCGATGCGCGAAGGGTTTTCCTTCGGGTGGTACAGGCCGATCTCCTCGATCGCCCGGCCGTCACGCTTGGTGCGGCTGTCGGCGATGACGATTCGGTACTGAGCGTTGCGGATCATGCCGAGCCGCTTGAGCTTGATCTTGACTGCCACTGGTGTGGTCTCTCCTGCATTCGAGCGTGGGTGAACGGCACCTCATCGAGTGGGGCACGATGAGACGACGCTCCAGGGACAGGCGCGGCCGGCGGGAGATGAGAGGGCACCCACCTGGTCACGATGTTCCAACATGTCATTCTGCCAGACCGCGAACACTGCCTTCGACCAGTACCGGCAGGCCGCGGCAAAGGCTCGGCAAGGGCCGCGTGTCACCTCGTCCGACTTGATCAACTTCCCTGCGGAATGAGTTGGGTGACCACCACGACCCATCCGCTGCTCACCCGCCCGCGAGTGCTCACCGCCGGCGTGTCCGTCCTGCTCACCGGCGCCTTGTTCGGGCTTACGGCCACCGCCGCGGCGGGCGAGTTCGCCAACGCCAATGGTATGACCCTGACCATCACCGAGATCCCCGAGGTGGGCCAGCCCGGCTTCTCGGGCACCTGGGGCACCGCCTCCGTGGGGCCCGACCCGGGCGTCGACAACGGTGACTGGAGCGACCCCGACAACGTCACCCAATTCACCGACCTCGCCAACGAACAGCTCCAGGCGAGCGGCCTCGACGCGCCCGATGTCTGGGAGGCCAGCGCCTCATTGGTCGTCGACAACCTCTATCTCAACCAGAACGCCTCTGAGCCGCTGCTCGTCACGGGGAACGTGTCCACGCACGCGCGGTGCACGCCGCCGGCTCCGGCGATGTCGTCCACCCTGGTGACGCCCGGGTCCGTCACAGTGCTCGGCGTGCCTGTGGAGGTGGGGACCACCGAGGTTCGCGCGACGGGCGAACAACTCGGCTACCCCGGCGTGGCGTTGTCGTTCCTGACGGTGGTCAGG
>NZ_JBFAOV010000035.1:0-100347 GCF_040675375.1 Nonomuraea sp. NPDC049607
GCATTTCGGGTGAATCGGTTGCGACGCATCAGAGGTGGTGTAAGGCTCATTTTCGAGCGCGCCGGAAGTGCCGGGGCCCGGCCGGCTCGGTGAGCTAGTTGACGGGCGGGTAGGCGTTCCTGACCAGCTCCTGGAACTGGGCGGAGAACCACTGGCCCGACAGCGGGGCGCCGCCGAGGGCGCCCGACATGTTGTTGCCGTTGAGGTTGTTGCCGGTGTAGGTCGGGTCGCACATCCGGTCGAACTTCTTGCCCTCGTCGTTCGGGATGTCGGTGCTGGCGCCGTCGGACTCACCCGGAGGCTTGATCCAGACGTAGGCGTCGAAGCCGGGCTCGGGGCTGGTCGTCGGACGGGCGCCGAGGCCCGCGCCGCTCTGGTTGCACCAGTTGCCGGCGTGGATGCGGCGGTCGACGCGCGACTGGTTGACGAACGTGTTCACGTCCGTCGAGGTGCTCGCGCCGCCCGGACGGGCGGTGCCGCCCCAGCCGTTGCGCGAGGTGTCGACCAGCATGCCGAGCCCGGGCTTGAAGCCCTTGTTGACCAGCGCGGTGCGCAGCGCCGCGGCGAAGGTGGACTCGTCCACGTAGTAGTTCCAGTCGATCCACTTGGACTGGCGGACGGTCTGGCCGTTCACCAGGGTGTTGATCGTGAAGTACGGCTCCTTGGTGGCTGAGTAGTTGGCGGTGTTGACGATGAAGCCGTCCACGCTGTCCACGCCGGCCGTGGTGCCCGCGGCCATGTTGTAGAAGAGGTTCACGGCGGGGGCGAAGTTCGAGTCCCAGCCGAGCCAGGCATGGTGGGCGGCGTCCACGTAGGTGTAGACGTTGGTGATCGCGTGCAGCTTGTCGAGCGCGTACCGGACGCCGTCCACGTAGCCGCCGGCCTGGTTGGCCTCGGCGCACTTCGGGAAGTTGTTGGTGTTGGTGATCAGGTTGGGCAGCGAGTCGGGCTCGACGATCGTGACGATGCGCAGGTTGGCGTACTTGGGGTCGCGCAGGATGTTCGCGATCACGTCGATGTACTCGGCCTTGTAGCGGTTGAAGCCGTTCTGGGCGATCAGCAGTTCGCCGTTGGAGGCCAGGGCCGAGCAGTCGCGGTTGGGCAGGTCGTAGATGACGAACTGCACGGTCAGCGGGGCCGAGCCGTTGAGGGCGTCCTGGGCGACGGCCTCGTCCAGGTGGGCCTGGAGGCCCATGGCCGAGGAGGAGCCGGCGATGGCCGCGATGCGGTCGATCCACACGGCGGTGGAGGTGTTGGCGACGGCGGCGCCGCCGGGCTCGGCCGCGGCCTTGGCCTTCCACTGCGGGTTCACGTAGCCGGTGGCGCCGGCGTACGGGTTCTCGACGTGGCCGGTGGGCGGCTGGCCGTCGTCGTCGGCCTCGGTGGCGGTGACCGTCTTGGAGGTCAGGCCGGCGGAGGCGACGGTGAAGGCGCGGGTGCCGTTGGCGCTGTCGGCGTCCTGCGCGGCGGCCAGGGTCACCGTCTGGGCGGTGTTCCAGTTGGCCGGCGTGAAGGTGAGGCTGCCGCCGCCGGAGACGGTCAGGTCGGCGTCGCCGCTGCCGGCCGCCGAGGTGACGGTCACGTTCGCGGACGGCTGCGCGGCCAGCTTGACCGTGTACGTCGCCGTCCCGCCCTCGGGCACGGTCACCGACGTGGGCGTCACGAGCAGCGCCTGCTCCACGACCGCGTCGTCGTCCACCTCGGTCGCGTTGACGGTGGCCGAGGTGACGCCGGTGCCACCGACGGAGAAGGCCGCCGTGCCCGCGGTGGTGTCGGCGTCCTGGGCGGCGGCCAGGGTGACCGTCTGGGCGGTGTTCCAGTTGGCGGGGGTGAAGGTGAGCGAGCCGCCCGCGCTGACGGTCAGGTCGGTGTCACCGCTGGTCCGCTGGGTGGTGACGGTGACGTTCGAGGTGGGGGCGGAGGACAGCTTGGCGGTGAAGGTGGCGGTGCCGCCCTCGTTGACCGCGACCGAGCTGGCGGAGGTCACCACCGAGGGGGTGGTGGGGGTGACGCCGCCGCAGGTCACGCCGTTCACGGTGAACGAGGTGGGCGGGTTGTTGCTGCCCGACCAGGTGCCGTTGAAGCCCATGGTGGTGGAGGCGCCGGTGGCCAGGCTGCCGTTGTAGGGCATGTTCGTCGCGGTGACGTGCGTGCCCGACTGCGTCCAGTTGGCGCTCCAGCCCGTCGGGGTGTACTTCTGGCCGGTGCCGGGGAAGTCGAAGCCCAGCGTCCACGAGGTGATCGGGTCGCCGGTGTTCTTCAACGTGATGTTCGCGGTGAAACCGCCCTGACCGGGGCTGCTCGTCCACGAGTTGGCGGAGTAGGTCACGTCGCAGTTCACCGCGGCGCTGGCGGCCGTGGTCTGGCCGACGACGAGGCCGAGGGCCGCGACGCTCGCGGCGGTCATGGTCACGGCCCATCGGCGCGGGCCGCTGTTGAGTCTCACTAGCGATCATCTCCAGGAACTCAGTTGGCTGGGAGCGCTCCCATAGTGAGACGCCCCCAGAGCCCTGTAAATGAGCGCGGTTCCGCGCCGGGCGTCCCCGGGCCACATGCTCGCCGAATGCCCCGGAAGGTGGATGAAACTTTCATCATCGGCAGCCTGGTGAGAGGAAACGCGGGGGCCGCCGGACGGCCGATCCGTTGACATACGCCGCCGGGCATCCACAATCCCCTTTGGGAGCGCTCCCACACCCCTACTCCCATGGAGATCCCGTGAAGCACAGACCTCCTTCCCGCCTTTCCCGCTTATCGAGGCGGCTCGCCGTGGCCACGACGCTCGTCCTCGCGGCGGGCACGACCACGACCCTCGCCGCGCTTCCCGCGCACGCGGCCGTCGCCTGCGACGTGACGTACACCGCCAACCAGTGGACGAGCGGCCCAGGTCAGGGCGGGTTCACCGCCAACCTGACGCTGAAGAACACCGGCGACCCGATCACCTCGTGGACGCTCGGCTTCGACTTCCCGAC
The DNA here is from genome assembly GCF_040675375.1 of Nonomuraea sp. NPDC049607. Taxonomy (NCBI): domain Bacteria; kingdom Bacillati; phylum Actinomycetota; class Actinomycetes; order Streptosporangiales; family Streptosporangiaceae; genus Nonomuraea; species Nonomuraea sp. NPDC049607. The sequence goes on from NZ_JBFAOV010000035.1 coordinate 2,970, forward strand.
CGCGGGCCAGAAGTACACGCCCACCGGCTGGAGCGCCAACTGGAGCCAGTCGGGCACGCACGTCACCGCGACCAACATGCCGTGGAACGGCAGCCTGGCCACCGGCGCCTCGACGACGCTCGGCTTCAACGGCACCTGGACGGGCAGCAACCCGAACCCGACCTCGTTCACGGTGAACGGCGTGACCTGCGGCGGCGCCAACACCCCGCCCACGGTGGGGCTGACCTCGCCCACCGCCGGCCAGACGTACACCGCCCCGGCCACCGTGGCCATCGCCGCGAACGCCGCCGACACCGACGGCACGGTCTCCAAGGTCGACTTCTACCAGGGCTCGACGCTGCTCGGCACCGACACCTCGGCGCCCTACGGCTACACCTGGCAGAACGTGGCCGCGGGGAGCTACTCGATCACCGCGAAGGCCACCGACAACGGCGGCGCGACCACGACCTCGGCCCCCGTCGGGATCACCGTCTCGCAGAACACCGGGCCCGCCCTCGTGGTCAGCCCGCTCACGATCTCCGTGCCGGAGAAGGGGACTGCGGGCTTCGGCGTGAAGCTCTCGCAGGCGCCCGCCGCGAACGTGACCGTCACCACCGCCCGCACCAGCGGTGACGCCGACCTGACCGTCGGCTCGGGCGGCACGCTCACCTTCACGCCCGCCAACTGGAACACCGCCCAGAACGTCACCCTGGCGGCGGCGGACGACGCCGACACCACCAGCGGCACCGCCGAGTTCACGGTGAGCGCGACCGGCTACACCTCGGTCAAGGTCACCGCCAGCGAGGCGGACGACGACCTCGGCGGCGACAACGAGTACGTCAAGCGCTTCGTGGAGATGTACAACGAGCTGCACGACCCGGCCAACGGGTACTTCTCGCCCGAGGGCGTGCCGTACCACTCGGTGGAGACGTTCATGGTCGAGGCGCCCGACCAGGGGCACGAGACCACGTCCGAGGCCTACAGCTACTACCTGTGGCTGGAGGCGACCTACGGGCAGGTGACCGGCGACTGGGCGAAGTTCAACAACGCCTGGGCCTCGATGGAGAAGTACATCATCCCCGCGACCGCCGACCAGCCGACGAACTCCTTCTACAACCCCTCGAAGCCGGCCACGTACGCGGCCGAGTACAACGACATCAAGCAGTACCCGACGCAGATCGACTCCGGCGTCTCGGTGGGCTCCGACCCGCTGGCCAACGAGCTGAAGAGCGCGTACGGCACCGGCGACGTCTACGGCATGCACTGGCTGCTCGACGTCGACAACACCTACGGCTTCGGACGCTGCGGCGACGGGACCACCAGGCCCGCCTACATCAACACCTACCAGCGCGGGCCCGAGGAGTCGGTCTTCGAGACGATCCCGCAGCCGTCCTGCGACACCTTCAAGCACGGCGGCACGAACGGATATCTCGACCTGTTCATCAAGGACAGCTCGTACGCCAAGCAGTGGAAGTACACCAACGCGCCCGACGCCGACGCCAGGGCCGTGCAGGCCGCGTACTGGGCGCAGACGTGGGCCCAGCAGCAGGGCAAGGAGTCGCAGATCTCGGCGTCGGTCGCCAAGGCCGCGAAGATGGGCGACTACCTGCGCTACGCGATGTACGACAAGTACTTCAAGAAGCCCGGCTGCACCAGCACCTCGTGCGCCGCGGGCACCGGCAAGGACGCCTCCAACTACCTGCTGTCCTGGTACTACGCCTGGGGTGGCGCGACCGACTCCAGCGCGGGCTGGGCCTGGCGCATCGGCTCCAGCCACAACCACTCCGGCTACCAGAACCCGCTCGCGGCCTGGGCGCTGGCCAACGTGGCCGAGCTGAAGCCCAAGAGCGGCACCGGCGCGGCCGACTGGAGCACCAGCCTGACCCGCCAGCTCCAGTTCTACACCTGGCTCCAGTCCGCCGAGGGTGCCATCGCGGGCGGCGCGACCAACAGCTGGGAGGGCCACTACGCCACCCCGCCGGCCGGCCTGCCGAAGTTCCACGGCATGACCTACGACTGGCAGCCCGTCTACCACGACCCGCCGTCGAACCAGTGGTTCGGGTTCCAGGCGTGGACCATGGAGCGGGTGGCCGAGCTCTACTACGCCTCGGGCAACGCCGACGCCAAGGCGCTGCTGGACAAGTGGGTCTCCTGGGCGATGGCCAACACCACGATCAACGCGGACGGCACGTACCAGATCCCGTCGACGCTGAAGTGGACCGGTCAGCCCGTCGCCGACTTCAGCGACCCGAACGTCATGCCGCCGCCCAACCCCGGCCTGCACGTGACGGTCGCCGACTACACCAACGACGTCGGCGTGGCCGGCTCGTACGCCAAGACGCTGATGTACTACGCGGCCAAGGCGAACAACACCGCGGCCAGGAACATGGCCAAGGCGCTGCTGGACGGCGTGTGGAAGAACCGCGACGCCAAGGGCGTGTCGGTGCCGGAGACCAAGACCGACTACAAGCGGCTGAACGACCCGGTCTACGTGCCCCCGGGCTGGACCGGCAAGATGCCGAACGGCGACACGATCAACTCCAGCTCGACGTTCATGTCGATCAGGTCCTTCTACAAGAACGACCCCGACTGGCCCAAGGTGAACGCCTACCTCCAGGGCACGGGCCCCGCGCCCACGTTCAACTACCACCGCTTCTGGGCGCAGGTGGACGTGGCCGTGGCCCTGGCCGAGTACGGGCGGCTCTTCCCGTGAGAAAGGCGGCGATGATCGCCGCGGCGTCGCTGGTCCTGCCCCTGCTCGCAGGGGTGGGGCCGGTGGCCCACGCGGCCGCGCCCGCCTTCGCCTACGGTGAGGCGCTGCAGAAGTCGCTGTGGTTCTACGAGGCCCAGCAGTCGGGCGACCTGCCCGGCTGGAACCGCGTCTCCTGGCGCGGCGACTCGGGCATGAACGACGGCAAGGACGCCGGGCTGGACCTGACCGGAGGCTGGTACGACGCGGGCGACCACGTCAAGTTCGGCTTCCCGATGGCCTTCTCGGCCACGATGCTGGCCTGGGGCGGTGTCGAGTACCGCGACGCCTACGCGGGCTCCGGCCAGCTCACCCACCTGCTGAACAACCTGAGGTTCGTCAACGACTACTTCGTCAAGGCCCACCCGTCGGCCAACGTGCTGTACGGGCAGGTCGGCAACGGCGGCACCGACCACGCCTGGTGGGGCCCGGCCGAGGCCATGCAGATGAACCGGCCCGCCTACAAGATCGACGCGTCCTGCGGCGGCTCGGACCTGGCGGGGGAGACGGCGGCGGCGATGGCGGCCTCGTCGATCGTCTTCCGCCCGACCGATCCGGCCTACGCCGACAAGCTGGTGACGCACGCCAAGCAGCTCTACTCCTTCGCCGACACGGTCAGGAAGAAGTACAGCGACTGCATCAGCGACGCCCAGGGCTACTACAACTCCTGGAGCGGCTTCAACGACGAGCTGGTCTGGGGGGCGATCTGGCTCTACCGGGCCACGAACGACGCCGCCTACCTGGCCAAGGCCGAGGCCGGTTACGACAACCTGGGCAACGAGCCGCAGACCACGACGAAGTCGTACAAGTGGACGATCGCGTGGGACGACAAGTCGTACGGCGCGTACGTGCTGCTGCACAAGCTCACCGGCAAGCAGAGGTACCTCGACGACGCCAACCGCTGGCTCGACTGGTGGACGGTCGGCGTCAACGGCTCCAAGGTCAAGTACTCGCCGGGCGGCGAGGCCGTGCTGGACCGGTGGGGGTCGCTGCGGTACGCGGCCAACACTTCGTTCGTCGCGCTCGTGCACAGCGACTCGATCACCGATCCCGACCGCAAGGCGCGCTACCACGACTTCGCGGTCCGGCAGATCAACTACGCGCTCGGCGACAACCCGCGCAACTCCTCGTACCTGATCGGATTCGGGGCGAACCCACCGAAGAACCCGCACCACCGTACGGCGCACGGCTCGTGGACCGACCAGATCACCAACCCGGTCGACAGCCGCCACACCCTGTACGGCGCGCTGGTCGGCGGCCCGCCCGACCCCGACGACGTCTACACCGACAAGCGCGACGACTACGTCATGAACGAGGTCGCGACCGACTACAACGCGGGCTTCACCAGCGCCGTGGCCCGGCTCTACAAGGAGTACGGGGGAGCGCCCGCGGCGAACTTCCCGCCCGCCGAGACCCCGGACGGCCCGGAGATCTTCGTCGAGGCCGGCGTGAACGCCTCCGGCACGAACTTCACCGAGATCAAGGCCATCGTCCGCAACCAGTCGGCCTGGCCCGCCCGGGTCCTGTCGGACGGCTCGTTCCGCTACTACTTCACCCTCGACGGCTCGACGACCGCCTCGCAGGTCAGCGTGTCGTCGGCGTACACGCAGTGCAAGGCCCCGACGCTCGGCTCGGCGGGCGGGCGCGTGTACTACGTGAACATCGACTGCTCCGGGCAGGCCATCGCCCCGGCCGGGCAGTCGCAGCACCGCAGGGAGGTGCAGTTCAGGATCACCAGCACGGGCTCCTGGGACCCGACCGACGACTGGTCGTACAAGGGCATCCCGGTGACGCCGGGCGCGACGCCGGTGCTGACGAAGAACATCACCCTCCACAGCGGCGCCACCAAGATCTGGGGTGAGCCCCCGGGGCCGGAGGAGCAGGACACGACAGCGCCCAGCAAGCCGGGCAAGCCCACGGTCTCCGGGATCACGGGCACGGCGGCGAAGCTGACCTGGACGGCCTCCACGGACAACGTGGGAGTGACCGGTTACGACGTCTACCTGGGGTCCACCAAGGCGGGCACGGCCACCGGCACCACCTTCGACCTGAGCGGGCTCACCCCTGCCACGGCCTACGCCGCCCACGTGGTGGCCAGGGACGCGGCGGGCAACACCTCTGCGGCCTCGGACGAGACGGCGTTCACCACCACCAACAGCGAGGACAGAACACCGCCCAGCAAACCCGGCAAACCGTCCGTCTCGGGCATCACCGGCTCGGGTGCGAAGGTGAGCTGGGCGGCCTCGACGGACGACGTCGGGGTGAGCGGTTACGACGTCTACCTCGGCGCCGCCAAGGCGGGCACGGCCACCGGCACGTCGTACGACCTGACCGGGCTCAGCCCCGCGACGGCGTACACCGTCTCGGTGGTGGCCAGGGACGCGGCGGGCAACAGCTCGCCGGCCTCCGACGGCACGGCGTTCACCACCGCGGACGCGCCGACCGGCGGTTGCGCGGCCACGTTCAAGGTCACCAACTTCTGGAACGGCGCGTACCAGGCCGAGGTGACGGTCAAGAACACCGGCGCCGCGGCCGTCACCGGCTGGACGGCCGCCTGGTCGTCGGCCGGCCAGATCACCCAGCTCTGGGGCGGCAGGCTCACCCAGACCGGCTCGAACGTGTCGGTCAGGAACGAGGCGTGGAACGGCGGGCTCGCCCCCGGCGCCACGACCACGTTCGGCTTCATCGCCAACGGCACCCCCGTCACCCCCGACCCGATCACCTGCACCCTCGCCTGAGCCGAACCCCCGCCCCGCCGCGACGACGGCGGGGCGGGCGGTTCCGCGGCTCAGTGAAAGGCAGCCCATGCGATCACTGTTCACCGCGTCGGTTCTCGCCGCCGCGCTCGTGGCCGCTTCGTTGGTCCTGCCGGGCACCGCGGCGCAGGCCGCCACCGGCATCCACGTGAGCGGCACGAAGATCCTGGAAGGCAACGGCCAGGAGTTCGTGATGCGCGGCACCAGCCACGCCCACACCTGGTACCCCGGCCAGACCAAGGCGTTCGCCGACATCAAGTCGCTGAAGGCCAACACCGTGCGCGTCGTGCTCAGCGGCGGCCGGTGGAGCGCCAACTCCGTCTCCGACGTGGCCGACGTGGTCTCCCTGTGTAAGCAGAACAAGCTCATCTGCGTGCTGGAGGACCATGACACCACCGGGTACGGCGAGCAGAGCGGCGCGTACACCCTCGACCAGGCCGCCGACTACTGGATCGGCGTCAAGAGCGCCCTGGTCGGCCAGGAGGACTACGTCGTCGTCAACATCGGCAACGAGCCGATCGGCAACAACGCCACCACCCCCGGCTGGGCCGACGCCACCAAGGCCGCGATCCAGAAGCTGCGCGCCAACGGCCTGCGCCACGCGCTCATGGTGGACGCCCCCGCCTGGGGGCAGGACTGGCAGAACGTCATGCGGGACAACGCCACGTCCGTCTTCAACGCCGACCCCGACAAGAACACGATCTTCTCCGTGCACATGTACGGCGTCTACGACACGGCCGCCGAGATCACGTCGTACATGGACGCGTTCCGGACCGCCGGGCTGCCGCTGGTCGTCGGCGAGTTCGGGTTCGACCACTCCGACGGCAACCCCGACGAGGACACGATCATGGCTCAGGCCGTGAGCCGCGGCCTCGGCTACCTCGGCTGGTCGTGGAGCGGCAACGGCGGCGGCGTCGAGTACCTGGACCAGGTCACCGGCTTCGACGTCAGCCAGCTCACCTCGTGGGGCCGGCGGCTGTTCAACGGCGCCAACGGCATCGCCGCGACCGCCAGGCAGGCGTCCGTCTACGGCGGCGGCACCACCGACCCCACCCCGCCGAGCGCACCCGGCACCCCGTCGGCCTCGAACGTCACCTCGTCCGGCGCCACCCTGACCTGGACGGCCGCCACCGACAACGTCGGCGTGACCGGCTACGACGTCTACACCTCGACCGGCACCCCGCTCGGGGCGACGGCCACGACCTCGATCACCCTGACCGGCCTGTCACCCTCGACCGCCTACCAGGTGTACGTGAAGGCCAGGGACGCCGCCGGCAACCAGTCGGCCGCCTCGCCCACGGCCTCCTTCACCACCCTGGCCGGTGGCGGCGACGGCGGCTGCACGGCCGTGGGGACCGTCCAGAGCCAGTGGGGCAACGGGTACGTCCTGCAACCCGTCACGGTGACCAACACCGGCACGACCACCAGGAACGGCTGGACGGTGACGTTCACGCTGCCCGCGGGCCACACCGTGACCGGCTTCTGGAACGCCGCGGTGACGGTCAGCGGGCGGACCGTGACGGCGAAGAACCTGGGCTACAACGGCACGCTCGCCCCCGGCTCCGCCACCGGTTTCGGGGTCCAGGCCGGGCGTCCGAGCGGCGACACGTCCGTTCCGTCCGGCTACACCTGCGCCGGCTAGAGAAGGAGGAGGTGAGGCCGATCGGCTGACCCTGCCCGCGACACCATCCCGCCCGGATGGGACGGACGCGGCCGGCGAACCCCCTCCCGGCCGCGTCCGTTTACGCGATCCACCCGCCAGAGGCGTCGGGTCAGCCGGGGGTGAGGGCTTGGGTGAAGCGTGCGCGGGCCGCGTCGATGGCCGCCTCGTCCGAGAACTCGGCGAACGCCTCCTCGTGGTAGCGCCCCGGGATCAGCTCCCTGACCCGCTCCGGGTACCCCGGCCCGTCCGCCGGCACCTTGACCTGCGGCGGCACACCCAGCCGTACGGCGATGGGCCCCGACGCCCGCACGGACATGGCCCAGTCGCGGCTCTCGCCGACGATCGCGCACAGGTGCCGCGCGTAGACCCAGCGCACCTCGGCCAGGCCGGCGGCGTCCGGTGGGTCCGTGCCGAACGGCTCCACCGCGCACACCACCCGCGACTCGAACCCGTGCCCGTGGTCGTGGTGCTCCTCGGGCGTGGCGCGTTCGAGGATCAGCGTCACCTGGGCGGCGAGCTCCTGGTCGAGCCGCGCCGACCCCTGGTCGACGGCGAACAGCGTCACCCCGGCCAGCGCCAGGCCGGCCAGGGCGACGCCTGCCGCGATCTGCCCGCGACGGGTTGCGTTCACGGGCTCGTGCAGGTCAGCGTGGGTGCGGGGCTCGGGATCGAGCCGGTGGCGTTGAAGCCGAACGTGGTGGTCGCGTTCGGCGCGAGCTGGCCGTTGTAGGAGGCGTTCTTCATGGACACGTTCGGTGGCTGGGAGGAGAGCACGCCGTTCCAGGGGGTGCCGTCGAAGCCCTGGCCGCCGGCGTAGGTCCACTTGACCGTCCAGCCGTTCAGCGAGGCGGTGCCGGTGTTCTTCACCGTCACCTCGCCCTGGAAGTGGCCGGCCCAGCCGGTGTCGGTGGCCTTCCAGGTGGCGGAGCAACCGCCGGGAGGGGGCACTGTCGGGGTGACGGTCGGGGTGGCGGTGGGGGTGCCCGAAGGCGTGCCGCCGCCGGGGCCGACGCCCGTGACCTGGCCGTTGCCGCCGTCGAAGACGACGTCGGAGCAGCTGTAGAAGTTCTCGTTGCTGTCGGAGCGGATCCAGTGCGTGTAGATGATGTGACGCCCGGTCTTGCCGGAGGGGAGCTGGGCGTTCCAGGAGTAGTAGTTGAGCCCGCCGGGGCCGCCGCTGGCGGGCGGGTTGGTGACGCTGCCGAACGACTCCAGGTCCGACCACTTGAGCGGACCGTCGGGGTTCCAGCCGTTCTTGGTGACGTAGTAGACGAACGTGCCGGGGTGCTGGGCCCAGTTGCTGTGCCGCATCTGGATGCTCGCGCCCGAGGTCAGGTGCGTCTGCGGCCAGTCGGAGCGTACGGCGTTGTAGGCGGTGAAGTCGTAGGGGCCGCCGGTGCCGCCGCTGCAGAGCTGGCCGTCGGGGATGAAGCCGCTGGTACGCCCGGCGCCGTCGGAACGCAGCACGGCGAACCAGTTGTACAGCGGGGTCGGGCCGCTCTGGGCGACGGCCGCCGCGCAGGCCGGGTTGTAGGACTGGATCTGGCCGTTCTCGCGCAGGCCGTCCTGCCAGCACAGGAACGTCCGTGCTCCGGGGAACATGGACACGCCGTGGGCCTGCGCCTGTTGCGGCGCGATCAGTACGGTGGTCAGCAGGATGAGGGCGGCGGTGAGGACCGCCGTCCGGAAGTGTTTCATGGGGATTCCTTCGCGCAGGGGAACACAGGAATCTGCCCACGATCAGCCCGCCCGGCCAGCGCATTGAACCACGGCGACCGGCGTCCCGACAACGCGGTGTGAAACTTTCAGCCGATCGTGGTCACGGTTGCCCTGGTGGCCCGGCACCGGGGCGGCGGGCGGTGGCGGGGCTGCTTGCCGTAGGAGGCCCGACGCCGGGACCCTGAATGTTGGGAGCGCTCCCAGCACCTCCCTCGACCAGAGAAGCGGGAGCAACATGCCATGAGGCGCGTGCAGATCATCGTCCTGGCCGTCGCGGCGTTACTCGGCGCCGGCCTGTTCCCGGCACCGGCGCAGGCCGCCCCGGTGCTGTGCGAGAAGTGGGGCTCGACCACCGTCCAGAACGACCGCTACATCGTCATGAACAACGTCTGGGGCGCCGACACCGCGCAGTGCGTCGACGTCAACCAGAACGGCGGCTTCACCGTCACCCGGTCCGAGCACGACAAGGCCACGAACGGCGCCCCGGCCGCCTACCCGGCCATCTACGCCGGCTGCCACTACGCCGCCTGCACCTCCGGCAGCGGCCTGCCCGTGCAGGCCGGCTCGGCGGGCTTCGGCGCGCTGAGGTCGGCGGTCGCCATGACCTACCCCGGCTCCGGCACCTGGGACGCCGCCTACGACATCTGGTTCGACCCCACCCCGCGCACCGACGGCCAGAACACCGGCGCGGAGTTGATGATCTGGCTCAACAAGCGCGGCTCGATCCAGCCGGTCGGCTCCCAGGTCGGCACGGTGACCCTGGCCGGCGGCACCTGGCAGGTCTGGTACGGCAACATCGGCTGGAACGTCGTCTCCTACGTGCGCACCTCGGCGACCCCCTCGCTCGACTTCGCCGTCGACACCTTCTACTCCGACGCCGTCAGCCGCGGCTACGCCCAGCGCTCGTGGTATCTGACCAGCGTCCAGGCCGGGTTCGAGCCCTGGGTGGGCGGCGCCGGGCTGGCCGTCGACTCCTTCTCCTTCGGCTCCGGCGGCGGCACGACCGACCGCACGCCGCCCACCACGCCGGGCACCCCGACGGCCTCCGGCACCACGGCCGCCGCCACCACGCTCACCTGGGGCGCCTCCACCGACACCGGCGGCAGCGGTCTGGCCGGGTACGACATCCTGCGCGCCACCGGCGACACCTTCACCCAGGTCGGCACCAGCGCCACGACCTCCTACACCGACACCGGCCTGACCCCCGCCACGACGTACCGCTACCGCGTCAGGGCCCGGGACGGCGCGGGCAACCTCTCGCCCGAGTCCGCCGCCGTCACGGTCACCACCCAGAACGGCGGCGGAGGCGGCGGCTGCGCCGCGACCGCGATCACCCAGAACGCCTGGAGCAACGGCTACGTCATCCAGCCGGTCACCGTCACCAACCGCGGCACGGCCACGATCAACGGCTGGACCGTCACCTTCGCGCTCCCGCAGGGCCACACGATCACCGGGTCGTGGGGCGCGAACGTCTCCGTCGGCGGCGGTGTCGTGACCGTGCGGAACCTCCCCTACAACGGCACCCTGGCCCCGAACGCGAGCACCACCTTCGGCTTCCAGGCCAGCAGGCCCACCGGCGACACCCAGGTCCCCGCGGGCTACACCTGCACCTGACCCTGGCGGGCGGGAGTGGGTGCGCCTTGGCCCGACCCAGGCGAAGGCGCACCCGCGCCCGGCCGCGGCGAACGGGAGGTCTGAGCGTTACCCCGGGCGGCCGGGGGTCTGAGCTTTACCTCGGGCGGGCGCGAGGGGTGCGGAGCAGCTGTGTCCCTCAGTCCGGCTTCATGGCACGGTCGATCACCTTGAGCTTGGCCTCAAGCTCCGCGCGGCAGGCGGGGGCCAGGCGGCCCTCCCTGGCCCGGTCGGCGACCTTGCGCCGCAGCTCGGCCATGCCGGTGACCTCGGGCCCGCGCACCACCGAGCCGCGCACCACCGAGTTGCGCACCACCGAGTCGAGCACCTGCTTGAGGTCGAGCACCACGTCCGCATCGGTCGCGTCGCACGGCTCGCCGTCTTCGAGGGAGTCGTGGAAGCCGTCCACCGCCTGCTCGACGGTGACCGACCCGGCCGGCGCGCTCTCGACCACCCGGGAGGCCGACGCCGAAGCCGACGCCGAAGCCGACGCCGACGCCGACGGCGTCACGGCCGGTGCGGACGTCGGCGCGATCCGCGGCGACAGCACCGGCTCCGGCGCGGGCCGCTGGAACCACAGCAGCACGGTGAGCGCCACCAGCGCCGACCCCGCCACCGTCAGCCCGCGCCGCACCTGCCGGGCGATCCCGGCCGTGCCGAGCGCCGAGGTCAGCGAGGCGACGATGGACTCGGCCGTGGGCCGCTCCTCGGGCAGGTGCGCCAGGCAGCTCTGGCAGAGCGAGGCGACGCCGTACGGCACGCCGGTCACCCGGGGCGGTGGATCGGTCCGGCGCGCCGCCTCGATCTCCTCCCACGTGGTCTCCGGGTACGGGGTGCGCCCGGTGAGCATGGCGAACAGCAGCACGCCCAGGGCGTACACGTCCACGGCCGGGTGGGTGGGGGCGCCGAGGAGGCGTTCGGGGGCGACGTAGGGAGGGGTGCCGCGGTCGTCGTCGGGGTCGCCGGCCCAGGCGGCGATGCCGAAGTCGAGCAGCTTCGGGCCGTCGGCGGTGAGCAGCACGTTCTCGGCGGTGACGTCCCGGTGGACCAGGCCGCGGGCGTGCCCGGCCATCAGCACGCGGGCCAGCCGCTGGGCGATGGCCGCCGCCTCGGTCCACGGCAGCGGCCCCTCGGCGATGCGCTCGGCCAGCGGGGTGCCGTCGAGCAGGGGCATCACCACGTACGCGGCCACGCCGCCCTTGGCGGTGACGGCCTCGCCGTAGTCGTAGATCTCGATCGAGTCGCGGTGGATGAACCGGGCCGCGGCACGGGCCTCGCTGCGCACCCGGACGCGTTCGCCGTGGTCGGTGTGCAGCGAGGCGGTCAGCACCTTGACCGCGACCAGCCGCTGCAACGACTGGTCGAAGGCACGCCAGATGACCGACATGCCGCCGTGGGCCAGCGGGTCCAGCAGCAGGTACCGCCGGGCCAGCACGTCCCCCGGCTCAAGCTGACTCACGGATGACCAGTTCCGTGGGGAGGACGGGGTCGATCCCCGTCGCCCCCGTCAGGAGCAGGCGGGTGGCGACCGTGGCGAGCTCCTCGACGGGCTGGCGGACGGTGGTCAGTGCCGGGACGGTGTGCCGGGCCACGGGGGCGTCGTCGAAGCCGATCACGGCGACGTCCGAGGGGACCTTGCGGCCGGCCCGGCGAAGGGCCTGGATCGCGCCGGCCGCCATCAGGTCGGAGGCGACGAAGACGGCGTCGAGGCCGGGCGCGTGGCGTAACAGCCATTGCATGGCGTGCGTGCCCGAGGCCGCGGTGAAGTCGCCGTACGCCACGGGCACGTCGGGGGCGCCGGCCGCCTGAAGGGTGCGTACGAGCCCTTCGAGACGGTCGCGGGCGGCGGGCAGGGACGGCGGGCCGCCGATGGCGGCCACGTTCCTGCGGCCCTGTAACAGCAGGTGTTCGGCCGCCTGCCGGCCGCCGTCGAGGTTGTCCACGTCGGCGTAGGGCAGCTTGAGGTCGTGCGGCGGCCGGCCGATGTTGCGGACCGGGATGCCCGCGGTGGACAGCTTGATGGCCAGCGGATGGCGTTCTCGCGCGCCGACGATGAGCACGGCGCCCGACAGCGCCGGGAGCGTCGAGGAGGTGGGCGTCACGGTCGTGACCATGAGGTGGGTGCCGTGCTCGGCGATCACCGCTCCGGCGGCGGACAGGAGCCTGGCGTAGTAGGGCTCGGAGAACAGGCGGGGGAGATGGTCGCAGATCACCGCCGTGACGCCGTCGGTCAGCGTCTTGGCGGCGCTTCCCCTGGGCGCGCGTTGGCGGACGTAGCCCATGCGGGAGACGGCGTCGTACACTTGCCGGCGGGTCGAGGTACTGACCCGCACCGAGCCCGTGAGGACTCGAGATGCGGTCGCGGGGGAAACCCCTGCAGCGGCCGCCACCTGTGCCAGTGTGGGCTGCTCGGTCATGGAGCACCTCGCGGAAAGATCCTGGGAGCGCTCCCACGTTACCAATGTTTCGCCGCTGTTAATAGGGCCTTCCCAGGGGGTGCGTCCCGGTGTGCGAACCCATTCCGAATCTGCTCAGGTAGGGGCGCTGGTTACCGCCAGACTTTTTGCGGTGAGCGCGGATCAATCCATATTTTCCGGCCGATAGGGGGTATCCGCGACGTGCCGGATACCCCCTTCGCGAACGTCCCTAGCGCCGGCCCCTGCCGCGCCCGTGGCCGTTGCCGTTGTTGTTCTGGTAACCCTGGCCGGGGCCGAAGTCGCCGTCGGGGTTGACGTCGTTGAGGTCCTGGCCCCTGTCGTCGGGCTCCTGCCTACGGGGGGCGCAGCCCTGGCCGCAGCCGCCGAAGCGGGAGGAGTCGACCGGGGTGAAGTCGGTCGCCGGGGTGCCCTTGAGCGCGGCCTTCATGGTGGCGTTCCAGATCGGGCCGGGGATCGAGGCGCCGAAGACCGAGGGGTAGTAGCGGCCGCCGATGGTGATGCTGTTCAGCTTGTGGGTCGTCGAGCCGCGCGGGTCGCCGATGCTGACCGCGCCGGCCAGGTCGGGGGTGAACCCGGCGAACCAGGCGGTGGCCTGGTCGTCGGTGGTGCCGGTCTTGCCCGCCGCCGGACGGCCGATGCCGCCGACCCCGCGCATCGTGCCCTTGGTGAAGACGCCGGACAGGATGTTCGCCGCCGCGTCGGCGACCTCGGGGTCGAACGCCTGCGTGCACTTGGGCTTGTACTCGGTCACCTTGCCGTTGCGGTCGGTGATCTGGGTGATGGCCGTGGGCGGGCAGTACTTGCCGCGCGCGCCGATCGCCGCGTAGGCCGTGGCCACGGTCACCGGGTCCATCTCGTTGATGCCGAGCGTGAAGGTCTCGAACTCCTGGAGCTTGCCGCCGTCGGAGCGCTTGATGCCGAGCGACTTGGCGGTCTCGACCACCTTGCAGAGGCCGACCTTCTGCTCCAGCGTCATGAAGAACGTGTTCACCGAGCCCCAGGTGCCGGTGGCCAGCGACTTGAAGCCGCCGCCGCCCTCGTCGTTGGTGACGGTGTGGCTCGGGTCGCCGACGTTCTGGTTCTTGCAGTTCTTGAACGCCCAGTAGTTGGGGGCGGTGTAGCCGCTGCCGACGTTGAAGCCGTCGTTGATCTTCATGCCCTGCTTGAGCGCGGTGAGCAGCGTGAACGTCTTGAACGTCGAACCGGCCTGGAAGCCGATGCCGCCGCCGTGCACCGCGTCGGCCACCACGTTGTACGACATCTCGTGCTTGCGCTTGGAGTTGCCGTACTTGCGGCTGGCGGCCATGGCCTTGATCTCGCCCGTGCCCGGCTTGACCAGCGCTTCGGAGGCCACCGGGTTGTCGGAGGCGAAGACGTGCTTCTTGATGGCCTCCTCGGCGGCCTCCTGCATCTTCGGGTCGATCGTGGTCTTGATCTCCAGGCCGCCCCGGTTGAGGAACTGGGTGCGGGCCTTCTTGGTCTTGCCGAAGGCCGGGTTGCTCAGGATCTCGTTGCGCACGTACATGCAGAAGTACGGGTACTGGCTCGCGCCGCAGCCGCCGGGCAGCGGGGTGCCCTTGTAGCCGAGCTTCTTGGCCCTGGCCTCTTCGTGCTGCTCAGGCGTGATCTTCTTGAGTTCGAGCATCCGGTCGAGGACCACGTTGCGCCGGTTGAGCAGCTGCGCGCGGGAGTCCTTGCCCAGGTTGGGGTCGGTCCTGTTCGGGTCCTGGACGGCGCCGGCCAGCGTGGCCGCCTGCCACAGCGTCAGCTCGGAGGCCGACACCCCGAAGAAGCGCTTGGCCGCCGCCTCGACCCCGTACGCGCCCGCGCCGAAATAGGCGATGTTGAGGTACTTGCCGAGGATCTCGTTCTTGTTGTACTTCTCCTCGACCGCCATCGCGTAGCGCAGCTCCTTGAGCTTGCGGGCGTAGCTGGCTTCGAGGGCCGCGTTCTTCTCCTTCTCGGTGGTGGCCGAGTTGAGCAGCACCTGCTTGACGTACTGCTGGGTGATGGAGGAGCCACCCTGGGCGATGCCGCCCCTGCTGAGGTTCTTGGCGAGGGCGCGCACGGTGCCCTCGATGTCGATCGCGCCGTGCTCGTAGAAGCGGTAGTCCTCGATGGAGATGATGGCCGTCTTCATGATGTCGGCCACCTCGTCGAGCGAGACGTTCTCCCGGTACTCCTCGTAGAACTGGGCGATCTGGTTGCCCTTGGCGTCGAGGACCGTCGTCTTCTCGGCGAGCGGCGGCTCCTTGAGGTCCTCCGGCTTGATGTTCAGTTCCTCGGACGCCGAGACGAACATCGCTCCGGTGCCACCGACCGCCGGCAACGCGATGGCCGCGGCCACCACTCCCGCGGCCATAGCAGCCCCGGTCAGGCGCACGACGCCCGACATTCGGGAACCCATGCGGAAAAACCCCCTCAACTTGGCTTTTGGGTGCATCCTAAACCCGCCCATGACCTGCTCTCTGTAAAAAGACGAAGCGCGCGGCCGAGGTGGATGCTTCTACCCCGGGTGAGACGTCGAAGCACGGCATTTGGTTCGCCGTGTTTCCCGGTGAATTCGTTTCCTGCGGGTCTGCGGGGATAGGGCCAGGTCATGACTTCTCACCGAGTGTTGCCACGCGAGCAGCCGCGGGTCCGTGAGCCGGTCACCGCCCCCCGCCGGAGGCCGGTCCTGGACGACACCCTGACCCTCCTGCTCGACCCGTACCGCTTCATCGGGGACCGGGCGCGGCGGCTCGGCGCCGACGTCTTCGAGACGCGGCTCCTCCTCCAGCCGGTCACCTGCATGACCGGGGCCGAGGCCGCCGAGGTCTTCTACGACCCCGAGCTGTTCGTCCGGCAGGGCGCCGCGCCCCGCAGGCTCCAGCTGACGCTGTTCGGCAGGGACGGCGTCCAGGCGCTCGACGGCGAGACCCACCGGGCGCGCAAGGCCATGTTCATGTCGCTGATGGGCAGGCAGGGCCGCGACCGGCTGACGGAGCTGGCCGGACGGCGCTGGCGCGAGCGCATCCGCGCGTGGCGGCGCATGCCGCGGGTCGTCCTGTACGACGAGGTCAGCGAACTGCTGTGCCAGGCGGTCTGCGACTGGACGGGCGCGCCGCTGCCGCCCGCGCGGGTGCCCGCCGCCACCGCCACGTTCCAGGCGGCCATCGAGGGCGCGGGCGGGATCGGCGTGCGCTACCTGCGCGGCCGGTACGCCAGGATCAAGGGTGACCTGTGGCTGTCCGGCCTGATCCGTTGCGCGCGCGACCACCCGGAACGCTTCGCCGGCACGGTGACCGGTCTGATCGCCGGTTACCGGGACCCCGACGGCACCTTGCTCCCGGCCAGGACCGCGGCCGTCGAGCTGCACAACGTGCTGCGGCCCACGGTGGCGGTGGCCAGGTTCGTGACGTTCGCGGCCATGGCCCTGCACGCCCACCCGGAGTACCACGAGCGCGTCCGCGAGGGCGACGAGCAGTTCGTCGAGCACTTCGTCCAGGAGGTGCGACGGTTCTACCCGTTCTTCCCGTTCGTCGCCGCCAAGGCGGCCAGGCCCTTCACCTGGAACGGCGAGCACTTCCCGCAGGGCCGGCGGACCCTGCTCGACCTGTACGGCACCGACCACGACTCGCGCCTGTGGGACCGTCCCGGCGAGTTCCGCCCGGAGCGGTTCGCCGAGTGGGACGGCGGCGAGTACGACTTCGTCCCCCAGGGAGGCGGCGACCACTACGAAGGGCACCGGTGCGCCGGCGAGTGGATCACCGTGGACCTGATGAAACAGGCGGTGACCGCGCTGACCCGCTGGATGACGTACGGGGTGCCCGCCCAGGACCTGCGCATGCCGTCGTGGCGCGCTCCGGCCGTGCCCAACAGCCGTTTCGTCATCGACCAGGTCGAGGCCGTCTGAGATTCGGCCAGCGCCGGGCAAAGAAGCGTGTTGTCGCGCGGGTGCGCGCGCGAGGGTCTGGCAACGTCTGCCAGGGCGATTCTTCCTGGCCTTGGTGGAGGGTTTCATGCGTCGTGTCGTGGACGACGAAGAGCATGTCGATCATCTGGTCTCGACCGCCAGGGCGTACTGGGGGGACACCGCGGGCGACACCGGTTGCGTGGTGGCCGAGGCGTTCGACGAGGACGTCCGGGTGGTGGTGCGTACCGTCATGGTCGCCAAGGCCGTGTGCGGGCTGCTGTCGGCCCGGCTGGTGGTGCTCACCGACCCGCGGTGGCGGCCGCTGGCCGAGGCGTTCGGCGCCGCCGCCGATCTGGGGCCGCCCGACGCCCTGGTCACCAGCCGGATGGATCGTGGCGTCCGCACCGACATCCCCGTCGTGCACGTGCACGGTACGGGAGGGTTGCAGGCGTACGCGCTGTTCCCCGGCCGGACGCCCGGTTCGTTCGGCGAGGAGCTGCCCGGCCGGGTCGCGGAGTTCTTCGAGCGCTGGGTCTGGCCCAACAGGGAGGTGATCCGGCCGAGCGCCGAGCGTACGGCCTGGCGGGCCAAGGAGGGCTACCAGGTCCGCACGGACACCGAACGCCGCCAGCTGCGCCTCTACGGCTGCTCCAGGCTCCGCCTCGACGCCGGCCGGCCCACGATCACGGTGTTCGGCCACATGCCGGGCCGCGACACCGAGCTGTTCGAGGAGACCGAGCGGTACGCCGAGGCGGACGAGTCGGCCAACTGGCTGTTCCTCGACCGCCTGCGCTCCGGCCTGCTGTCGACGAACATCCTGTGGAGCATGACCGACGTCGCGGTCACGTTCGGCGGCAGCGACCTGCCCGCGTTCGGCGTGCCCGTCATCCAGGCCGGATGGTCGGAGG
The DNA here is from genome assembly GCF_040675375.1 of Nonomuraea sp. NPDC049607. Lineage (NCBI taxonomy): Bacteria > Bacillati > Actinomycetota > Actinomycetes > Streptosporangiales > Streptosporangiaceae > Nonomuraea > Nonomuraea sp. NPDC049607. The sequence continues at coordinate 20,709 of NZ_JBFAOV010000035.1, forward strand.
GCGCCGCCTGCGGGGCCACGCACCTCGTGCGCACGCCGGAGGAGCTGCGCGAGCGGCTCGGCGAGGCCGTCGCCGTGCACGGGAAGGCCGAGACGATCCTCGGCCCCGAGCAGCGCGAGCGCGCCCGCCTGTGGTCGTGGCTGCGCCGCTGCGGCGCCGACGTGCCGACCCAGGTCCTGCCGCGCTGGGAGCTCGGCCCCGACTACCCCCGTGCCCTCGCGGTCGCCCTGCGGCACGTGGAGCGCGACGGTGACCCCCTCTTCGAGGCGGTGCGCCGCATGTGGGAGCGCCGCGACCCCGTACTCACCCGATTCGACTTCCAGGACCTGGCCAAGACCACACTGACCCCCGCGAGGAGCGCCCGATGACCGGAACAGGACCCAGCACAGAGCTCGACCCGGTGATCCTGCCCGCGATCCCGCCCGTCCACGTGACCAGCGGGCGGTTCGCCGCCCTCCAGGTCATCGACCGGCTGCAACGGGGCAGCCAGATCGTGGGCAGGTTCGAGACCTCCGGTCTGGTCGGCTTCAAGGTGTCCGCGCAGGGACGGCCGCTGCGGGTGCAGATGTCGCTGTCCATGGACGAGCGGTCGGTCAGCGGCTGGCACACCGGCAAGACGGGCGCCGACCTCACGCTGCCCCGGTGCGTCCAGATCCGTTCCCAGGGACGCCTGCGGCAGTGCGTGCTGCTGCGCGGCCGGAACCCGCACGCCCGCGTGGCCTTCGACCTGACCCCCGAGGAGATCCCCGACGACGGGCTGATCTGCGTCGAGGCCCTGGACGTCATGGAGGGCGACGGCGTCTGCGACGAGGTGCGCACGTTCCTGACCGGCCGGGTCCAGGCCGACGGGGTGGCCGGGCTGCGGCTGAACAAGATCGTGTTCGAGGAGCCGCCCGCCGTCGACTACGACCCCGACACCCTGGACGGCTCCCGCTGCGAGCTGTCCTCGCTGATCAGCGGCGGCGGCCTGGCCAACCTCAACCGGCAGGGGGTCCGCGTGCTGCGGTCGGGCATGTTCATGGTCAACCCGGTGCTGCGCGACACGTTCGGGGCCAGTGGCCGGATCACGTTGCGGCTGGGCACGAAGGCGGAGCCGGCCAGCATGATCCCGGCGACCTGGCGGCGGGTCAACAGCGAGCTGCGCTGGCTGCGGCACGCCACCAGGAAGCTCCTCGGCACGGCGTCCCCCACGGTGGAGCGGGTCTACAGCCTCAGGGACGGCGTGGCGGGGCCCTTCGGGCAGACCATCCACGGGAACGTCACCGAGCTCGTCCTGCCGAGCCCCACGGTCTCGCCGTTCCTCGTGGTGATCGAGCGGCTGCCGGGCGTCCTGCCGACGCTGGAGTCGTGCACCTCGGACTAGAGCCGGCGACCGTACCGCGACCGCCGGTGAGCACCTGATATTTCCGGAAAATGGTGATCACCGGTGATAACGCCGCTCTGCGGGCAGTTGTCGAAGGTGGGCGCGAACGGTTTGAGCATCGAGACGATCCGGCATCTCCACTGCACGGTCATGCGCGCGACAGGCGAGCTCGACCATGCGGGACGGGCCCGGTTCAGCGCCCACATCCACACGGTGTGGGACTGGTCGGCCGGTCCCGTCCTCGTCTTCGACCTGGCCGAGCTCGTCTTCTACGACTCCTCCGTCATCGGCGTGCTGGCGACGGCGATGCAGCGGATGGAGGCGGAGCCGGGCGGCCGGATCGTCGTGGTCCGGCCGTCGGAGCACCTGCTGTCGGTGCTGCGGCTGACGGACCTGCTCTCCCACGTCGAGCTGAGCGGCAGCGTCGAGGAGACCGTGGCGGAGCTGATGGTGGACGCCACGCCGCCCGCCCCCCGGTCGTGGCCCGGGGGGACGCCGGGCGCCGCCTACAACCCGTAGGTCTCCAGCAGGCGCAGCCAGATCTCGCTCACGGTCGGGAACGACGGCACGGCGTGCCAGAGCCGGTCGAGCGGCACCTCGCCGGTGACCGCGATCGTGGCGGCGTGCAGCAGCTCGCCGACGCCGGGACCGGCGAAGGTGACGCCGAGCAGCACCTTCCTGTCCTCGTCCACGACGGCCTTGGCACGGCCCCGGTAGCCGTCGCCCAGCAGGTACGCGCCCGACACCGAGCCGAGGTCGTACTCGACCGCGCGTACCCGGAAACCGGCCTTCCTGGCATCGGCCTCCGTACGGCCGACCGCGCAGACCTGCGGATCGGTGAAGACGACCTGCGGCACGCCGAAGCCGCCGGCCAGGTCGCGCATGGCGGGCAGGTCGTCGCCGTGCGCCCGCGCCGCGATCACGTCACCGCAGATCCTGGCCTGGTACTTGCCGATGTGGGTGAGGAGCGCGCGGCCGTTGACGTCGCCGACGGCGTAGAGCCAGCCGCCCGGGACGCCGGTGGCCCGCATGCTGTCGTCGACCTCGACGGGCGCGTCGTCGGGCAGGCCGACCGTGTCCAGCCCGATCCCGCGCGTGGCGACATCGCGGCCGGTGGCCACCAGCAGTTCGTCGGCCTCCAGCGGCGGGCCCTCCGACAGGTGCACGGTCACCTTGCCGCCCGGTTCGGGCCGCTCGACCCTGACCACGTCGGTGTGCATGCGCACGTCGATGCCCGCCTCGGCGAACGACCGCGCGACCAGCTCGCCCGCGAACGGCTCGATCCTGCCGAGCAGCTTGCCGCCGCGTACCAGCACGGTCGTCTGCCGCGCGCCGAGCCCGTGCATGGCCTGCGCCATCTCGCAGGCGACCACGCCGCCGCCGATCACCACCAGGCGTTCGGGCACCTTCGTCGCGGCGGTGACCTCGTGGCTGGTCCACGGCTTCGCCTCGGCCAGGCCCGGCACCGGCGGGACCGCGGCCGTGCTGCCGGTGGCGAGCACGACGGCCTGCCTGGCCGTGAGCACCCGCTCGGCGCCGTCAGGGGTCGTGACGACCACCCGCCGCTCGCCGTCGAGCCGCCCCCTGCCGCGGACGAACTCCGCGGGCACGCCCTCGATCCAGCTCACCTGCCCGGAGTCGTCGTAGCGCGAGACCGCCTCGTCGCGCCGGGCGAGCACCGCGTCCACGTCGATCGGCCCGAGCGAGAGGCCGGGCACCCGTGACACCTCGCCGGCCAGGTCGACCGGGCGCAGCAGCGCCTTGCTGGGGATGCACGCCCAGTAGGAGCACTCGCCGCCGGCCAGCCGCTCCTCGACGATCGCGGCGCTCAGCCCGCCGCGCACCGCCCGCGCGGCGACGTTCTCGCCCGCCGGACCGGCCCCGATCACAATGACGTCGAACTCCTCAGCCACGCTGCCTCCCCATGCTCGTCCTCGATTCGCACTCTTTCATGCCCTGCCCGTGATGCCCGCGACGGCCATGGGCGTGAACCTTTTCGCGGCGCAACGGCAAGACCGGGTAGATGCCCGCGCCGTCCGGGGAGCCCGTTCGGCACTCTCGCGAAGGAGCCTCCCTGTGCCGGTGCCGTCTCCTGTGTTCGTGCTGCCCGGAAACGTCTGGAGGCGGCATCGGGCGCTGCTGGTCGCGCTGGTGCCCGCCGTCGCGCTGCGGCTGCTCGCGATGGCGGGGTACCGGCCCGCGCTGTGGTTCTGGGCGGACTCGTTCTCCTATCTGGAGGCCGCGGGCGACCCCGTGCCCGGGACGTTCCGGCCGCTCGGGTACTCGCTCTTCCTGGCCGCGCTCGGGCCCGCGAAGAGCCTGGCGCTGGTGGCCGCCGTGCAGCACGCGCTCGGGCCGGCGCTCGCCGTGGCCGTCTACGCCCTGCTGCGGCGGCGCGGCCTGCCCGGCTGGGGCGCGACGGCCGCCGTCGCGCCGCTGCTGTACGACGAGTTCCTGATCCTGCTGGAACACATGATCATGGCGGACGCGCTGTTCACCGTGCTGGTCACGGCCGGGATCCTGGCGCTGTCGTGCCGGCTCACCCCGGTCACGGCGGCCGCCGGCGGCGTGCTGCTCGGCCTGGCCGCCATCACCCGCACGATCGGGGTGGCCGTCCTCGTGGTGGCCGCCGCCTGCCTGCTGCTGCGCCGTCCCGGGCCGCGCGCGCTGCTCTGCCTGGTCCTGGCGGGCGCGGCGCCGCTGCTCGGGTACGCCTCCTGGATGCGGGCCACCAGCGGCACCTTCGGCCTGACCAAGGCCGACGGCCTGTTCCTGTGGGCCCGCACGACGACCTTCGCCGACTGCTCGGTCATCAGGCCGGAGCCCGAGCTGGCCCCCCTCTGCCCGAGGACGCCGGTGGCCGGGCGGCCCTCTCCCGCGCACTGGATGTGGGGGTCCACCCTGGCCGCCGTCCCCGGCGACCGGAACGCGCTGGCCGCCCGCTTCGCCCGCGAGGCCGTCCTCGCCCAGCCCGGCGACTACCTGGCCGCCGTCGGGCGCGACCTGCGGTGGCTGCTGCGCTGGGAGCGCACCACGGCCAGGAAGGTGTCGGGCAGGAAGACCAATCCGTACTGGTTCCCCTACGAGGAGCGCCCGCTGCGCGCGTCCGTACGGCCGATCGCCGAGGCGTACGAGGGCGGGCCGGCGGACACCCGGATCGTCGAGCCCTACGCGGGCTGGCTGCGGGCTTACCAGCGCTTCGGCTACCTGCCGTACCCGGTGCTCCTGGCGCTGCTCGGGGGCACGCTCGCGGTGGCGGCCGTACGGCGGCGGCCGGACGCGCTGCTGCCCGGCGTGGCCGCCGCCGTGCTGGTCGTGGCGCCTTCCTTCCTGAACGGGTACGACGTGCGGTACGTCGTACCCGCTCTCCCGACGGCCTGCCTGGCCGCCGGGCTGGCATCGGGACGTCCGCCGGAGGTCGGGAGACGTTCACCTGCGGGGCCTAGCGTGCCCGCATGACTGCATACCCCACGTCCGTGGTGTACCGGGCGGCGTCCGAGGGTTACCACACCTTCCGCATCCCGGCCGCCGTGGTGACGGGGGAGGGGACGGTCCTGGCCTTCGCCGAGGGGCGGCGGGGGTCGGCCGGCGACTCTGGCCACATCGACCTGGTGCTCAGGCGGTCCTCCGACGGCGGCCTGACGTGGGGGCCGCTCCAGGTGGTCGCCACGGAACCGAACCGCGGCACGGTCGGCAACCCCGCGCCCGTGGTGCTGGACGACGGCCGGATCCTCCTCGTCACGGTCCGGCAGGGGCCGTCGGCGACGGAGGAGAAGATCAGGCGCGGCCAGGTGCCGGCGGCCGCGGGGCGGCGGGTGTTCGTCCAGGTCAGCGCGGACGACGGCGTCACCTGGCCGGCGCCGCGCGAGATCACCGCCCAGGTCGGGCGGCCGGAGTGGCGCTGGTACGCCACCGGCCCAGGGCACGCCATCCGGCTCAGGAGCGGGCGCGTCGTGGTGCCGGGCAACCACTCCCTGCCCCCGTCCGGCTCGGACGTCGGCACCGAGGGCAAGTACAACGGCGGCCACGCGCTGCTCAGCGACGACGGCGGCCTTACCTGGCGGATCGGGTACGTGGACGACAACCCCGACGGCTACGTCAACGTCAACGAGACCACCGCGGCCGAGCTGCCCGACGGCCGCCTCTACCTCAACACCAGGACGGACTCCGCCGCGCCCGGCACCCGGGCCGACGCCTACTCCTCCGACGGCGGGCAGCGGCTCGACCTGCCCTTCCGCCCGCAGGCCGGGCTGGCGGGGCCGGTGGTCGAGGGCAGCCTGCTGTGGTGCGAGCCGCCCGGCGTGCTGCTGTTCTCCGGCCCGGCCGCGCCCGACGCGCGGGCCCTGATGACGGTACGGGCGAGCGACGACGCCGGGCTCACCTGGCATCCGGTGCACACCGTCTCCGGCCTGCCCGCCGCCTACTCCGACCTGGTCAGGGTGGACGACGACACGGTGGGGCTGCTGTTCGAGACCGGCGACTTCGGGCCGTACGAGAGCATCGCCTTCCGTCGTGTCCCGGTCGCCGAGCTCGTCCCCCGCCGGGCCTAGCCGCCGGTCCCCCGCCGCCTGGTACGTGTTGCGCCCCTGCGCCGCGTACGTTTCCCTGTTCACGGAAGTGCTGACACAGGGTTGTGCTGACTACGCTGAGAGACCCACTGTGTTGACCGCGTGTGCGGCGAGGTTCCGTAATACGCGCTAGCATTCCGATCAGCGGAATAGGCGAGGGAGAGTTTCAGTGGCTGAGACCCAGTCCCCTGTGGGGAGCGTCGATCGTGCCCTGCTGATCCTGCAGGAGATCGGGAAGCACAGCAGGGGGGTGACGCTCGACGAGCTGGCCACCAGGCTGGGGTTGCCGAAGAGCTCGCTCCACCGCCTGCTCGGGGCGCTGAAGCACCGGGGCTTCGCGGCCCAGCCGGAGCCGAGCGGGCCGTACTTCCTCGGCACCGAGCTGCTGGCCACGGCCTTCCGGTTCTACGAAAGCATGGATCTGCGCACGCTCGTACGGCCGCTGCTGCTGCGGCTGAGCGAGGAGTTCTCCGAGACCGTGCACATGGCGATGCTCGACGGTGGCGAGGTCGTCTACCTGGACAAGGTCGAGGCGGTGCGGTCGATCACCATGACCTCGGTGGTCGGCGGGCGCAACGCGGCCCACTGCACCGGGGTGGGCAAGGCGCTGCTGGCCTGGACGTACCCGACGGACGAGGCGGTCAAGGCGTGGGCCGAGCGTTACGGGCCGCTGTCCACCAGGACCAGGAACACGATCACGAACCCCGCCAAGCTGGCCACCCACCTCGACCAGGTCAGGCAGCGCGGGTACGCGCTCGACCTGGAGGAGAACGAGCCGGGGGTGCGGTGCGTGGCGGCGCCGGTCTTCATGGGCAAGACGGCGCCGGTGGCGGCGGTGAGCGTGACCGCGATCAAGGACCGCATGTCGGTCGCCCGCCTCGAAGAGGTCGGCCACGGCCTCCGCCGCGCCATCTCCGCCGAGGCCTGACCCACCCCCGAACGCCGGGGCCGCGGCGGCGTGTTCGGTACGACGCCCACCCCTCCCCAAAGGGACCTCGGCCGATTACGGTCGGAGGGGTAGCGGAACTGCGTTCCGTATCACGGATCAGGAGAGCAGAGAGCATGAAGCTGGATAAGGTCCCCGTGCCCGCCGCCACCCTCGGCGAGGGCCCCCGATGGGACGCCGCCACCGGCACGCTGCTGTGGGTCGACATCCCCGCGGGCCACGTGCACAGGCTGGACCCGTCCGGCGACGAGCAGGAGACGATCGAGCTGGGGCAGCCGGTCGGCGTCGCCGTGCCCGACGCGGCCGGCGGCCTCATGCTCGCCCTCAGGGACGGCTTCGCCCGGCACGCGGACGGCCGCACCGAGCTGGTCGCCCGGCCGTCCGAGCCCGAGGGCAACCGGATGAACGACGGCGCCTGCGACCGCGCGGGCCGCTTCTTCGCCGGCACCAAGGCCGAGGACGACACCCCCGGCGCGGGCTCCCTCTACCGCCTGGGCGCGGACCGTACGTGCGACAAGGTCCTGGACGGGGTCACGATCTCGAACGGCCTCGGCTGGAGCCCCGACGAGCGCCTGATGTACTACGTGGACACCGCGACCGACCGGGTCGACGTCTTCGACTACGACCCGGCGACCGGCCGGCTCGACGGCCGCCGGAAGTTCGCCGCCCTCCCCGGCCCCGACGGCCTGACGGTCGACGCCGCCGGCCACGTGTGGGTAGCGCTGTGGGGCGGCGGCGCGGTCGTGCGGCTACGGCCGGACGGGCGGGCCGACCTGACCCTGGAGGTCCCCGCGGCGAACGTCACGAGCTGCGCCTTCGGCGGCCCCGACCTCGACGTGCTCTACGTGACCACCGCCTGGGACGGCAGCGCCGGAGGGGAGCTGTGGCGCTGCCGCACCTCCCACACCGGCCTGCCCGCGAACCCCTACCGGGGCCTCACCCCTTGACCGCGCCGGTCAGCGCCTGCACGAAGCGGCGCTGGCCGAACAGGAACACCGCCAGCACCGGAAGCGTGGTCAGCACCGTGCCCGCCATGATCGCGGGCCAGTCGGCCCGGTGCTGGCCCTGGAACGTGGTCAGCCCCGCCTGCACGGTGTAGTTCGCCTCGGAGTTGATCACCACCAGCGGCCAGAAGAGATCGTTCCAGGCCGTGATGAACGTGATCACGGCGAGCGCCGCCAGCGCCGGCTTGGCGACCGGCAGCACCACCCGGAAGAACAGCGCGACCCGCGAGCACCCGTCGATCCGCGCCGCCTCCTCCAGCTCCTTCGGGAAGGACTGGAAGAACGAGGTCATCAGGTAGATCCCGACCGACGAGCTGAGCTGCGGGATGATCAGCGCGCCCAGCGTGTCCACCAGCCCGGCCTGGCTGAACATCAGGAACGTCGGGATCACGGTGAGCTGGAACGGGATCAGCGCGGTCGCGATGATCAGGACCAGCGTCAGCCGGGAGCCGATGAACCGGATCCGGGCGAAGGCGTACCCGGCCATGCTGCAGAGCACGACCTGGGCGACCACGATCACGCCCGACACCAGCACGCTGTTGAGGAACCAGCGGGGGAAGTCGGAGCGCTCCATGACCGTGCGGTAGCCGCCGAGGTCGATGCCCTCCGGCAGGATCGGCGACGGGAACCTGTTCAGCTCGGCCTGCGTCATGACCGAGCTGAGCACCAGCCACACGAACGGCAGCAGCGTCACCATCGACATCGGCGCGAGCACCAGGTGCCACCTGCTCGGCAGGCGTCGCCTCATCGCACGGCTCCTCTCCGACGCGCGACCACCAGGCCCACGACGATCAGCAGCAGCGTCCCGGCGAACAAGGTGTAGGCCACGGCCGCGCCGTACCCGGCGGCCGAGTAGCGGAAGGCGAGCTGCCAGACGTAGTAGACGATGGTCACGGTGGCGCTGGCCGGGCCGCCCTGGGTCGTGGTCATGACCAGGTCGAAGAACTGCAGGGCGTCGATCACGCCCCACACCGCGAGGAAGAGCGTGATCGGCCGTACGGACGGGACGATGATGTGCCGGAACGTGGCCCACCGCCCCGCGCCGTCGATGGAGGCCGCCTCCAGCACCGCCTTGTCGATCTCCTGGATGGCCGCCAGGTAGATGACCACGGCGAAGCCGAACCTGGTCCAGAAGAAGATGAGCGTCAGCACGTACATGGCCTGGGACGGGCTGCTCAGGAAGCCCTGCATCGGCAGGCCGAGCTGCACGAGCACGCCGTTCATCAGGCCGAAGTCGCGGTCGAAGATGTAGCCCATCAACAGGCCGGCCGACGTGGCCGAGGCCACGTACGGGACGAGGAAGGCGGTCCGGTAGAACCCGATCCCGCGCACCTTCCTGTTCAGCAGCACCGCCACCACCAGGCCGAAGACCAGCGAGGCCGGGATGTAGAGCACCAGCAGCAGCCCGGTGTTGCGCACCGCCTGGAAGAAGACCGGGTCCTGGAACAGCGCCCGGTAGTTGTCCAGGCCGACGTTCTCGGGCGTCTTCATCAGGTCGGAGTCGGTGAACGACAGCGCCAGCGCCCACGCCATCGGCACCAGCGCGAACCCGAGGATGATCAGCGTCGCCGGGCCCGCGAACGACCAGCCCGCGACGTGGTCGCCGAGCCTGCGCGGGCGCTTGGCGTGCCGGGCGGCGGGCGCGCTGACGGCGGCGCTGCTCATGAGCCCGGCACCGCCAGCACCGCGTCGGACTTGGCCGCGGCCTCGTCCAGGGCGGTCTTGGCGTCGGTCCGGCCCAGCAGCGCCTGCGCGATGGCCTCGGCCACGAAGGACGACACGCGGGGGTACTTGGTGGTGGGCGGCCTGACCCGCTTGGCGTTGGCCAGGTTCTCGGAGACCACCTCGATGCCCGGATATTTCGTCAGATAGTCCTGGTAGCCGGGCAGCTTGGTGATCGACTCCCTGATGGGCAGCGAGCCCGTGTCGCTCATCCACACCAGCTCCTGCTCGGCGGCCGTCAGCCAGCTCAGGAACGTGGTCGCCGCCTTGACGCGGCGTTCGTCGTGCTCGAACACCACCCAGTTGTCCGGGCCGGAGACGGTCTCGTGGTTGCCGTTGGTGCCGGGCAGCCGCGCGACGCCGTAGTCCACCTTCGCGGCCTGGAGGTCGGGCAGCACCCAGGGGCCGGAGAGGAACATGGCGAGCCGTCCCGACTCGAACAGCTTCTGGCCCTTCTCGGCCGGGCTGGAGTCGAGGTAGACCGACTTGTCGTCCACGGCCATGCTTCGGACCAGCCCGAGCGCCTGCTGCCCGGCCGCCGAGTTGAACGCGGACTTCTTGTGGTCGGGGGTGAGGATGTCGCCGCCCGCCTGCCACAGGAGCGGCCAGAGCCCCCAGACGGCCTCCTCGCCGCCGCTGATCGCCCAGGTGGTGCCGAAGACGCCCTTCTGCGCGTCGGTGGTCTTCCTGGCGATGTCGCGGAACTCGTCCCAGGTCCAGTCGGGGCCGGGGGCCTTGACGCCCGCCCTGGCCAGCAGCTTCTTGTTGTAGAGGACCACCATGTTGTCCACGACGGCGGGGAAGCCGATGACCTTGCCCTGGACGGTGACCGCCTCGCGCTCGTTGGCCCAGAAGTCGGTCCAGCCGACGGCCGGGTCCTTGACGTAGGAGGTGAGGTCGGCGGTCTTGGGGTTCCTGGCCACGTTGGGGGCCCAGGAGCCGTACAGGTAGGCGATGTCGGGGTAGGCGTCGGAGGCGAGCGCGGCGGTGATCTTGGGTAGCATGCCGTCTGCGGTCGCGCCGCCGGACTCGGTGCTGACCTTGATGTCGGGGTGACTCTGGTTGAACCGGGCGACCAGCTTTTCGATCGACTTCGCCGAGGTGTCCTCCTGGCCGTGCCAGATGGTGATCTCGACCGGGCCGCTCGCCCGTTCCTGTCCTCCGCCGCCGCAGCTCACCGCAGCCAGGGCCAGGGCGACGACGACCGTCGTCGTACGGGGCCTCATCGGGCGGTCTCGCGGATGTGGTGAATGAGTCGTGCCATGGGGTTCCCTCCACAGAGCACGGCGGGCGTGGCGGCCCGCTGCGTGCGGCGAGTATAGTCACGCATCCACGATGCAGACTAGAGTTCCACTAGACGGAATGAGGGCGAACGTGCGAACCATGACTCTCTTAGCTCGGCTGGCCGCGGTCGCGGCGCTGAGCTGCGCGCCGCTGGCGGCGCTCGCCGCGCCGGCCACGGCGGAGGCGGGGCCGTGGAAGCCGCCGCTGCAGAGCCGCTGGCAGTACCAGCTCCAGGGCAACGCCAAGTACGCCGCCACCGGCGGCGTCAACGTCGACATCTGCGTGGTCCCCCAGTCGGGCGGCGCCTGCGTGAAGCCGGCGGTGTTCGACATCGACCTCTACGCCGACGGCGACGTGGTGGGGAACAACACCACGCTCAACACGGCGGCGGTCAAGGCCATCCACGCCCGCGGCGCGAAGGCCGTCTGCTACGTCGACGCCGGCTCGATCGAGGACTACCGGCCCGACTACCAGCAGTTCGTCGCCTGGCACAAGAGCCACGGCAACTCCCTGCTCGGCAAGCCGTTCAGCGCGGAGTTCCCCAACGAGCGCTGGGCCAACATCAACAACGACCAGGGCCAGCGGGACTTCCTGCTGAAGATGATGGAGGCCCGGGTCGACAAGTGCGCCCAGGCCGGCTTCGACGGGGTCGAGTTCGACGTCGTCAACGCCCACGAGGAGGGCAAGTCGGTCACCGGCTGGACCGTCAGCCCCGCCACCCAGCTCCTCTACAACCGGGCGCTGGCCGACATGGCCCACCGCAAGGGCCTGTCCGCGGCGCTCAAGAACGACCTCAGCCAGGCGGCCGAGCTGGTGACCAGCTTTGACTACGCCGTCAACGAGGAGTGCTTCCAGTACGACGAGTGCGGCGACCTGAGCGTCTTCGTCAAGGCGGGCAAGCCGGTGTTCCAGGTCGAGTACGAGACGGCGCCGGCGTCCTTCTGTCCCAAGGCGGCCAAGCTCGGCATCAACGCGATCAAGAAGGCCGTGGACTACTCGCTGAAGGACACGCCGTACAAGCCGTGCAAGTAAGGGGGCGGCGGGGCCGCCCCCTGCCCGTCACGGGCTGAGGAGGGCCTTGACGGGGGTGTCGCGGCCGTTCATCAGGGCCGTGAACAGCTCCGCGCCGTCGGCGAGCGGGCACGTGCGCACCCAGCTCACGTCCCACTCGCCGACGGTCCGCACGGCCGTGGCGAAGTCCTCGTCCGTGTAGGCGAACGAGCCGGGCACCCGCTGCTCGCCGCGTACCAGGGCGGGCCGCGTCGAAGCCGGCCGTCGCGTCGGCCAGGCCCAGCCAGACCGCCGTGCCGCCGGGGCGCAGCCGGCTACCTCCACGTACGCGGCCTCGCCCGCCAGGGCCACCAGCAGGCAGGACAGGCCGATCGCGCCCGCCCCGAACACGCCCACCCGCGCCCCGGCCGGCGCCCCGGCCGGCGACCAGGCGTGGACGGCGTTGGCCGCCTGCTCCACGATCCCGGCCGCCGGCTCCACGATCCCGGCCGCCGGCACACGTTGCGCCGGCCGAGCCGGCACACGTCGCACGAGCCGCACGACAGGATGGGGTTGACCACCACGGACCGTCCGTCGGAGGTGAGCCCGGCGAACTCGTGCCCCATGACCAGGGGCGGCACCCGGAACCCGGGCGTCCTGACGCCGTGCAGCTCGCTGCCGGAGATGCCGGAGGCGGCCACGTGGACCAGCACCTCGTCCGGCCCGACGGCGGGCTCGGGCACGTCCTGCACCTCGACCGCGGACGGCCCGGTGAACACCAGCGCCCTCATCGCCCACCCCCCGCCCCGACCGGCCCCGCCGGGGCGCCCGGCGAGGTCCCTGTTCGTGCCGCGGCCGCAACGCCGCCTTCTCCGACTCGTAAGGTGCCGTGCCTCATGGACGCTCCCACTTTCCTTGATACGGAATGCCGTTCCGATCCATTGACGGCACGCCAATAGGCGCTGTCATCGCCACTCAGTCAATCAGTTCCGTGTATCGGAATGCTAGTGCGCAAGACGGAACGCATGCTATTTTCTGATGACCTGCGAGAGGGGCGAACCACGCATGTACCCCGAGATCGACGACATCCTGCGCAGGTCACCACAGGTCTGCGCGGCACGCGGCGCGGTGCGTTGAGGAAGGACGAGGTCATGCGGGGTCTGGCCGGCAAGCGGGTGCTGATCAGCGGGGGCAGCAGCGGCATCGGGGCCGCCGCCGCCCGCAGGTTCCTGGAGGAGGGCTCGCGGGTGGTGCTCACCGGGCTCGACGGAGACGAGGTCGGGCGCACCGTCGCCGAGCTCGCGCCGCTCGGCGAGGTGAGCGGCCTGACCGGCGACGTCAGCTCGGAGGACGACGTCGCACGGCTGGTGACCGGCGCGATCGAGACGCTGGGCGGCGTGGACGTGCTCGTCAACAACGCCGGCACCGCCTGGCGCGAGCCGTTCCTGGAGATCACCCCCGATCATTGGGACCGGATCATCTCGGTGAACCTGCGCGGCATGTTCCTGATGGCCCAGGCCGTGGCCCGCCACCTGGTGGAACAGGGGACGGGCGGCGTGATACTCAACATGTCCTCGACCAACGGCCTCGGCGGCGAGGCCGACTACGCCCACTACAACGCCTCCAAGGGCGGCGTGCTGCTGCTGACCAAGACCATGGCCGTCGAGCTCGGCGGCCACGGCATCCGGGTCAACGCCCTGTGCCCCGGCTACATCCGGACCCCGCTGAACGCCTCGATCTCGTCGGCGCTCGCCGACGACTTCGTCTCCTCCTACGAGCGTGAGCACATCCCGCTGGGGCGCGCCGGGCTCGCCGAGGAGGTCGCCGCCGCGTACGCCTTCCTCGCCTCCGACGACGCCGCCTTCATCCACGGAACCGAGCTGGTGATCGACGGCGGACAGCTAGCGATCATGTGAGTCACCGGGACGCGGCACCTTCATGGCGATGATCAGGCCGTGCCCGGAGTCGTCGGTGCGCAGATGGGACAGTTCGACGGTGAGCGGCGTCGGCCGCCCATGGTCGTTGACCGCGTCGAACGCGACCCTCCTGGCCCCCGCCAGCGTGTCGCGTACGAGCGGGACGATCATCTCCACCGGCAGCCCCGTGCCCAGCGAGGCCAGCGGACGGCCCACCGCCTCCCTGGCCCGCACCCCCCACAGTTCCTCGGCCCCCGCCCCCCAGATGAGCACCCGCATGTCGGCGTCGAGCACCATCACGGCATCGCCCAGCCCGTGGACCAGCGAGGCGGTGAACCGGCCGACCTCCTCCAGCTCGGCCGTGCGGGCGACCAGCGCGTCGTTGGCACGGCGCAGCTCGGCGGCGCGGGCGATGAGCGCGTCGTTGGCATGGCGCAGGTCGGCGTTGGCCGACCTCAGCTCCTCGTTCGCGCTCTCCAGCTCCGCGTTGGCCGACCGGAGCCGCTGGACGGTCGTGGACCAGCGGCCGGGCGGCGGCAGGTTCTCCTGCCGGTCGGGCGTGATGGGCGTCGCGTCCCGCTGCGGGCGGAGCCGGCGGCTGCCGTGGTGCTGCTCGGCGCGGGGGTCGCGGGCCCGGCGGAAGCACGCCAGGTGCCGGCTGACCGGCCGGGGCGGCCCGGTCTGCTCGTAGATCTCGACGCCGGTCCCGGCCAGGGCGTCGGGCATCGTGCTGAACAGGGGGATCGCGGTGCCGCCGTGCTCGGTCATGAGCGCGACGAGGCGGCACAACGCGGGCTGGGCCTCGGCCACGGCCAGGTGGCCGCCCTTCTCCTGCATGGCCCGGTGGGTGATCGCGAGTTGTTCGAGGCCGTTGAGGTCGCAGAACCAGAGGTCTCCCGCCGCCACGATCACGTGTTTCACCCGCGAGCGCGGCAGCGGGTCGAGGAAGGCGGCCAGGATGGGGCTGGTCGTCGAGTCGAGCTCGCCCGCCAGGGCGACCACCAGGGTGGTGTCGCCCACGGGCACGAGCCGTACTGAGAGCTGCATCATCGGATTCGCTCCTTCCCTGAACTCTGCGTGATGGGAGATCGACGCGCCGCAGGGTCCGGCTGCATGCCCCATATTCCTCCTCCTGCGGGAAAAGAGCCAGGCGCTCACCGTGCGTGAGCGGGGATCCAGGAGGCTCCTTGGGTGAGGGGGTTGGGCAGCGACGTCCAGCTGTCGCCGGGCGGGGAGCCCGCGAGCTGGGCGAGCAGGTGGGCCTTCACCGGGATCCGCTCGCCGAACAGGGCCCGGCGGTCGGCGCGCACGTCGGCGGTGTCGGGGAGCGCGTCGAAGGCCCGCCGCGCGGCCCCCGCCACGACGGCCCACAGACGTGACTCGGCGCCACGGTCACCCTCTCCCAGTGAGGCGACGAGGCTGCCGAACGTGGTGCCTACGAGCGAGCCGAAAAGCTTGGCGTGCAGGACACCGGGGTCGTCGCTGAGCAGCCGGGCGGCGACCGGCGGCGTCCCGAACCCGTTGCGGGCCAGCCGGGCCGGGCTGATCCTGACGTCGGCCAGGTCGCGGTAGACCAGCTCGACCGGGAAGCCCCGCCGGTCGAGCACGGCTAGCAGGTTCTGGCCGTGGGCCTCCAGCGCGACCCCGAGTGCCAGCAGGCCGAGCGCCGCCGCCGTCGCCACGCCGGCGAAGGCGGCCAGCCACTCGCCGGCCTCCTCGCCGCGTGGCGCGTCCCAGTGGGCGCCGGAGGTGAGGGCGGCCACGGGCAGCACGGTGTGGCCGGGCACGCGGGGCGTCGGATCGCGCAGCATGACGGACAGGTCGGCGGTGTGCTCGCCGTTCACCGTCCCCGAGGCCCCCGACAGGTAGCGGGCGATGCGCGGGCGTCCGCCGAGCCGTGCCGACAGGGCGGTGAGCAGGTCCGACAGGGGGACGCAGTCGCGTACCGAGGCGGGCGAGATGTCCCTGACGCCGGAGGTCATGCGGGTGGTGAACGCCGTCTTCAGGTGCGGGCCGCGGTCGAGGGGGGCCAGGGTCCGTACGGACATCAGCGGATGGCACGGCAGCGCCCCCGTCGCGTACGGGCGCACCCCCAGCCCGGCCAGCACGTGCCGGGTCTGCCAGGGGTGGACGGGCAGCAGCAGCCGGTCGCCGTCCATGAGCGAGCCCGGCCACGGCCCGGTGACCAGGCATTCGGCGGCGGGGACCGCCACCAGGTCGAGCGCGACGACGGGCCGGTGCTCCGGCATGTACGCCAGTTGCTCGGCCACCGACACCCCCGGCCGGTTGCGGCAGCCCGGATGGTAGGGATGGCCGTCGACGACGCTCTGTTCGTACCGTTCGGGACCCGGCCCGCGGACGGGGAAGGCCGCACCCGCGCGGGACAGCGCCAGGGAGGCGACGCTGTTGTCCAGGTCGCCGACCAGCCCGTCCGCGCCCGGCAGGCCGAGGGCGGCCAGTAGCTCGGCCGGATCCGTGTACGGGACGCCGTCCAGCAGCAGCACCGGCACGTCGGCCAGGTCGTACGGCAGCCGGGCCGGCCCGGTCAGGTCGCGCCCGTCGGAGAGCCGTACGCGCAGGCCGCCCCCCGCGGCGACCGGCTCGGCGAGGCCGGGCAGCGGCTCGCAGAGCAGGCCCCGCCACAGCCGGCCCATGACGGCGGCCCGCGCGCCGGGCAGGGCGGCGGCGTAGCCGGGCGAGAGCTCCGGGCGCACGGCGGCCAGCTCCGTCGCGAACCGCCCCGTCGAATGCCGCATGAACCCCCCCGTATCCAGGAACATGCCCAGGTGACAACCCTGTGGACACTGATCGGTACAAAAGGGTAGGACAGGTCGCCATGGCATATATCGACGGCCTCCTCCCACCGGCCGGGCCGGCACCCGAGGCGCATGACCGCCAGGCGGCGGACGAAGCCGAGACCCTCGCGGTGACGGCGCTCCTCAACTGCCTGCTCCGCGAGGTGGCCGAGCCCACGACCGGCGGTTCGTGGGTGCTGCCCGCGACCGGGCACGTGCTGCACGTCCGCCCCGGACGCTACCCCGCCGCCCCCGCCCTGGGCACCCCGGACGGCCCGCGCCCGCTGTCGCTGGCCGGCCTGGTCGCCCTGACCGAGGACGAGCTGCGGACGGGCACCGGCCACGCCAACCCGACCCTGGCCGACGAGATCATGGACAGCAGGGACGTCATGGCCACGCTGCTGTCGGCCCGGCGCACCGCCACCCCACCCGCCGACCCGTATCTGCGCTCGGAGCAGGCGCTGGTCGCCGGTCACCGCTACCACCCGGCGCCCAAGGCGCGCGGCGGATCGGGGCCGGACTCGTGGCTGGCCTACTCGCCCGAGGTGCACGCGAGCTTCGCGCTGCCGCTGCTCGGGGTGCCCGTCGAGGCGCTGGTCGAGCAGGGCGACGCGAGCGCGCTCGACCGGCTCGGCCCGGACGCCCCCGACGGCCTGGCGCTGTTGCCCGCCCATCCCTGGCAGGTGGAGCTGCTGGGCGGCCTGAAGGAGCTGCGCCACCTCGGCCTCACGCCCGCGCGGGCGGTGCCGACCGCCTCGATCCGCACGGTGTACCTGCCGGAGGCGGACCTGTTCTGCAAGTTCAGCCTGGACGTGCGGATCACCAACGACATCCGCCGCCTGTGGCTGCACGACCTGCGCTGGCTGGGCCTGATCGACGACCTGCTGCGCGGGGCGTTCGACGACCTGCCGGAGCACCGGCCGCGGCCCGCCGTCCTCAGCGACCGCGGTTACCGCAGTGTGGAGCTGGGGCTGGACGGCGGCGAGGCACTGGCGGTGATCGTCCGCGACGGGCTGGGCGGGCACCTGCGACCGGGACTGACGGCGCTGCTGACCGCGGGGGTCAGCGAGGGCTTCCCGGGCAACCCGCTGGACGGCCTCGACGCCGGCGACGCGCTCGTGTGGTGGCGGCGTTACCTCGACCACGTGGTGCCGCCGGTCCTGCACGCCTACTTCCGCCACGGCGTGGTGCTCGAATGCCACCTGCAGAACGTCGTCATCGGCGTGGACGGGCGCGGCCTGCCCGGCCAGGCGATCTTCCGCGACCACGAGGGGGTCAAGCTGACCGCGGACCGCCACAGCCTGCCCGGCGCCCGCACGCCCGTCGTGAGCGCCGCCTACGGCTGGGAACGGCTGCTGTACTGCCTGGTCGTCAACAACCTCTGCGAGATCGCCGGAGCCGTGGCCGATCGGCACCCGGAGCTGCGGGCCGAGTTGTGGGCCGAGGCGAGGTGGGTGTTCGACGGCTGCGCCGAGGACCACGGCCGGCCGGAGGAGCTGCGCGAGCTGCTCACCGGCTCGTCCGTGCCGGCCAAGGCCAACCTGCTGCTGCGCTGGCTGGAGGCGGACGGCGCGGACATGCGGTGCGTGCCGATGCCCAGCCCTTTGCGACTCTTTACGCCATAAGCTATCCTCGCCGAGTACAACAGTTTACGGCGTATCGAATTCAGGGAGGACCGCCATGACCGCAGCGACGCTGCACGACGGAAGCACCATCGAGGTGGAGGTCCACGGCTCGGGCCCGGTCCTGCTCCTGGCCGTCAACCCCACCCCGATCGAGGGCCCGCAGGCCGAGGAGATGCGGAAGTGGGGGGCCGACCCCGCGCTCGGCCGCTCGCTCATCGACGGCCTCTCCGACGGCTTCCGCGTCGTGGCCTTCGACTACGAGGGCCACGTGCTGGCGAACCCGAAGCCGGACACGCTCACGCCCGACAACGTGGCGGCCGACTTCCTGTCGGTGGCCGACGCGGTGGGGGCCGACCGGTTCGCCTACTACGGCTACTCGTGGCTGGCGCTGAGCGGGCTCCAGCTCGCCCTGCGCACCGACCGGCTCTCGGCGTTGGCCATGGGCGGGTATCCGGCGCTCGGCGGCCCGTACGCCGAGATGCTGCGGGTCACCGAGGCCACCTACGACATGGCCGTCGCGCCGAAGACCGCCACGCCCCCGTCCACCGGGACGGGCGAGCCGGGAGACTGGTCGTCGACCGAGGTGACCCTCGGCGAGGGGCAGGCCCGCCAGTTCGCCACCCTGTACCGGGCGCTGCGCGGGTTCGACGACGGCCAGGTGCGCCTGTCCTGCCCCCGCCTGTGCTTCGCCGGCTCGGCCGACGAGATCGTCTACGACGAGCGGTGGGGCGGCACCCACGTCAGCATCGGGGGCCCGGTGGCGCGGAACCGGGCCGCCATGGAGGCGCTGGGCTGGGACGTCGAGGTGCTCGACGGCCTCGACCACACCGGGGCCATGCAGGCGGCGAACGTGCTGCCGATCCTGCGTCCCTGGCTGGAGAAGGTGCTGTTTCTCCCCGCCTGAGCTGGGCAGTTGCCCGGCGGGTCCTCGAACGGGGGGAACGGGGGGAACGGGGGGGAACATGGCGAAGGGGAGCGGCCACGACGGCGTTCAGCCGGTCGATGAGCCCATCGGGAAGCTGGAACTCGTGCACGCCTTCGAGTCGGGACCGATGCCGACCGGCGTCACGGTCTCGCGGGCCGGCCGGATATTCGTGAACTTCCCCAAATGGGGTGACGACGTTCCGGCGACCGTGGTCGAGCTGCGGGACGGCAAGCCCGTCCCGTACCCCGACCAGGAGTGGAACACCGAGGCCGACGAGCCGTCGAAGTGGCTGGTCTCGGTGCAGAGCGTGGTCGTCGATCCCATGGACCGGCTGTGGATCCTCGACACCGGCAGCCCGATGTTCCGGCCCACCAAGAAGGGCGGTCCGAAGCTCGTCTGCGTGGACCTGGAGACCGACACCGTGGTCAAGGTCATCCTGTTCGACCGCGGTGTCGCCCTGGAGACCTCCTACCTCAACGACGTGCGGTTCGACCTGCGCAAAGGGGTCGCCTACCTCACCGACTCCGCCGACAGGGGGCCCAACGGGATCATCGTGGTGGACCTGGCCAGCGGGCAGGCGTGGCGCCGGCTGCACGACGACCCGAGCACCAAGGCGGGGCGCCCGCCGGACTTCCTGCCGGTCGTGGAGGGCCGGCCGTTCCTGGAACGGCCGCAGGACGGGCCGCCGTCGCCGGTCCTGATGGGCTCGGACGGCATCGCGCTCCCGGCCGGCGGCGAGCGGCTCTGGTACTGCCCCCTGCTCTCCCGCCGCTGGTACAGCGTGTCCACGGACGCCCTGGTGGACCGCACGCTGGACGACGCCGAAGTGGCCGCCACCGTCAGGGACGAGGGCGACAAGGGCGGCTCGGCCGACGGCCTGGAGGCCGACGACGCCGGACGCATCTACCTGACCGACTGGGAGCACAACGCGGTGCTGTGCCGGATGCCCGACGGCACGATCGACACGCTGGTCCACGACGCCCGTCTGCTCTGGCCCGACACGTTGTCCGTGGCCGACGGCCACCTGTACGTGACCGCCAACCAGTTGCACCGCCAGGCCAGGTTCCAGGGCGGGCTGGACCGGCGGCGGTACCCGTACGCGCTGTTCCGGGTGCCGATCGACGCCGGGCCGGTGCGGCTGGTCTAGGCGGCTGGTCCGGCTAGCGGCGCGGGCGGGACCGGGCCGAGGAGCCCACGACGGCGCCGTACAGGAGGTGGTCGGCCAGCAGCGCCAGGCGTTCCGGGGTGGTGTGCCGGCTGCGCGGCAGGCCGAGCGCCGGGGCGATGCCGGCCTCGAACGCGGCCCAGGCGAGCACGCCGTAGAGCGGGCCGCTCCAGCGCCGTTCGCGCACCGCGCGGGGCAGGAGGCCGAACCCGGCGCCGCCGGCCGCGCCGTACAGCCAGTGGACCGCCTCCACCAGGGCCGGGCGGCGTTCCGCCGGGACGTCGCGGAAGAGCTGCGGCGCGGTCTTCCGCAGGACCGACTCCGGCGGCGTGCGGTCCACCATCCCGAGCGAGACGGTGAGCTGACGCAGGCCCGACATGGCCATCGAGCCGACGGCGCCGCGGGCCATGGCGCGCAGGATCGGGTGGCCGCGCTCCTCCTTCTTCTCCGGCTGAGCCTCTTCGGACAGCTCGGGGCGCGTGGGCAGGGTCTGGGTCATGGTTTGCCGCCTTCGTCGACGCGGTATGCCCGCTACGTAGAGGTACTGATCGGATACCGAACGACGCCATCGCTAAACCTCTGCAATGGCCACTTGGGGGGCTTAAGGCCGATGAATGCCGCTAAATACGACAGGTTTCCTGACGGCATGACCGTCCGGGAGGGTTCATGTCGCTGAACGCACGCATCGGCAGGATCGAGAGCCTGCTCGAACGGGCCGAACCGCCCGCCGTCGAGCTGGCCCAGGCCCTGCTCGACCTCTACGGCGAGGGCCTCACACGGATCATGGCCGCGGCCGACGACGAACTGGCCGCCCGGCTGGCCGCCGACGACGTGGTCGCGCACCTCCTGCTGCTGCACGACCTCCACCCGATCGACGTGCGGACCCGGGTCGAGGACGCGCTGCGCGGCACTGGCGCCGAGGTGGTCGCCGTCGAGGGCGACCTCGTACGCCTGCGCCTCGGCGACGACGGCGAGGGCGGGGGCGGCTCGGCGGACGCGGTGCGCCGGGCCGTGCGCGACGCGGCGCCGGAGGTCGAGCAGGTCGAGATCGTCCGGTCCGAGCCCGGCGTGGGGGCCGGCAGATGGACCATGTGAGGCGCGTCGCCAGGGCCGTCCTCTACGGCGACCACCTGCTGTGGCCCAGCCGCCGCTCCGCCGCCGACCGGCGGCGCTGGACGTTCGGCGGCGTGCACCCCGAGTCCTACGGCCGGGCGCACGAGGGCAACCCGTGGCTGACCCAGACCCAGTGCCTGCTGGAGGCCGGCGGCGACGACGTCGTGGACGTGCACGTGCGCTTCCTGCACCTGGTCACCTGCGAGGTGGCCGTGCAGCGCGAGGGCGAGCTGGTCCGCGTGCCCGAGCTGACCGTCGGCGGCGTCCGCCACCGGCCCAGGGAGGAGGCCAAGGAGCGCGAGGTGGCCGAGACCGGGCTGCGCCTGGCCGACCTGCTGGGCTGCCCGGCCGGCATGGAGATCCACGTGCCGCCGGGCCAGCGGGCCGAATGGCTCGACGGCGAGGGCGTGCTGCTGCGCGGCTGGGAGGCGCTGAGCGGCCGGGCCGAGGTGTTCGCCGAACGGCTGCGCGAGGGCCTGTTCCGGATCACCGTCCGGGTGGCGAACACCAGCCCGTGGCAGGGCGACTCGCGGGCGGAGGCCATGAAGCACACCTTGATCTCCGCGCACACGGTGGTGAGCTCGCCGGGCGGCCGGTTCGTCTCGCTGATGGAGCCGCCCGACGCGCTGCGGACGCTCGCCGCGGGCTGCCACAACATCGGTACCTGGCCGGTGCTGGTGGGCGAGGAGGGCGACCGGCACACGATGTTGTCCGCGCCGGTCATCCTCTACGACCATCCCAAGGTCGCGCCGGAGGGCGGCACGTTCGACGCCACGGAGATCGACCAGCTCCTCGACCACTGCGCCGCGCTCACCCCGGAAGAGCTCATGCGCCTGCACGGCACCATGCGGGAGACGTGACATGGATACTCGGTCCCACCCCGAACGGCTCGGCCCGGCCGAGGCGATCGTCGACGGCGTGCGGCTGGCCCCGGGCAGCCGGGTGCGCCTGCGCCCCAAGAGCCGCGCCGACATCCTCGACCTCGCGCTCAACGGCCGCCTGGCGGTGGTCGAGAGCGTCGAGCGGGACGACGACGGCGGCTTCCACGTCGGCGTCACCCTCGCCGGCGACCCGCTGCGCGACCTGGGCGAGTCCAGGCTGCCGTGCCACCGGTTCTTCTACTCGGCGGAGGAGCTCGAACCCGTCGGAGGCGGTTGCCGTCCGCGCGTCCTGGTGGCCGGGATCGGGAACGTCTTCCTCGGCGACGACGGCTTCGGCGTCGAGGTCGTGCGCCGCCTTGCCGACGACGACCTGCCCGCCGACGTGATCGACTTCGGCAGCCGCGGCCTCGACCTGGCCTACGCGCTCCAGCGCGACTACGAGGCCGCGATCCTCGTGGACGCCGCGCCGCGCGGCGAGCAGCCGGGCACGCTCACCCTGCTCGAACCCGACCTGCACGACCTGCCCTGCCCGGGCGGCGCCGGGGCCGAGAACCACGGCCTCGACCCGGTCAAGGTGCTGCGCATGGCGCGGGAGCTCGGCCGGGTGCCCGAGCGGGTGCTCGTGCTGTGCTGCGAGCCGGCCCGGCTGGTCACCGACGACGTGCTGGTGGAGCTGAGCGAGCCGGTGCGCGGGGCGGTCGAGGAGGCCCTGCGGATGGTGCGTTCGCTGGTCATGGACGTGCTGGCGGAAAGGGCCTGACCGTGTCCGGTTCGCCGGGCGCCGAGCGCATGCGGCCGATGACGGCGGTCGTCGAGCGGTCGGGCAGGTAGTCGAGCACCCGCACCTCGCCGCCGAGCGAGCGCACCAGCGGCGCCTCGGCCAGCATCTCCGGGGTGTAGTCGCCGCCCTTGACGTAGATCTCCGGCCTGATCAGCCTGATCAGCCGCTCCGGGGTGTCCTCGTCGAACTCGGTCACGTAGTCCACGTCGTTCAGGGCGGCCAGCACCGACATGCGGTCCTCGCAGGGGTTGACCGGGCGGCCCGGGCCCTTCAGCCGGGTCACGCTGAGGTCGCTGTTGACCGCGACCACGAGCACGTCCCCGAGCTGCCCGGCCTGTTCCAGGTAGCTGACGTGCCCCCGGTGCAGCACGTCGAAGCAGCCGTTGGTGAACACGATCCGCTCGCCCCTGCGCCGGTGCTCGTCCAGGAGCTGGGCCAGGCGCTCGGGGGCCTGCACGGTGCCCTCCTGGCGGCGCAGGGCGCGCAGCAGCTCGTAGCGGGTGCAGACGGCCGTGCCGGGGCGGCGGACGACCACTCCGGCGGCGGCTTGGCCCGCCTCTGCGGCCTCCTCCGGCGTCGCGCCGGCGGCCAGCCAGAGCGAGAAGGCCGCGGTGTAGGTGTCGCCCGCGCCGGTCGCCATGTGCGGCGGCGCGGGCTGGGCGTAGGTCCGGTACGGCGGGCGGCCGGCCCTGTGCAGCAGCGTGCCCTCGCCGTCCAGGGTGGTCACCGCGATCCGGGCCCGGGTGGCGGCCAGGATGCGCTCCGAACGCGCCATCAGGTACGCCGGCCGGTCGACGGCGTCGGTTGCAACGGTCGTGTCGGCTGCCTCGCCGAGCAGGTGCACCACCTCGGCGTAGTTGGGCAGCACCGCCGCCGGGCCGCACTCGCCCCAGGGCGCGATCGCGTGCGCGTCCACCACGAGCAGCGGCAGCCCGGCCAGCGACCGCCGCACGGCCGGGGTGAACACGCCGCCGCCGTAGTCGCAGGCCACGACGACGTCCGCGCCCGTCACGGCGTCCGAGAGGCGGGCCAGCAGGTCCCGTTCGGTCTCGGGCGGGACGACGTCACGGTCCTCCTCGTCGTAGCGGGCGACGAGCTGGCCGCCGGCCACCAGGCGCCGCTTGTGCGCGGTACGCCGTCCCGGCACCGGCAGCAGGTCCGTCTCCACCCCGAGCAGCCGCAACGCCTGGACGAGCTGGTCGCCGCAGGGGTCGTCGCCCACGACGCCGACGAGCCGGACGCGGGCGCCGAGCGCCACCAGGTTGGCCGCCGTGTTGGCGGCCCCGCCCGGCGCGTCCTCGACCGCCTCCAGGTTCAGCACGGGCACCGGCGCCTCCTGGGCCAGCCGCTTGGCCGAGCCGTGCAGCCACGAGTCGAGCATGACGTCGCCGACGACGACCGCGCTGACCGTCTCTTCCCTCAGGGTGCCCATAGAGGGCGAATACCTGCGAAAGCCCAGCTCAAACGCATATCGGTTCAAATAGGTTCGTCCCATAACCGAAGTTATGGGCCATCCCTGCCGGGTAGCCCGGCCAAGGACCAGCCGGCCATGGGAGAGCTGAGCTGCGGGCTGCCGACCACCGTTGTGGACAGGAGCGCGGAATGCTACGACTACATGCCGGAGACCCGATGACGGCCCGGCCCGGCCTGGTGGGGGACGTGCGAAGCGTCGCCGTCCTGCGGGCCAACGCCATCGGCGACTACCTGGTCGCACTGCCGGCCATCGACGCGATCAAGCGGGCCTACCCCGAGGCCAGGCTCACCCTGCTCGGCACGCCGTGGCACGCCGAGTTCCTGTCCGGGCGGCCGGGCCCGGTGGACGACGTGGTGGCGCTGCCGCCGATCTCGGGGGTCTCGACGCCGGAGCACGGTTACCCGGTGCCCGACGAGACCCGTGCCGAGCTGCGGGAGCGGTCGTTCGACCTGGCGGTGCAGATCCACGGCGGCGGGCGCTTCACCAACCCGTTCCTGCGGTCGCTCGGGGCGCGGGTGACCGCCGGGCTGCGCTCCCCGGACGCCGAGGAACTGGACCGGTGGGTGCCCTACACGTACTTCCAGCACGAGACGCTGCGCTTCCTCCAGGTG
Organism: Nonomuraea sp. NPDC049607; assembly: GCF_040675375.1. Taxonomy (NCBI): domain Bacteria; kingdom Bacillati; phylum Actinomycetota; class Actinomycetes; order Streptosporangiales; family Streptosporangiaceae; genus Nonomuraea; species Nonomuraea sp. NPDC049607. The sequence goes on from NZ_JBFAOV010000035.1 coordinate 45,872, forward strand.
GCCGAGCTGGTCGGCGGGCTCGCCGAGCGGCTCGAAGCTCAGGTACCCGTCACCGGCCGCGACCGGGCGGAACTGGCCGAGTCGTTCGGCGAGCCGCCGTCCCGGCTGATCGCGCTGCATCCGGGGGCGACGGACCCGCGGCGGCGCTGGCCCCCCGAACGCTTCGCCGAGGTGGCCGACCGGCTCGGCCGGCCCGTCGCGGTGACCGGGAACTCGGCCGAGAAGGACCTGGTGGAGGCGACGATCGCGGCCATGCGGGGGCGCGGGTACCCGGTGATCCCCGTCGTCGGCACGCTGACCCTCGGCGGCCTGGCCGCCCTGTACGAGCGCTGCGACCTGTTGATCTCCAACGACACCGGCCCGCGCCACCTGGCCGCGGCCGTCGGCACCCCCACGGTCGCCGTCTACTGGTGCGGCAACCTCATCAACGCGGGGCCGCTCACCAGGACCGCGCACCGGCCGCTGGTCTCCTGGACCACCCGGTGCCCGTCCTGCGGCGCGAGCGGCGTGGACGTGGAGGCCGAACGCTGCGAGCACGACGGGACGTGGGTCGCGGACGTCTCGGTGGACGACGTGACCGAGCAGGCCGAAGACCTACTGAAGGGGTAAGGAAATGGCTGATCACGCTGTGCTGGACGAGCTCCAGGAGGCCCTGGACGAGGCGTTCCAGGGGCGGGACCGGGTGGCGGTCCGCGAGGTGTACGCGCGGGTCTCCGCGCACGTGCGCATCCCCGCCGACATGCTGGCCCATCTCAACGAGCTGCCCGAGGGCAGCTACTCCAGGGAGGAGATGGCCGAGGCGATCAACGACGTCATCAGGCGGCGGGGCGAGCAGGACAGCCTCGGCCTGCTGAGCATCCCGCGGCAGCGGCCGGTGGAGGAGAGCGCCGCCGCCGAGCGGGCCGTCGCGGACGACACGCCGCTCGAATCCCTCAACCCGAACCTGGACCGGCCGGACGACGGCCAGGCCCCGGAGTTCCGTGAGCCGGGTGCGTAGGCGCCGAACAAATTAGACCGCTCGTTCTTGAATGTGGTAGCTTCACCGCGTGGCACGGAGCAAGGAGTTCGATCCCGAGGTCGCGCTCGACCGGGCGCTCGACCTGTTCTGGGAGCGCGGTTACGAGGCGACCTCGATGGCCGACCTGGTGGAGCGGCTGGGGCTGGCGCGGGCCAGCATCTACGGCACCTTCGGCGGCAAGCGGGAGCTCTACGTCAAGGCGCTGGAGCGCTACCTGGCCCGGCGCAACGTGGTCGAGCCGCTGGCCCAGCCGGGGCCGGCGGTGCCGGCCGTACGCGCCTTCCTCGACGCGTACGTGGCCGAGATCCTCGCCGACGAGCTGCGGCGCGGCTGCATGGTCGTCAACACGGCCGTGGAGTTCGCCTCGCGGGACGCCGAGCTGTCGCGCCGGGTGACGGCGAGCTGGGCCGAGCTGGAGACGGCGCTGGCCGCCGCGCTGGTCCGCGCCCGCGCCCAGGGGGAGATCCCGGAGTCGAAGGACCCTTACGCGCTGGCCAGGTTCCTGCTCGTGCTGCTGCAGGGGCTGCGCGTGCTCGGGCGTGCCGATCCTGACCCGCGCCGCCTGCGCGACGCGGTCGAGCAGGCCATGGTGGCCGTCCAAATTTAAGACCGATCGTTCTAGGAGTTCTTGGTGTTTGAAGGAAAAGTCGTGGTGGTCACCGGGGCCACCGGGGTCGTGGGACGGGCCGCCGCGCTGGCGTACGCCAGGAAGGGCGCGTCCGTGCTGGCCGCCGGGCGGGACACCGGACGGCTCGGCGAGGTGGTCAAGGAGATCGAGGCCGAGGGCGGGCGGGCCGCCGGCTTCACCGTGGACGTGACCGACTCGGCCTCCGTCGCCGCCATGGTGGAGGCCGCCGTCACCCGCTACGGGGGGCTCGACATGGCGCTCAACGCCGCGGGCGTCTTCGGCCTGCTGGCCCCGGTGGCCGACTACGACGAGGACACCTGGGACACCGTGCTCGCGGTGAACCTCAAGGGCGTGTTCCTGTCGATGAAGCACGAGATCGCGTACATGCGCGAACACGGCGGCGGGACGATCGTCAACGTGGCCAGCAACCTGGGCGCCCACTGGCGCCTGCCCGGGGCCGCCGCCTACGCCGCCTCGAAGGCCGCGGTGAGCCACCTGACCCGCACCGCCGCCCGCGACCACATCGCCGACGGCGTCCGCGTCAACGCCGTCAGCCCCGGCCCGATCGACTCGCCCATGTCCATGCGCCCCGGCGAGACGCGCGCCGAGCGCGACGAGCGCATGCGCGACGCCCTGCCGATCGGCCGCGTCGCCACCCCGGAGGAGATCGCCGCGGCCGCGCTGTGGCTGTCCTCGCCGGAGTCCAGCTTCGTCGTCGGCCAGGACCACGTGATCGACGGCGGCGCCACGGCCTGACTCAGCCGGCCGCCTGCGGCGTACGGGTCTCCTTCATGGCCAGCACCGCCACCAGGCTGATCAGCCCGACCCCGGCCATGTACGCCGACACCGACAACGACGTGCCGGTCGCCTCATGCAGCGCCGTCGCGACCAGCGGGGCGAACCCGCCGCCGAGCAGCGCGCCGACCGCGTACGAGAAGGAGACGCCGCTGTAGCGGTAGCGGGCCTCGAACATCTCGGCGAACAACGCCGACTGGGGCCCGTACGTCGCGGCGAGCCCCACGTTGAGCACCACCACGGCGACCACCATCAGCGCGGCGGCCTTGGTGTCCACCAGCAGGAAGAACGGCACGGCCCAGACCACGAGGAGCACCGAGCCGGCCAGGTAGACCGGCTTGCGGCCGATCCGGTCGGACCAGATCGCCGAGGCCACGATCCCGGCCAGCCAGGTCAGGCTGCCGATGATCACCACGACCAGCATGACGTTCCTGCCGACCTTCAGCACCTGGGTGCCGTAGGACAGGAGGTAGGCGAGGAACACGTAGCCGATGGCGGTGTTGGCGATGAAGCTGGCCGAGGCGATCAGCAGCGCCCGCGGCCGCTCGCGGAAGACGTCGAGGACGGGCCGCCTGCTGCGGGCCTGCTCGGCGGCCAGCGCCCGGAACACCGGCGTCTCGGCCACCCGCAGCCTGATGAACAGCCCGACCCCGACCAGCACGATGCTGAACAGGAACGGCAGCCGCCAGCCCCAGCTCGTGAACTGCGCCTCCGACAGCCTGGCCGTCACCGCGACGTACACCAGTTGCGCCAGGATCAGCCCGGCGGGCACGCCCACCTGGGAGTACAGCCCGTAGCGGCCCCGCCGGTCGGGCGGGGCGTGCTCGACGGCGAGCAGAGCCGCGCCGCCCCACTCACCGCCGGCGCTGAGCCCCTGGAGCAACCGCAGGGCCAGGAGCAGGATCGGGGCCAGCACCCCGATCTGGTCGTAGGTGGGCAGCAGCCCGACGCCGACCGTGGCCGCGCCCATCAGCAGCAGGGACGCGATCAGCATCGCCTTGCGCCCGAGCCGGTCGCCGAAGTGGCCCCACACCAGGCCGCCCACGGGCCGGGCCAGGAACCCGACGCCGAGCGTGGCGAACGCGGCCAGCGTGCCCGAGGCGGGCGAGAGCGGTGAGAAGAACTGGGAGCCGAAGACCAGCGCGGCGGCCGTGGAGTAGATGAAGTAGTCGTACCACTCGATCGTGGTGCCGACCGCGCTCGCCATGGCGACGCGACGGAGTCGGGCGGGGTCCGGCTCTGCTGCCTCGTGGGTCATGGCGCCTCCCTCGACGCCAGAGTAGATCTTCCTCCGCCCGCTTCCCAGCGCCCCGGGGCAGGCGTCCCTAGAACGCCACCCCGCACCGCAGGATCACGTTCGAGTACGGCGTGGCCTCCCCGGTACGGACGGCCAGCCGCACCCCCGCCGACAGCAGCTTCAGCTCCTCGTGCGGCACGTACGCCAGCCCCGGCAGCCGGGCCGAGAGCAGCTCGGCGCAGCCCGGGTTGCCCGCGCGCACCTCCTCGGCCGCCGTGGCCCCCTCGACGACGAGCTCGGCCAGCAGCCCGTCGAGCACGTCGGCGAAGGCCGGGATGCCCGGCAGGAACGCCAGGTCGACGACCCGGACGCCGGGCGGCACGGGCATCCCGCTGTCACAGACCAGCACCTGGTCGGTGTGGCCGAGCCGGGCCATGGCCCCCGCCAGCTCGGCGTTCAGTATCCCCGCGCGCTTCACTGGAAGTCCGCGACGTTCTCCTTGGTCGCCACCTTGACGGGCACGGCCACCGTCTTCTCGATGGTCTCGCCCTTGGCGGCCTTGACCGCGGCCTGCACCGCCTGCTGGCCGAGCAGCGACGGCTGCTGGGCGACGCTGGCGGCCAGCGTGCCCGCCTGCACGGCCTTCAGGCCGTCGGGGGTGCCGTCGAAGCCGACGACCTTGACCTGCTGGCCCGCCTTGGCGCCCAGGGCCTTGATCGCGCCGAGCGCCATCTCGTCGTTCTCGGCGAAGACGCCGGTGATGCCGGGGTTCGACTGGAGCATGTTGGTCATGACGTCCAGGCCCTTGGTGCGGTCGAAGTCGGCCGGCTGCTTGGCCACGACCTTGATGTTCGGGTACGCGGCGATGCCGTCGGCGAAGCCCTGGCCCCGGTCGCGCGAGGCGGACGTGCCCGCCGTGCCCTGCAGCACGACCACGCTGCCCTTCTCGCCGAGCTGCTTGGCCAGCTCCTGGGCGGCCAGCTTGCCGCCGGCCACGTTGTCGGAGGCCACCGTCTGGGCCACCTCGGCGCCGTTGACGCCGCGGTCGGCCGCGATCACCGGGATCTTGACCCGGTCCGCCGCCTTGACCGCCGGGGCCGCCGCGTCGGAGTCGACGGGGTTGACGATGATCGCCTTCATGTTCTGGCTGGTGAAGTTCTGGACCTGGTTCACCTGCTGGGAGGCGTCGTTCTGGGCGTCGGTGACGGTCAGCGTGACGCCCTCCTTCTTGGCCTCCGCCTCCGCGCCGCTGCGCAGCTGCACGAAGTAGGGGTTGTTCAGAGTCGACACCGACATGCCGATCTTGATGTCCCCGCCCCCCGAGGACGTGCCTCCGGAGCCGCCGTCGCCGGAGGAGCCGCAGGCGGCCAGGCCGAGCGTGAGCGCGGCGCCGGCCATGACAATCGCGGGAATCCGCATGATCTTTACTTCCTTTTCCTAGTTCGTTCCCCTGCGCCGCAGGGTGTCGACGAGGACCGCGAGCGCGATCACCACGCCGATCACGACCTGCTGCCAGAACGCCGAGACGGACAGCAGGTTCAACCCGTTGCGCAGCACGGCGAGGATGAGCGCGCCGACGAAGGTGCCGAGCGCCCTGCCCTTGCCGCCGGACAGGCTCGCGCCGCCGATGACGACGGCCGCGATCGCGTCCAGTTCGTAGCCCGCCGCGGCCTGCGGCTGGGCCGAGGCCAGGCGGCTGGCCAGGACGATCCCGGCCACCGCCGCGAAGACGCCGGACAGCGCGTACGTGATGAGCTTCTGCCGGTTGACCTTGATGCCGGACAGCCGGGCGGCCTCCTCGTTGCCGCCGATGGCGTACATGGCCCGGCCGGGGTAGGTGCGGTTGAGCACGACGGCCGCGATCACGCCCATGACCAGCATCACCAGCACCGGGATCGGCAGGTAGTCGCCGAGGGTGTCGCCCAGGTGCGAGACCGAGTCGGGCATCGCGATCGGGCTGCCCTGCGAGATGACCAGGGCCAGGCCGCGGGCGATGCCGAGCATGGCCAGCGTGGCGATGAACGGCGGCAGCTTCCCGTACGCGATCAGGGCCGCGTTGACCAGGCCGCACACGACGCCGACGGCCAGCGAGACCACCACGGCGACCGGCCACGGCAGCCCGGCGCTGGTGGCCGTCCAGGCCAGCACGATCGCCGACAGCGCGGCGACCGAGCCGACGGACAGGTCGATGCCGCCGGTGACGATCACGAACGTGGCGCCGAAGGCCAGGATCGCGGTGACGGCCGCCTGGACGCCGACGTTGAGCAGGTTCGTCACGCTGAGGAAGTCGGACGACAACAACGACAGCGCCACGACCAGCACGACGAGCGCGGCGAGCGCGCCGTTCTCGGCGAACCAGGCCGCGGCGGGCGACCGGCGGCCGGTGAGCTTGTTCGGAACGGTGCTACTTGGCACGGGGACCCTCCACATCCGTGACCGCGAGGGCCATGACGTCGTCTTGCGTGGTCCCGGTCGCGGGCAGCTCGCCGACGAGCCTGCCGCGGGCCATGACCAGAATGCGGTCGCTCATGCCGAGCACCTCCGGCAGATCGCTGGAGATCATGAGCACGGCGTGCCCGGAGGCGGTGAGCGCGTTGATGAGCTGGTAGATCTCGACCTTGGCCCCGACGTCGATGCCGCGGGTCGGCTCGTCGAGGATGAGCACGCCCGCGTCGGCGACCAGCCACTTGCCGATGACGACCTTCTGCTGGTTGCCGCCGGACAGCGTGCGGACCTCCTGGTCCAGGCCGGTCATCCGGATGCCGAGCTGCTCGGCCACCTTCCCGGCGGCCTTGCGCTGGCCGGCGCGGTCGACGAAGCCGGCGCGGGTGGCGGCGCGCATGGTGACCAGGCCCAGGTTCTCGGCCACGTCCGCGCCGAGCACCAGGCCCTGGCCCTTGCGGTCCTCGGGGACCAGCCCGAGCCCGGCCTCCATGGCGGCGTGCACGTCGCCGGGGGCCAGGCGCCTGCCGCGCACGACCACCTCGCCGGCGTCGTAGCGGTCGGCGCCGAAGACGGCCCGCGCGACCTCGGTGCGGCCGGCGCCCACCAGCCCGGCGACCCCGACCACCTCACCGGCGCGCACCTCGAACGACACGTCGTCGAAGACGCCCCTGCGGCCGAGGCCGGAGACCTTGAGCAGGGCCTCGCCGCGTTCGGCGGCCTGGCGCGGGAACTGCTGGTCGATCGGGCGGCCCACCATGAGCCTGACCAGCTCGTCCTGCGGGGTGTCGGCCGGGATCTCGGTGACCGACCTGCCGTCGCGCAGCACGGTCACCCGGTCGCCGATCTCGGCGATCTCCTCCAGGTGGTGGGTGATGAACACGATCGACACGCCCTCGTCGCGGAGCTGGCGGACGATCGTGAACAGCTTGGCGACCTCGCCCGAGGTGAGCACGGCGGTGGGCTCGTCCATGATGAGCACGCGGGCGTCGAGCGCGAGCGCCTTGGCGATCTCCACCATCTGCATCCGGGCGATACCGAGCCGGGAGATCGGGGTCGCCGGGTCGACGTCCACGCCGACGCGGTCGAGCAGCGCCTTGGCCTGCCGGTCCATGCGCTTCTTGTCCACCAGCCCGAAGCGGCGCGGCGGGCGGCCGAGCGCCAGGTTCTCCGCGACGGTGAGCTGGGGGACCAGGTTGAACTCCTGGTAGATGGTGGCGATGCCGAGCCGCTGGGCGTCGCCCGCCGACCGGATGTCCACCGGCTGCCCGTCGACGGTGACGCGTCCGCCGTCCGGCCGGTACGCGCCCGACAGGATCTTGATCAGCGTGCTCTTGCCCGCGCCGTTCTCGCCGAGCAGGACGTGCACCTCGCCGGCGCGCAGGCTGAGATCGACGCCGTCGAGTGCCACGACACCGGGGAAGACCTTGCGCAGGCCCTCGGCCTTGAGTATCTCCGCGCTCACTCCATGATCCCTTTCCGCTCACAAGATCGGCGAATCACCAGGTGAGCAGGCAGGACGTGCGAGTCGGCCGCCTGCCCGCTCTGGATCCGGCCGATCACGAGCCGGACGGCCAGGCGCCCCATCTCGGCGGTCGGCTGGGCGATGGCGGTGATCGGCGGGGCGGTGTGCTTGAACCAGGTCACGTCGTCGAAGGAGGCGACGGCGACGTCGGCGGGGATGCGCAGGCCCCTGGCCTGGATCTCCTCCAGCCCGCCCAGCGTCATCAGGTTGTCACCGAAGAAGATGGCCTCGGGCGGCTCGGCCAGGTCGAGCAGCTCGGCGGTGATGCGCCGGCCGCTGCCCTCGCGGAAGTCGCCGGGGCGCACGTACTCGGGGCGCACCTCCAGGCCCTCGGCGGCCATCGCGGTGGCGAAGGCGTCCGTGCGCTCGCGTCCGGTGGACAGGGTGGCCGGGCCGGAGGCCAGGGCGATCCGGCGGTGGCCCTGCTCGCGCAGGTGGCGGACCAGCTCGGCGATGGCGGCGGCGCCGTCGGAGCGCACGGAGGGCACGTCGAGCCCGGAGATCGTGCGGTCGAGGAAGACCACCGGCCGGCCGGCCTCGGCGAGCTGCTGCACCAGCGGCGTGACCTCGGCGGTCGGGCAGATCAGCAGCCCGTCCACGCGCTGCTCCAGCAGCGTGCGCACGTAGTGGTCCTGCTGGTCGGCGCGCTCGTCGGCGTTGCCCATGACGACCGTGAAGCCCTCGCGCCTGGCCTCGTCCTCGACGCTTCTGGCCAGCTCGGTGAAGAACGGGTTCAGGACGTCGCCGATGATCAGGCCGATCGTCCTGGTCGCGGTCGTGCGCAGGGAGCGGGCGACGGCGTTGGGCACGTAGTTGAGCGCGTTCATCGCGTCGTAAACTCGGCGCCGGGTCTCCTCGTTGACCGAGGGGTTGTCGTTGAGCACGCGGGAGACCGTGGCGACGGAGACACCGGCCTGCGCGGCGACATCCTTGATCCTTGCCATCGTTCCTCCGTGTAATCGATTACACGGCAGCTTATGAAATCGATTACATGATTGGCAAAGTGAAATGGCTCACACCCCCCGGGGGAGAGGGTGTGAGCCGGCTTCGCGGGTTCGGGGGTCAGACCTTGCTGATCCGGACCGCGTCGGCGATGACGAGGCCCGTGCCGGCGGTCCACCGGCTGATGCCGACGACGTTGTAGGTGCCGGCGTTCAGCGAGAAGGTGCCGATGCTGCGCCAGCCTCCGCCGCCGGAACGCTGGTCGACGTAGACGGTCTGGTTACCGCCCGAGGCCGCCACGATGTACGGCGCCGAGCTGTTGTAACCGGGATCGGACGGATACCAGACCTCCACCTTGTACGTGCCCGCGCTGGGGATCGCGGCCTGGTACCAGGCCGGGTCGCTGGAGGCGACCGGGTCGGCGAAGCGGTAGTCGGCGCCGTAACGCTGGGCGGAGTAGGCGGAGGTGCCCCAGTTGGCGCTGGCGGTGAACTTGCCGGAGGTGGCGTTGTCCACCGTGGTGGACCACGAGGGCGTGCCGCCGCCGGTCACGTAGTTCATGTACGTGGTCCAGTTCCAGTACGACCCCGGGTCGGTGTGGTCGGCGCCGGGGACCTCGTTGTGCCCGATGATGTGGGCGCGGTCCTTCGGGATGCCGTACTTGTCGCAGATGGCCTTGGTCAGGGCCGCCGACGCGCGGTACATGGCGTCGGTGAACCACGAGGCCTCGCTGACGTAGCCCTCGTGCTCGATGCCGATCGACCTGGTGTTGTACGTCCAGTTGCCGGCGTGCCAGGCGACGTCCTTCTCGCGCACCATCTGGGTGATGGCGCCGTTGGAGGACTTGACGACGTAGTGCGCCGAGACCTGCGCGGCGGAGTTCTGGAACCAGGAGATCGTCCCGGCGTACGAGCCCTGCGTCACGTGGATGACCACGCGGTCGATGGCGTAGCTCGACGGCCGGCTGGAGGCGGTGTAGTTGCTGGAGCTGGCCGCGACCCAGGCGGCCGGGCCGTAGTCGGTGCTGAGCACGCCTACGTCGGAGCGGGCGTTCAGGTCGCGGGCGTTGGCGTACTCGCCGCGGTCGGCGGTGACCTCCTGGGGCTTGACGGTCACGCCCCTGGCCTTGATGCCCAGGCCGAGCTGCTCGTAGACCGCGTCGGCGTACAGGCGGGCGGTCTCCGGCGAGGAGGCGTTGCCGTACTTGGCGACGGCCTGGTACCAGCGGCCGGCGTCCTTGCGGGCGGCGTCGTCCAGGCCGAGCTCGTCGGCGTAGGAGCGGAGGACGGCGGCGCCGCCGAGGATGTTGGACTCGTTGTCGGAGCGCAGCTTCTCGACCGGCAGGCTGGTGAGCTCGGCGGCCTTCTCCAGCGCGTGCGCCGTGGGGTTGCTGACCAGGTGCATCAGGCCGTAGCCGCCGCTGGCGCTGGGCTTGCCCTGGTGGTCGTCGAGGTGGGTCTCGGCGTAGGCGAGCGCGACCAGCAGGTCGCGGGGGACGTCGCTGGCCGAGGCGGCCTTGGCGAACGCCGCCGGCAGCGCGGGTTCCCGGGCGGCCTGGGCGGCGGGCTGGCCCGCGGTGATCAGGGCGACGGTCAGGGCGGAGGTGGCGAGGGCAGCTAATCGCGTGCGGGCGAGAATCATGGGGATGCTCCTCGTTGGGGGGTGACGGGTGGAACGCGGGCGCGGAGCCGCGGCTCGCGTTTGGCCGCCGAATGCGGCCCAACGTACGTCACCTCTGACACAATGTCGATAATTGACATTACAGACGTGTTAGGTGAAACTTTCCGCCCGCCGTCCAAGGGGTGGCGTGAAAGTTGGGCCCCTGAAAACTATTGCGCTCTGCGGTCGGGGGACTGAAACTTCCTTTCGTGACCGCGCTCCTGCGTACCGTCCTGGCGGCGCTCACCGTCGCCGTCGTCGCCGCCGTGGCTCCCGCCCCCGCCTCCGCAGCCCCCACCTCCGACTCCGCAGTCGCCTCCGCAGCCGCCTGCGCGACCGACCCCGCGACGCCCAAGCGGCAGCTCCGGGCCATGTGGATCTCATCGGTCGCCAACATCGACTGGCCGAGCCGTACCGGGCTCAGCGTCTCCGCCCAGCAGGCCGAGTTCCGGGCCTGGCTCGACCTGGCCGTCGCCAAGCGCATGAACGCCGTGATCGTGCAGATCAGGCCCACGGCGGACGCGTTCTGGCCCTCCCCGTACGAGCCGTGGTCGCAATGGCTGACCGGCACCCAGGGGACGAACCCCGGCTACGACCCGCTGGCGTTCATGGTCAGCGAGGCCCACGCGCGGAACCTGGAGTTCCACGCCTGGTTCAACCCGTACCGGGTGGCCAACAACGACGACCCGTCCAAGCTGATCTCCACGCACCCCGCGCGGCAGCACCCCGACTGGCGTTTCGCCTACGGCGGCAAGCTCTACTACAACCCCGGCATCCCGGCGGTACGCGACTTCATCGAGGACGCGATCATGGACGCCGTCACCCGCTACGACGTGGACGGCGTGCACCTCGACGACTACTTCTACCCCTATCCCGTCAGCGGCCAGGCCATCCCCGACTCGGCCGCCTACGCCCAGTACGGCGGCGCGTTCCCGAACATCGCCGACTGGCGGCGCGACAACGTCAACCTGCTCGTCCGCGAGCTCGGCCAGCGCATCCACACCGCCAAGTCGTGGGTGTCGTTCGGGATCAGCCCGTTCGGGATCTGGCGCAACTCCTCGACCGACCCGCTCGGCTCGCGTACGTCGGGTCTCCAGTCGTACGACGCGATCTACGCCGACAGCCGCCAATGGGTCAAGCAGGGCTGGATCGACTACCTGGCGCCGCAGATCTACTGGCACATCGGCTTCTCCACGGCCGCCTACGAGGTGCTGACCGCGTGGTGGTCGGACGTCGTGCGCGGCACCGGCGTGCAGCTCGTCGTGGGGCAGGCCGCGTACCGGGCCGGCGCCTCGGGGCAGGAGGCCGCCTGGCAGGACCCGGCCGAGCTGAGCGACCACCTGTACGACAACAGGAAACACCCTGAGATCGCCGGTGACGTCTACTTCAGCGCCAAGGACGTCAAGGCCGACCGGATCGGGGCGATCACCAAGCTCGTCACCGACCACTACGCCAAGCCCGCCCTGCTGCCCGCCCGGGGCTCCGGGGCCGCGCCCGCCGCGCCCACGATCACCTCGGCCACCACGGGCTCGAACGGCGTCCAGCTCGCCTGGACCGGCTCCGGCACGGCGTACGCGGTCTACCGCGTGGCCGGCGCGCCGCCCTCGGCCGATCCGTGCTTCTTCGCCGACGCCCGCAACCTGATCGCCACCACCAGGCAGACGTCCTACACCGACCCCGGCGGCGGCGCGTCCACCTACTACGTGACCGCGCTGAGCAGGACCCACCAGGAGAGCGCGCCGAGCGCGGGCCGGGCGACGGGCGGCACGGGCGGCTTCAGCGTCGTGATCGACAACGCCGACGCGGGCTTCACGGCCTCCGCGTCCTGGGGCACCTCGTCCTACTCCACGCAGGCGCACGGCGCCGACTACCGCTTCGCCGACCCGGTCGCGGCCAGCGATCCGGCCTGGTTCCGGGCGGCGATCCCGAGCGCGGGCAGCTACCGGGTGGAGGTCTGGTATCCGGCCAACGCGGGGTACAACGGCTCCGCGCCGCACATCGTGGCGGCCTCGGGCGGCAACCAGACCGTGAATGTGGACCAGCGCACCGGCGGCGGGGCGTGGCGGGTGCTGGGGACGTACACGCTGGCGGCCGGGACGTACAACGTGGTCGGGGTGAGCCGGTGGACCTCGGCGACCGGCTACGTGATCGCCGACGCCGTCCGGATCACTAAGGTCTGACCCTCAGGAGCGGGCCTTCGTCCACGCCGGGCTGTCGAGGAAGTGGTTGTCGAAGCGGTCCTGCGAGGCCAGCAGCTCTTCGAGCGTGGCCTCGCCGGTCTTCAGCCGGGCCAGCAGGCGGAAGTACTCGAACCGCTCGACGCCCGGCGTGATGACGATCAGCAGGTCCGCCTCGGTGCCGGGGGCCGCGCCGAAGGCGTGGGCGACGTCCGGCGGCACGACGGCCACGTCGCCCTGCTCCAGGGTGATCACCTCGTCGCCGGACAGCACCTGCACCCGGCCGTCCAGGACGTAGAACATCTCGGAGGCGGTGGTGTGCGTGTGCGGGACCGCGCCGTCGGCGCCCTCGCCGAGCGTGATGCGCATGGTGCTCAGGGCGCCGCCGGTGGCGCTGGAGTCGAGGAGCATGCGGCCCGTGCTGGGCGGGCCGCCGATGATCTCGGCGTCGACGGAGCGGATGACGGCGGTGCTGCGGGGGTCGATGAGCGACATGGTGTTATCCGTTCTCAGGGGTGGCGCCGCGGAGGGCGGTGTCCACGAGGCGTTCGGCGTAGGCGCGGTCGACGGGCAGGCCGGTGATCAGGACGCGGTAGTACAGGGCCCCGGCGAGCTGGTCGAACAGGGCCTCGACGTCGAGGTCGGCGCGTAGCTGGCCGCGGTCCCTGGCCTTTTCGAGCAGGGCGCGGGCCAGGGTGTTGCGGCGGGCGTACATCTGGCGTTCCAGCTCGCCGACGTCCGGGTGGCGGGCGGCGGCGGCCACGAGCTCGGCCACCGTGCCCGCCGACGCGTCCTCGTCACCGGGCGCGCGGCCCGCCGCACGCATCCGGTTGAGCCCGGCCGCGATCTTCTCCAGGTACGCGGGCAGGTCGCGCCGGATGTCGCCGGTGTCGGTGATCTCGTCATGGTCCTGGAGCCGGTTGACGACGGCCAGGGCCAGGTGGTCCTTGGTCGGCCAGCGGCGGTAGAGCGTGGTCTTGGCGATGCCGGCCCGCTCGGCGACCTCGTCGGGCGACAGGCCGGCGTAGCCGCGGGTGAGCAGCAGCTCGGTGGCGGCCTTGATCACGCTCTCGTCGACGTCACTCCTGCGCGGCCGTCCCACCATGCCTGCCTCCTTTTCGCTACCTGAGTAGCGTAACCGGAGGCAGATCCATTACGCAACCCAGGTATCGAAATGACGCGCCACTGAGGCGCCCGCTAGAACCGTGCAAGCGGCGGCCGGACAACGGCGTTCTCGTCAGGGACACCAAGGATCAGGGTGAAGGCCCGGTTCTGGCCTTCACCCGGGACGAATGGCTCGCCTTCCTCGACGGGGCCGCCAAGGGGGAGTTCGACCTGTCCTGAGCCCGTCAGGAGGCGTACATCACCGACAGGAAGCGGAGCAGGAGGGCTTCCCTGGTCTCGGCCGGAAGGGCGTCCAGGACGGCGTTGACCACCGCCATCCCCGGCTGGCCCGCGCCAGGACGCAGGTCCACGCCGACCGAGGCGGCCAGTTCGGCGAAGGTCGCGTCGTCCAGGGCGTCCAGGTCCAGGTCGGCGATCAGCTCGACCAGGCCGTCCGGCACCACGGCCGGGCCGCGCAGCCGGGCCGCCTCCGCCGCGTCGGCGATCACCCTGAGCATCGCCTCCACGCCGTTCAGCGTCACGCCGGTGACCGTGACGTGCAGGTTCGCGGGGATCCCTGCGTAGGAGAGCTGTGGTTGCAGGAACCAGCCGCGCTCGCGGGCCGCGTCGGCCAGGACGAACACGTCGAGGTCGTCCCCGGCGAAGGCCACCAGTGAGGACTCGGGCGCGCCCAGGACCCGCAGTCCGGGGATCGCGGCGATGCCCTCCCGCAGCCGGGCCGCCGCCTTCAGCGTGGCGCGGCCGAGCTCGACGTACCCCTCCCGGCCGAGCGCCTGGAGGGTGGCCCACGCGCCGCCGAGCGGCCCGGCCGACCTGGAGCTCTGCACGGTGGCGTTGATGATCGTGTAGCCGGGCCAGGCGGCCGAGGCGAAGTACGCACTGCGCCGCGTCGCCGGGTCGGCGAACAGCACCACCGAGGCGCCCTTCGGCGCGTAGCCGAACTTGTGCAGGTCGCAGGAGAGGGACGTGACCCCCGGCACCGACAGGTCGAACGGCGGCACGTCGGCCCCCGCCTCCCGCAGCCACGGCAGCAGCCAGCCGCCCACGCACGCGTCCACGTGGCAGGCCACGCCCGCCTCGGCCGCCACGGCGGCGACCTCCGCGACCGGGTCGATCACGCCCTGCGGGTACGACGGCGCCGAGACCACCACCAGGACCGTGTCCTCGTCGATCGCCGCCGCGACGTCCTCCACCCGCACCTTGTACGTCTCCAGGTCCACCGGCACGGCCTTGACCCGCAGGCCCAGGTAGTGGGCCGCCTTGTGGAAGGCCGGATGTGCGGTCACCGGCAGCACGAGGTTGGGGGCGGCCCGTCCGGCGGCGTCCCGGGCGGCCTTGACGGCCAGCATGATGGACTCGGTGCCGCCGCTGGTGAAGATGCCATGGCCGCCGCCGAGCAGCTCGGCGACCGCGCCCACGACCTGCTTCTCCATCTCGACGATGCTGGGGAACGCCGTCGGGTCCAGGCAGTTGACCTCCAGCATCTCGAAGTACGCGCGGGCCGCCGCCTCGTGCACCTCCGCCCGGCCGGTGTCGTACACGTACGCGGTCACCTGCCCGCCCCGCACCGGCAGGTCATGCTGTTTCATCCTGGCGACCTCGGCCAGCAGGTCCTCGGTGGTTCTTCCGGACAGGGGGAGGGTCACACGGTCTCCTTGGCGAGCGCGGGGGCGAGGGCGAGCCGTCCGTACCGGACGACGAACGGCAGGCTGATCAGCATGAGTACGGCGGGCAACGCGGTGAAGCCGAGCAGCAGCCCGGTCAGCGCGCCGGACGGCTGGGCGACGGGTGACTCCACGGGCGCGGAGACGAACCCCGACAGGGCCAGGACCAGCGCGAACAGGCCGGGGCCGAGGGCGAGCCCGGCGGTCTCGCCCGCCGTCCACAGCCCGGTGAACGCCCCGGCCTGCGCGTGGCCGGTACGGGCGGCGTCGGCATGCACGGTGTCCGGCAGCAGCGACAGCGGCAGCAGTTGCAGCGCGGCGTAGCACACCCCGGCCAGCGCGGTCAGCGCCAGCGTGGCGGCCAGGCTGCCTGCCGCGATGGCGGGGACCAGGGCCAGCGCCACGACGGCGAACCCGGCCGAGGCGGCCAGGTAGCAGCGCACGGTCCCGTACACGCGGGCCAGCCGGGCCCAGCCGGGCACGGCGAGCATGCTCGGGCCCACCAGGCAGACGAACATCACCGAGGTCAGCCCGTAGTCGCCCAGCCGGTACGAGGCCACGTACGGCGCGCCCGCCAGCATCACCGCCACCCCGAGCGCCTGCGTGACGAACGCCGCCAGCAGCGCGAAGAACGGGCGATTACCCCGGGCCAGGCGGAAGGCCGCCGCCGGGCCGAGCTGCCGGGGGCCGGGACGCGACGACACCCACCGCGTGCCCAGCGTGGCGGCCACGAGGGCGGCGGCCATCACGGCGCCGATCGCGACGCCCATGACCGCGTACCCCGGCCGGCCGCCGCCCGCCAGGTCCACGACGGCGGGGGCCAGGCCGCCCGCGACCAGGATGCCGACGGTCAGGCAGACCACCCGCCACGACATGACCCGGGTCCGCTCGGCCGGGCTCGCCGACATCTCCGCAGGCAGCGCCACGTACGGCACCTGGAAGCACGCGAAGGCGGTCGCGGCCAGCAGGAACGCCACCCCGGACCACACGGCGCCCGGGACGCCGCCGGGCACGGCGAACATCAGCGCGAACGCCACCGGCAGCGTGGCCGCGCCCACCGCCAGCAGCCGCGTCCGGCGGCCGGTGCGCACGGCTTCCCGGTCGCTGGCGGCGCCGACGAGCGGGTTGAGCAGCACGTCCCAGATCTTCGGCGCGACCAGCACGGCGCCCGCGACGGCGGCGGGCACGCCGAGCATGTCGGTGAGGTAGTAGAGCAGCAACAGGCCGGGGACCGCGGAGAACACGCCGGTGCCGACCGAGCCGACGCCGTAGCCGAGCAGCCGGCCACGCCCGAGCCGGCCGACGTCGGTCGCCGTCATCGCGGGTCGCCGGGGAGGGCGAGGGTGCGGTGGAGGGTGAGGTGGAGGTGGGCGCGGAAGCGGCGGAGCGCGGCCCGGTCGCCCGCGCCCCGGCGGCAGCCCTCGGCGTCGAGCACGCCGCCCTTGGCGAAGCCGTGGATCGACCAGATGACCGTCCACATGGCGTACTCCAGGTCGACCGTGCCGTCGATCACGCCGGCCTCGACCGCCGGGCGCAGCGCGCCGGTCACGGCGGAGACCAGGGGCTGGACGTACTGGCGTTCCAGCTCGGTGATGTCGCCGGCGTCGGAGAGCCAGCGGTGCATCCACAGCGCGGGGATCTCCGGGTTGTCCACGCAGAAGTCGAGGTAGTCGTCCACCAGGCCGTGGATGGAGGCGACCGGGTCGCCACCGGGCAGGCGGGCGAGCGCCTTGTCCAGCGCCGCCTTCTCCGCCCGGTGCGCCCGTTCCATGACGGCCAGGTACAGCTCCCGCTTGCCGCCCACGTGGTAGTTGACGGTGGCGATGTTCATCCCCGCCGCGTCGGCGATCTGGCGCGTCGAGGTGCCGTCGTAGCCGAGCGCGGCGAACAGCTGCGTGGCCGCCTTGAGGATCACGGCCGGCTGTCCGCCGTCGGCAGGTCTCATACGACCGACCGTAGTTCCGCCCGCGCCTATTGGTCAATCGCTTGATGGAGAGGCTTTCGGGTCAGTCCGGCGCCCAGTACTTGACGAGGGCCTTGTCCAGGTGCGCCACGACCGGCTTCCAGGTGCGGGGCAGCGTGTAGCGGGTGGCGCGATGGCCCTTGTACGCCAGCGTGTAGCTGAGGAAGTCCGCGCCCTGCGGCGGGCGTTCGGACCGGCCGATCTTCAGTTCCTTGAGGTAGCCGCGCAGTTGGCGCTCCTCCTTGGCCGTGAGGCACTTGGCCACCACGGGCCCGGTACGGCGGCTGAGCCGCACGCAGCCGTCGGTGTAGACCGTCACGCGGTTCTGCAGCCCCGCGAAGCCGCCCTCCTCGCGCAGGTCGACCAGCACCTTACGCTGCGTGGTCACCGCCTCGGAGGGCAGCGCGGAGGCGGTGACGGCCAGCGCGAGCGCGGGCAGCAGTACGATTCGCCAGATCTTCATACCCTCTATGACGTACCCAGGACCCGAACGGCTCACCTTCCGAGGCCGGCGTCGCGGGCGCGGACGATGGCCTCGGCGCGGTCGGCGACGTGCAGCTTGGCGAAGATGTTGGAGACGTTGTTGCGTACGGTCTTCGGCGACAGGAACAGGGCCGAGGCGATCTGCGCGTTCGAACGGCCCGCCGCCACCAGCGAGAGGATCTCCCGCTCGCGCGGCGTGAGCTGTGGGAAGACCGGGTCGCCGGGCGTCGAGGCGGCCCCCTGGAAGAACTCGGCGACCCGCAGCGCCACCGCCGGGCCGAAGATCGCCTCGCCGTGCGCCACGGCGGTGATCGCCCGTACGATCTCGCCCTGGCCGGCGCCCTTGAGCAGGTAGCCGCGTGCCCCCGCGCGCATCGCCGCGAACAGCGTGGCGTCCTCCTCCGACATGGTCAGCACGACGACGGCGACGTGCGGGCTGTCGGCCACGATGCGCCGGGTGGCCTCGATGCCGTCGAGCCCCGGCATGCGCACGTCCATCACCACCACGTCCGGCTGGAGGTCGGCGGCGCGCTCGACCGCCTCGGGGCCGTCGGCGGCGGTGCCGGCCACCTCGATGCCGGGGATCGAGCCGAGCAGCAGCGCGAGCCCGTCCCGGTAGACCGGGTGGTCGTCGGCCAGCAGGACCCTGATCGGCTCCTGGTCAGACATCGGCGGCCTCCACCCGTCTCGGCTCCTGGCTAGACATCGGCGGCCTCCACCCGCATCGGCAGCCGGGCCAGGACCAGGGTGCCGCCGCCGGGCGGGCAGGTCACCTGGCAGTCGCCGCCCAGCTCGGCCGCGCGCTCGCGCAGCGAGAGCATGCCCACCCCCGCCGCCACCTCGGGGCCGATGCCCGCGCCGTCGTCACGTACCGCCACCTCAAGCGTCCCTTCCCGAGCGGTGAGCGTGATGTCGCAGCGTGCCGCACCCGCGTGCCTGGCCGCGTTGGCCAGCGCTTCGGACACGATACGGTAGGCCGCCACCTCCACCGCCGCGGGCAGCGCGTCCAGCGGGCCGTCGCCGGTGACGCGCACGTCCAGGGCGGCGGTGCGGAACCGTCCGGCCTGCTGCTCGATCGCGCGCAGCAGGCCCAGCTCGTCCAGCGCGGGCGGGCGCAGGTCGTGGACCAGCCTGCGGACGTCCGCCAGCACCCCGCCGACCTCGGCGGCCGTCTGCTCCAGGATGCGGTCGGCCTGCTCGGGCGCGCTGCCGGCCAGGTTACGGGCCGCCTCGATGCGCAGCGCCACCGCGCCCAGGCTCGGGCCGAGCCCGTCGTGCAGGTCGCGGCGGAGCCTGCGGCGCTCCTCCTCGCGGGCCAGCACGAGCCGGGCGCGGATGCGTTGCAGATCGGTGCTCAGCTCGACGGCCCGCGCCGCGGCGGCGGCCTGGCGTACGAGGTCGCCGAGCAGCCGCTGGTCCCGTTCCGTCAGGTCGGTACGGCACAGCACGAGCCGCCCCACGGTCTCGCCCCGGTAGGCCACGGGCAGCGACACCGACGGCCCGCGCGGCGACCCGTGCTCCACCACGGAACGTTCGCCGCCCGGCCGCTCGATCTCCACCCGGACGTAGGCAAGCCGGAACGCCTCCGCCAGCGTCGTGGCCACCGCGAGCAACTGCTCGTCCGGGTCCGTGGCCAGCTCCAGCCGTTCGGCCAGCGTCGAGACCGCCGCGTACGGGTCGTCCCGGGAGCCGCGGACCAGCCTGCGGACCGCCCGCCAGAGCCAGGTGCGCAGGGGGGCGTACAGGACGGCGACGATCGCGATGGCGGCCAGGGCCGAGTCCCGTTCGCCGAGGACGCTGCCGACCAGCGTGAACACCAGCACGTCCATGAGCACCACGAGCGCGGCGAGCAGGCCGTAGGCGACGGTGGCCGACAGCAGCCGGTCGATGTCGTACAGGCGGTACTTGGTCACCGCCACCACCACGGCCGCGGCGGTGAACGCGATGGCCAGCGTCAGCAGCGCCGCCGGGATCTGCGGGGACAACGACAGCGGCAGCAGGAGCACGATCATGTCGACCAGCGCGGCCCACATCAGCCAGCGGATCTGGGCCCGCCGCTCGGCGTCGGCGAGCACGTACCTGCGTACCATCGATGCGAACGGCACCACCAGGCTCACCAGGACGGACGCGTACGCCAGCGCCAGCGCCGGCTCCCAGAACGCGTACGGCAGGTCCAGGGACAGGAAGTCGAGGCCGAGCCGCGCGATCTCCGGCGGCATCGCCTGGTCGTGGTAGCGCTCCATGACCGCCGTCGGCGCGGTCACCAGCAGCGCCGTGAGCAGCCCGGTCAGGACGAGGCTCGTCACCGACAGCGCCCGCCACACCCGCCCCGGCGGCAGCCGGCCGTCCGGGAACAGCAGGATCAGCAGCGGCAGCCCGAGCAGCAACGACGCCCCGAACCGCGAGTACGACCAGTACGCCGCCGCGGCCCCCGGCAGGCCGGGCGAGACGTAGGCGGCGTGGGTCGCCCAGCTTCCCAGGAGCCCGTCCAGCAGCCACAACAGCCCGAACACCGCCAGCACCCAGGCCACCGGATGCCGCGGCAGCCTGCGCAGCAGCAGCGCGCCGGGGACGAGCTGCGCGAGCCCGGTCAGCGCGGCCGGCCACCCGGGTTCCAGATCCGAGGCGGGCGGCAACCGCACGTCCCCGGCGGCCACGTCCAGCGCCACCGTGGCCACCGCCATCCCGACCCCGGCCGCGGCCACCCCGGCGGCCCACCACCCGCGCGCCGCCGCCAGAGGGGTGGAAGGTCCGGTTTCTGTCACGGGACGTATTACACCCGACGTTGTGTCCTCATGTCCCGGGACAGGGGTCCCGTCGGCGGCGGGACCGGCGGCTCTGCCGGCCCGGGGCGGCCCGCCGGAAACCTGAAGGCACGACATTCCCTGATGGAAGAGAAGGACCTCCCGTGGACGCCAAGATCAGCACCACCCCCGCCAGGGCGCGCACCGACGTGCCCGCCGGCCCGACGCCCTCCGGCGCCCCCGCCATCGCCCCCGTCACCGTGCGCAGGCTCGGCGTCGCGCTCGCCGTCGGCACGCTGTCCTGGGCCGCCAGCATCTTCGTCTACGGCAGCCAGGCCCAGGGCTTCGGCGAGCGGGTCGGCGACCTGACCGGGCTGCTCTTCCAGCTCGGCATCTTCGCCCTGCTCGCCGTGCAGATCCGGACCCGCGCGACGGGCACGTCCCGCCTCGCCAGGGTCATGCTCAAGGTCGAGCTGGTCCTGCTCGGGCTGGCCGCCGTCTGGTCGCTGCTGCACGGCGTCCTGCCCGACAGCGCCCAGGACGGGCCGGTGATGCAGGCGCTCGACGTGTTCTGGCCGGTGTCCATGCTGGGCATGATGGCCATCGGCATCAAGATCGCCTTCACCGGGCGCTGGCGCGGGTCCCTGCGGTGGTGGCCGCTCATCGCCGAGAGCTGGGCCGTGGTGACGGTGCCGACGTACATCCTGTTCGGCGACTCGGTCTCGAACTGGGTCGGCGGCTTCCACCTGGTCATCGGGTACGCCACCCTCGGCGCGCTCCTCGCGCTGCGCCCCGGCCTGACCGACTAGGCCGGTGGTGTGAACGGCAGGACGGCGGTGACCTCGGTGCCGCCGCCTGGGCGGGGGGCGATGGCGCAGGTGCCGCCGATCTCGGCAGCCCGTTCCCGCATCGACGTCAGCCCCACGCCCGGCGACGGCTCGTCGGGCAGCCCGGTCCCGTCGTCGGCGACCGACACCCGCAGCTCCCCGGCCTCCCGCCGCAGCGTGACCAGCACCGAGGTGGCCTGGGCATGGCGGCGCGCGTTCGTCAGCGCCTCCTGCACGATCCGGTACGCGGCCGTCTCCACCGCCGCCGGCAACCCGTCGAGCAGCCCTTCGGACCCGTCGGCGGCCGGGGGCACGGTGACCTCGACGCTGGGGCCCGGGGCCTGACCGAAGGCGCGGAGGGCGCCCGCGAGGCCCAGCTCGTCCAGGACCGGCGGCCGGAGGCCGTCCACCAGCTCGCGCACCGACATCAGCGTGCTGGTCATCTCCTCACGCACCCGGACCAGCAGCTCCTCCACCGCCTCGGGGTCGCGCTCCAGCCGCCGCCGGGCCTCGTCCAGGGTCATCGTCACGCTGGTCAGCGTGGGGCCGAGGCCGTCGTGCAACTCCCTGCCCAGCCGGCGCCGCTCCTCGTCGCGGGTCGCGCTGATCCGCTCGTGCGAGTCCCGCAGGTCGGTGCTCAGCCGTACGGCGTGCGCCAGCTCGGCCAGGTGCTTGGCCATGACGTCCAGCGGCTCGCGGCCCGGCCTCGTCCCGGCGATCCGCAGCCGCCCGACCGGCTCGCCGTGCCAGGTCAGCTCGACGGTCCGAGGGCGGGCGCCCAGCTCGCCGTCCACGAACGACAGCGCGGGCTCGCCCGGCACCTCCACGCCCACCCCGCGGGCGCCCAGCGACGTGCGCACGACGGAGATGGCCTCGGCCAGCGCCCCCGCCGGGTCGCCGGCCCGCTGCACGGTACGGCTGAGCAGGTCGGCCGCCCGGTACGGGTCGCGTTCCACGTTGAACAGCCGGTCCACCGAGCGCTGGAGCCGCAGGCGTACGGGATGGAAGGCCGCGCCGGTGACCATGGCGGAGGCGAGCCCGGCCACCGCGCCGTAGTCGCCCGCCACGCTGTTGGACGCCCAGATGAGCACCGAGTACGTGACACCGGCGCCGACCGCGAGCGTGCCGTACACCAGCGTGCGGTTGAGGATGAGCCGGATGCCGTAGAGCTGGTGGCGCAGGACGGCGGCGATGATCGAGATGGGGATGCCCGCGGCCAGGAAGATCCGTACGGCGAGGATGAAGGTGTCCTGGGTGCCCGCGCTGACGATCCAGTAGACGACGAAGATCGCCATGGCGTAGAAGTACCAGGTGATCTGGCGGCGTACCTCGGGCGTCGCAGCCCTGTACCGGTAGCGCAGCGAGACCACGCCGAGCAGGCATAACAGGATCATCGGCGGCCCGATCCACGACTCCACGACCTCGGGGATCCTCCCCAGCGCCGCCACCCCGAACGGGTTGCCCACCGGCACGTCGAGCTCGAACGACGGGTCGGGGGACAGACCGAGCAGCAGCGAGTGCCCGACCATGAGCGTCAGGTTGCCGTAGAGCACCGGCCGCCAGCGCCTGGACGGCAGCCGCCCGTCGGGGAAGAGCAGCGGCATGATCCCCGTGAACGTGGGCACCGCCAGCAGCCACAACCAGATGGCCGGCCAGGCGACGTAGGGCAGCAGCGGGCCGGGCGCGTGGAAGTACATCCAGCCGGTCAGCGAGAACAGCAGCGAGTACGCCGACCAGACGACGCCGGTGGCCCACATGAGCCACGGGAACAGCAGCCTGGGCCGCTGGGAGATCAGGAACGCGCCGGCGAGCGGGAACAGCAGCCCGATCGGGTCGAGCCCCTGCGTCTCGGCCAGCCCCTCGACCTGCGCCGCCAGCACCGCCGCCGCCAGCACGGCCGTCAACGAGGCGGCCGCCGACGCCCACACCGCCGCCATCACGGCCCGCCGCCATCCCCTCGCCCGACCACCCCGGCCTTCCCGCCCGGAGGCCGCGGAACCGGTGGGGGTGGGGGGCGGGTCGTTGTGGGGTGTGGGGGTCATCGCGGCTCCCTGATCGGCAGTCTCGCGACGACCTCGGTGCCGCCGCCCGGGCGCACGTCCAGCTCGCAGACGCCGCCCACCTCCTCGGCCCGTCCGCGCATCAGGGCGGCACCCTGGCGGCGCTGCTCGGGCAGCCCGATCCCGTCGTCGGACACCGTCAGCCAGAGCGCGTCCCGCCGCTCCACCCTGATCAGGGCGGTGGTGGCGCGGGCGTGCCTGCGCACGTTCGCCACCGCCTCGTGCGCGATCTTGTACGCCGCCACCTCCACCGCCGCGGGCAGGGGGGCCAGCGAGCCGGAGACCACCACGTCCACCCTCGGGCCGGGGGCGTCGGCGAGCAGCCGCAGGGCGCTCTCCAGGCCCAGCTCGTCCAGGCCGGCGCCGTCGAGGGCGGGCGGGCGCAGGCCGTAGACCAGGTCGCGGACGTCCACGATGGCCTCGGTCATCTGCCTGCGTGCCGTGCTGAGCAGCGGTTCGACCGAGCCGGGGTCACTGGCCAGGCTGAGCCGGGCCTGGTCGACGCTGATCGCCAGGTTCGTCAGCGTCGGGCCGAGGCCGTCGTGCAGGTTGCGGCGGAGTGCGCGGCGTTCCTCCTCGCGGGTGGCCATCATGCGCTCGCGCGAGCGTTGCAGGTCGGCGCTGAGCCGTACGGCGTGGGCGACCTCGGCGAGCTGCCTGGCCAGCATGTCCAGCAGCGCCCGGTCGCGCGGCTCGCCGGCTACCGACAGCCAGCCCATCGACTTGCCCTGCCAGACCAGGCGTTCGACCGAGGGGGACGGGCCGAGCTCGCCCGCGACGACGCTGCGCACCCGCCCGCCGGGCAGGACGACCTCGACCCCGACGCCGCGCGCCCCCAGGGCCAGCCGGACCGCGTGGGCCGCCGACGCCAGGGCCTCGGCCGGCCCCCTGGCCTCCTGCACGCTCCGGCTCACCCGGTCGGCCAGCCGGTACGGGTCACGCTCCCACTTGAACAGCCGGTCCACCGCGCTCTGCAGGCGCAGCCGTACGGGCTGGAACAGCGCGCCCGCGGCCAGCGCGGCGATCAGGTCGGACCAGGAGCCGAGCAGGCCGTCGAGCGCGCCGACACCGAAGTAGACGGCGCCGACCACGGCGGTCAGCCCGAGGTAGACCAGGGCGCGGTTGAGCAGGACAAGGGTCCGCTCGCGTCCGCGCAGCCCGGACAGGACCGCGGCCTTGACGAGCAGCGGTCTGGCCGCCCTGAGCAGCACCAGCCTGCCGTTTTTCCCCATATGTCGGGCACATCATAAAGTGGCGGGACCCTTATCGCAGAGCGTCCACCGGCTGCATTTTCGCCGCCCGCAGCGCGGGGTAGAGCCCGGCCAGCAGACCCACCACCGCCCCGGCCACCGGCGCGGCCAGCGCGAGCTGCACGTCGAGCAGCGGCGTCCACTCCCGGGCGGCCGAGACGGCGACGACGGTGACCACCCCGAGGCTCGTGCCGATCACGCCTCCCGCCAGCCCGACCAGCGTCGACTCCAGCAGGAACTGGGCGGCGATGTGCCGCCTGGCCGCCCCGAGCGAGCGGCGCAGGCCGATCTCCGGCACGCGTTCCATCACGGTGACGAGCGTGACGTTCGCGATGCCGACCGCGCCGACCACGAGCGAGACCAGGCCGAGGATCAGGAAGAGCGCGTTGACGTCGTCCTGCGCCTGGTCGCGCGCCCTGGTGGGGCTGGGCGGGGCCATCACCTGCAGCATGTCGCCGTTCCCCGGGCTGAGCGCGGTGGGCGCCTGCCGGGCCACCAGGTCCGCCGCGCCCAGACTCGTGTTGACCAGCACCCTGGTGACGTTCCGCAGCCCGAACTGCCTGCCCACCGTGGGCGGCACGAACACGGCGGTGCTCAGGTTCCGCTCGCGGCGCAGGTTGCCCAGGATGCCGATGACCGTGTACGCGTGCTTGCCGATGAAGATGGCCGGCGCCCGGTCGAGGCGGCCGACGCCGAGCAGCTTGGCCGCCTGGTCGCCGATCACCGCCACCCGGTCGCGCCGCTCGATGTGCCCTCGGTCGTAGAACCTGCCCTGCACCATCCTGCCGCGCGCCGCCTCGGGCAGCCCGGTCGTCGCCGCCAGCACGGTCAACGACTGCGCGGTGACCCTGGTGGGGTCCACGATGTCGTTGGAGCGCACGGACAGGTTCGCGCTGTCCTCCGACTCGCCCAGCGCGGCGGCGGACTCGACGCCGCGCAGCCTGGTCAGCCGGTCGATCGAGTCCCACTCCACGAGCGGCGTGTTCGGCGACTCCGGCACCTCCACCGTGATGGCCGTGGCCACCAGCGCGTCGAAGCGGCCGACGATCTGGTTGCCCGCGGTGGCGGCCACGCCGAGCGTGATGACCAGCGTGGTGATGCCGAGCACGGTCCCGAGCGTGGTGAGCGCCGAGCGCACCGGCCGGGCGAGCATGCCGGCCATGGCCTCCCCGAACAGGTCGCGTACGTGCATCACTCCTCCTCCACCAGGATGCCGTCGGTGATCCGCACCCGGCGCCCGGCCCGCTTGCTGACCTCCTGCTCGTGGGTGATGACCACGAGCGTCATCCCCTGCCCCCGCAGCTCGTCGAACAGGCCGAGCACCGATTCGGTGTTGCGGCTGTCGAGGTTGCCCGTGGGCTCGTCGCACAGCAGCAGGGACGGCGCGCCCATGAGGGCCCTGGCGATGGCCGTACGCTGGCGCTCGCCCCCGGACAGCCGGTCGGGCGCGAACCCGGTCCGGTGGCCGAGGCCGACTCGTTCCAACGCCGCCAGGGCCCGCTCCCGCCTGCCCTTACGCGCCTGCCCGCCGTAGGTTTCGGCGAGCATGACGTTCTCGACCACGCTGCGGTGGGAGAGCAGGTGGAAGGACTGGAAGACGAAGCCGATCCGGTCGCCGCGCAACCTGGTCCTGGCCCCGTCGCGCAGGGTGGTGGTCTCCGTGCCGTCGAGGCGGTAGCTGCCCGAGCTGGGGCGGTCGAGCAGGCCGAGCACGTTCAGGAGGGTCGACTTGCCCGAGCCCGACGGGCCGACGATGGCCAGGTAGTCGCCCCTGTCCACCCGGAGCGTGACGCGGTCGAGCGCCCGGACCGGCGGTTCGGCGGCGAACTCCCTGCTGACCTCCGCCAGCGAGATCACCGGCTCAGGCACCGCTGACCACCACCCGGTCGCCCTCCTTGAGCGCCCCGGCGACCTGGACGTTCCCGTCGGCGGTCAGGCCCGTACGCACCTCGACGTCCCTGGTCTGGTCCGTGGCGTACTCGACCCGCACCCGGGCCCTCCCGTCGGCCCCCGTGATCACGGCCGCCACCGGCACGACCAGCACCGGCTCCTTGGTCTCCCCCACCGTCACCCGCGCCGTGACGGCGGTCCCCGGCTTGAGCCCCTTCATCGAGGCGGGCGTGATCAGGACGGGCTCCGACCCGTCCTTGGCCTCCTCGGCGCCGGGCACCTTGGCCTGGTCGCCGACCGCGGTGAGGCGCGCTTCGTACGTCTTGCCCGTGTCGAGCTCGATGGCCGCCTCCATGCCCGTGCGCAGCAGCTCGGCCTCCGTCGCCTCCACCGACCCCGTCACCGTGAGCGCCGAGCTGGTCACCGTGGCGACCTCCTTCTCGACCTGCTGCCCCTGCTTGACCGAGACCTTGCGCACCCGGGCGGGCAGCTTCGGCAGGAACACCACCTCGCCGGGCGGGATGGAGGTCCCGTACGTACGCACGAACTCCGCCAGCATCCCCTTGGCCGCCGCCACGTCCTTACCGGCGTTGGTCACCTTGAGCTTGGTCGGGGAGAGCTGCCTGGCCTGGCGCAGCGCCTGCTCGGCGGTGGCCTTGGCCTCCTTCGCGGTCCGTACGGCCTTGCGCAGCTCCACCAGGCTCTTCTCCCTGGCCTGCCGCGCCTCCTCCGCGACCCGCTCGCGCGCCTCCAGAGCCGCCGCCAGATCGGCCTGGGCGTTCCGGACCCGCAGCTCCAGCAGGCTCGTGTCGGTCGAGGCCGTGGGCTGCGGGGTGGCGGTGGCCGTCGGCGTGGGCTGTTTCCTGGCCTCGGCCAGCGCCTGCTCGGCCTCGGCCAGCTTCTCCTGCGCCGCGCGCACGGCCGCCTCCGCCGTCGCCATCCTGGTCTCGTCCTCCGGCGTCACCACCCGGGCCTCGGCCTCCTGGAGGGCGCGCTCCGCCGTCTTCAGGTCCGCCTTGGCGTTGGCCAGCCTCATCTTGAGCGGCAGCACGTCGCGCCCCTGGTCCAGCGCCTTCTTCTCGGCGGCGAGGGTCTCCTGGGCAGTCTGTACGGCCTTGCGCAGCGTGTCGTACGCCTGCCGGTCGGTCAGCGTCGGCTGCTGCACCTCGTACCCCTTCTTCGTGTACATGCGGGTGACGGCGGCGATCGTGGCCTGGTCGAACACGCCGGAGACGGGACCGCCGTACCCCAGCCTGCGCAGCGCCCGCTGGAGCTGCTTGACGTCGTCCCCCTTGCCGCCGGGGGCGATCGTGCGGTGCATCGGCACGGACCCGCGCAGCGCGAACACCGGGCGGCCGTTTACCTCCAGGAAGACCGCGCCCTCCGTGAGCCGGCCCTGGCGCGGCGCCCGGGTGGCCCGCTGCTGCTCGGCCGTGCCGCCGACCGCCCCGGCCAGGCTGACCGGCAGGGGCGAGCCGTACTCCAGCGTGCCGCTGACCACGACGGTGCTGACGAGTTTGCGGCGCTCGACGGCGGCGGTGACGAGCGAGGCCCGCGGCGCGGCGCGGCGCGCCGCCTCGTCGGCGGGGGAGCGCAGCCGGGAGCCCACGGCCCAGCCGGCGCCCGCGATGATCACCACTCCGGCGACGATGCCGGCGAGGAGCTTGCGCGGTGACTTCATGAGGTGGTCACATGCCGAACTGGGCGCTGACCTGCCCCTGGACCGCCTGCTCCTTCGGCAGGAAGGCTGGGTAGAAGTCCTTGCCGCACTCCAGGTCGTCGAGCGCCGCCCTGATCTCCTTGGCCAGATATGGCTTGGCCTGCTCGGGAGTGAGCGTCGGCGTATAGTACATCGGCACCTTGTCGTCCGTGGCGGGGGGAGCCACGTCGGGCACATCGTCCATCTGCTCGCGGCCCAGCTTGTCCTCGTTGCCGAGCCACGTCTTCTGCCCCAGCTCGGCCATGGCGACCGGCGCGGTGTCGCCGACGGCGTAGCCCTTGCCCTTCAGGCAGGTGGCCATGGCCGTGGCCAGCTCGACCAGCTCGGGGTCGGTGTTCAGCTTGCCCTTGCGGGCCCGGACGGAGGCCTTGAACTGCGCGTCGTAGAAGTCTTCCGCCGACTTCAGCTTCAGGCCGAGGACCTTGTTGGCCGCCGAGACCTGGCAGGCGTCCAGCGCCTTCCGGTACGCCTGCAGCTGCGCCTTGGAGAGCGCGGACTGGATCTTCATATTGGGGTTGGGCTCGTTGTCGAGGCTGGTCGTGCTTCCCATCTCCTTGGGATAGACGTGCTGGGCGAAGACCCCGAAGCCGTATTTTTCGCGATATTTCTTCATCGCCGAGTAATTGCCGCGCATGCGGCTCTTGTCGTCCTCGGTGCCCGGCTGGTGCGGCGTCACGTACGCGACGTACTTGAAGCCCTTCTGCTTCATGCAGTCCGCCTTGGCCGCCTCGAGCTGAACCTCCTTGCCCTCGGCGGTCGAGCCGGCCGAGGGCGCGGCGCTCTCGGTGGCGCCCCCGCAGCCGCAGAGGACGGCGAGCGCGAGCAGCGCGACGGGGAGTGTCTTCCTCATCATGGCGGCAGACCATACTCCGTTTAACGAAGCATGGTCAATCCAGGCAGTGCCGCCGCTGGCGGAAGGGTGCGAACGCGGCCCCCACGAGCAACAGCACGAGCACCCCCCAGTAGGCCAGGTGTTGCCTGGTCAGCACATCGGAGTGCAGCGCCAGCCCGCCGGACGCCATCGTCATGTAGATCCCCGCCGCGAGCGTCCAGCGATGGTCGCGGGCCAGGTAGGCGCTCCCCGCCGCCAGCCCAAACGCCAGCACCTCCACGGCCATCCTGCTCAGGCTGATCGGGAACGTGCCGCCGCCCTCCATCCACTCGGGCCCCGCCCACGCCGCCGCCACGACCGCCGCCCACCACCACCACGACCTCCTGCGCGGCGCCCGCCGCAGCACGAGCAGCCCGGCCAGCGCCACCGCGTAACCGCCCGCGACCAGGTAGGGGTCGCTGTCCATGAACAGCGGCCGGTCCTGCAGGAACGTCGGATAGACCGGCAACAGGGTCGCGTCGAACGGCTGCCACCCGCCGGCCAGCGCCACCGCCTTGGCCCCGGTGAGGAGCGTCAGCACGGCCGCCGTACGCAGCCATCCCCGTACGGTCGCCAGCAGCGTGAGCGCCGACAGCAGCGTCCACAACGGCAGCGTGCCGGCGTAGGGCAGCAGCGCGGCCAGGTTCGCCGCCGCGAGGGCGGTGACGGCGAGGTGCACGCCGTCCCGCCAGGGGCTGCCGCTCGCCAGGTGGACGATCCGGCTGCGCACGCCGCCCGTGAGCAGCCCCCACGCCTCGCGCGGCACCGGGATCCGGCGTCCCGGGGCGGCCGATTCGAGGAGCACGTCGAGCAGCTCGTCGCCGTGGGCCGCGCGGTAGGGCCTGGGGTAGGCGAGCATGAGCTTGCGGTAGCGCCGTTCGAGCGGGGTCGCGGCCGGCGCCGACCCGAGGGCCGTCATCCGGCCGACGGCCGCAGGACGAGGGAGGCGGCCGCCTGCATCCGTCTGGCCTCGGCCTCCACCAGCGCCTGACCCTCGTCGGTGATGCGGAAGTAGCGCCGGTTGCGCCCGTTGACCGTCTCCTCGCGGTCGACGGTGATGACGCCGCGCTCGTTCAGGCGTTCCAGGATGCCGTAGAGCGTGCCGACGGAGGGCTGGACCCGGCCGCCGGACAGCTCCTTGACCGACTTGCTGATCGCGTGGCCGTGCAGCGGGCCGGCACGCAGCGCGGCGAGCACGAAGTACATCGGCTCGCTGACTTCTGAGGTTCCCCTGGGCATGGGGGAGACATTATTCCGTTCAACGAAGTGTGGGCAACGCGGACGGCCACCGGACCGGAAGGACCGCCCGCGTCGCGTCTCACCGCGACGTGCGGGCCGCCCGCGCCGCGCCTCACCGGCAGCGGTCGCCGTTGAGGCGGAAGACCTCGGGGGCGGGGTTCGGCCCCGAGTCGTGCGTGCCGACGAAGCCGAACGTCACGGACCTGCCGGGCCTGATCCGGTCGTTGTGGCCGAGGCTCGTGGCCGTCACCACAGCGCCGGACTGGGCGAACTCCGCCTCCCAGCCCTGCCTGATCCGCTGGCCGCCGGGGAACGACCAGCTCAGGGTCCAGCCGTCCACGCTCTCCCTGCCGGTGTTCTCGATCACGATCTGGCTGGTGAAGCCGCCGGGCCACGAGCCGTGCGCCGAGTAGCGGACCCGGCAGGCCGACTGCTCGCCCTTGTCCGCAAGGAACGCCGACACCCACGCCAGCGGCGAGTTCCAGTTGATGGTCAGCTCGTTGGTGGACCAGGACTCGATGTCGTCGATGTAGCAGAACTGCGGCTTGCAGCCGCGCAGCAGCCGCTGGGCGACCGGGTCCTGGATCGCGGAGTTGGGGCCGCCGGCCAGCGAGCCCCGCGGCGGGTGGGGCAGCGAGTGGTCGAGCTGGTAGGCGTACCAGCGGCTGTGCTGGTTCTGGGCGGAGACCTCGCCGTAGCCGGTGACGTACGAGCGGTTGAGCGCGTTGCGGCCGAGCAGGTAGTCCATGCCCTCCCGTACGGCGGCCCGGTACTTCTCCTGGCCGGTCAGGTCGTAGGCGGTGGCCAGGACGACCAGGTTGTTGAGCACCAGGTTGTTGGAGCCCCAGTCGAAGTCCGCCGGCGCGTACGGCAGCCCGTACGGGTGTGCCCGCTGGACCGCCAGGTACTTGTCCGCCCCCGCGACCACCGACTGCCGCACCTTGTCCCGGCCCGGCAGCGCGTTGGGCACGGTCGCCAGGTCGAGGCGGCCGAGCTGGGCGGTGTTGCCCCAGTCGAAGCCGCGCTCGCGCCAGATGTCGCCGGTGTGGTGCGGCGAGGCCAGCACGAAGTCCGCGAACTCCTTCTCGCCCGTGGTGAGGTACAGCTCGGCCGCCGCCCAGTAGAACTCGTCGCTCACGTCGGCGTCGTCGTAGGCGCCGCCGCCCACGCCGTCGTCGGGGGTGGCGTACCTGGTCGGATTGGCCTTCGCCGCCGCCCACGCCCTGCGCGCCGCCTTGAGGTTCCTGGCCGCGAACGCCGCGTCGTAGGGCGCGAACAGCCGGGCCGCCTGCGCCGCCGTCGCGGCCAGGTTGAGCGTCGCGGCCGTGGACGGCGGGTGCAGCTCGCGCTTCTGCGGGTCGAGGTGCGGCAGCAGCGGCAGGCCGGTCCAGTTCTGGTCGTGCACCTTGTGGTGGGCCATCCCCGCGTACGGCTTGCCGTCCGGCACCTGCATGCTCAGGATGAACTCCTGCTCCCAGCGGGCCTCGTCCAGCACGTCGGGCACGCCGTTGCCGCTCTCGGGGATGCGGAGCTGGCCGTCGGTGAAGGCGGCCCGGTCGCGCTCATAGGCCGACATGAGCTGGTGGACCGAGATGCCGCCGTTGACCACGTACTTGCCGTGGTCGCCGGCGTCGTACCAGCCGCCCTTGACGTTCAGGGTGTAGTCGCAGACGCCAGGCCGGCAGGGGACGTCCGTGTCGCCCTGGTTCGGGGACGCGCCCGCGTGACCGGCCGGACGCCCGTAGCCGGGACGCAGGCTGTCGAGGATCTCGATGCCGCTGCGCTGGGTGTAGTAGAACTTCAGCGCGTCCGTGGGCAGGGAGTCGTACACGCTCGCGCCGATGTCGAACGGCCTGCTCGTCTCGCCGTCGGCGGTCAGCGTGTAGCCCTCGCCGGGTTTGGCGTAGGCGCCGAAGTCGATGGTGTGCACGTTCTGCCCGGAGCTCGCGTCCACGCCCTTGGGGCTGGTACGGCCGTTGGCCACCCGCTTCCGGGCCGCGTCGCGCAGCTCCCAGTCCAGGGGCGTGGTGGCCTCGGTGACCAGGGTGGCCTTCTTGGGGCCCGACGGGAGGTAGCCGACCATGTTCACCCGGACGCGCGGGCCGGTGTCCGGCTCGTAGACCTCGGGTTCGGCGCCGCCCTTCAGCGACACGTCGTCCATGCAGAACCTCCAGGGCTCGGCGCTGCCGCCCAGCTGGAACGCCACCTGGGCGTTCGGCAGCGAGACCGGGGCGGTGAAGGTGTAGGAGTAGCCGTCGCCCGGGACGTCCAGTGCCGGGGCGGCCGACAGGTACTGCGTCCACGGGTCCACGGGGAGCTGGATCAGGGCCTTGCCGACCTTGGCGGGGGTGGCGGACGCCGTGAACCGGTAGGCGTAGGTGTCGCCGGCGACCAGCGGGACGCCGTCCTGGCCGATGATGACGTCCCAGGGGTTGGCGGTGCCGCCGGGGATGTCGGCGCACAGCCTGCCGCCGTCCACGGACAGGGTGGTGTTGCCGGTGCTCCACCAGGGGGCGGTGCCGGCGTCGAAGGTGCCGTTCACGATCTGCTCGGGTCCCTCGTCGGCGGCGCGGGCGGGCGCGGCGGGGGACAGGGCGACCATGATGGCCGCCAC
This sequence comes from Nonomuraea sp. NPDC049607, assembly GCF_040675375.1. Taxonomy (NCBI): domain Bacteria; kingdom Bacillati; phylum Actinomycetota; class Actinomycetes; order Streptosporangiales; family Streptosporangiaceae; genus Nonomuraea; species Nonomuraea sp. NPDC049607. Next base: position 78,745 of record NZ_JBFAOV010000035.1, read on the forward strand.
GGTGAGGAGGGCCAGTAACGCGGCCCGGCATCGGGTCATGGAGGTCCTTCGGGGGATTGGGAGCGCTCCCAATGGAGCGACCCCGATCCTCCTTGCCCACCGCTGCCCCGTCAACGGGTGCCCGCCATCGGCGCTGGAAGACGCTGAAACTTTCACGCCCCGGCCCGGACCGAGCCTGTCGGCCGCCCTTCACTGACGGCTCATGTTCTGGGAGGGTTCGGAACGTGGTCCCTGCCCTCACCCTGGCCGGGTGCGCCGCGCACGAGTTGCTCGAACGCCAGACCGCCAAGCTGGCCAGGCAGCTCGTACGCGGCTTCGCCGAGGAGATCCCCCTCTACCGGCGGCTGCCGAAGGAGGAGCTCGACGGCGAGATCACCGTCATCACCGAGCACAACCTGCGGCTGATCGCCCGCATGTTCCGCGACCGCCGCCCGCCCACCAGGGCCGAGCTGGCCCCGCTGCGCTCGTCGGCGGCCCGCCGCGCCCAGGAGGGCGTGCCGCTGGAGGCCCTGCTGGCCGCCTACCACCTGGGCGCGCGCAAGGTGTGGGAGCACCTGTTCGCCAAGGCCACGCCCGCCGACTTCGAGGACGTCCTGGCGGCCAACCGTCTCATCCTGCTCTACACCGAGTCGGTGACGGCCGCCGTGTGCACCGCGTACCTGGAGGAGCGCGAGGGCATGCTCAGCCACGAGCAGCACGCGCTGCACGCCGCCGTGTCCGCGCTGCTCGGCGGCGACCGGGCGGCGCTGGCCGGGGTGCGGCTGGCCCCGCGCTACCTGGTGCTGGCGCTCGCGGTGGACCGGCATCCCGACGAGGAGAGCGACGAGCCGGGCGGGTCGATCGCGGGCCGCCGCAAGCTGCACCGGATCAGGACGGCGCTCCAGCGGGCCGCGGGCGAGCCGGTGCTGTCGGTGCTGGACACGACGGGCGGCCTGGTGTTCGTGCCGATCACGGGCGATGACCCCGACTGGTACGAGGTCGGCGAGACGGCCGCCGGGATGGCCAAGGCGGCCGGCGTGCCGGTGTGGGCGGCGGCCGAGATCGCCCCGCCCGACGGGGTGCCGGAGGCCGTCAAGCTGGCCGAGGAGGTCCTGGACGTGGTGCGGGTCTTCGAGCAGCCGCCGGGCGCCTACCGGCTGGCCGACGTCCTGCTGGAGTACCAGCTCACCCGGCCGAGCCGGGCCACCGCCGTGCTCGCCGGCCTGCTCGACCCGCTGCTCGACAACCCCGACCTGCTCAGGACGCTCACGGTCTACCTGGACACCGGCCTCGACCGCCGCCATACGGCCGAGCTGCTGCACGTGCACCCCAACACGGTCGACTACCGCCTGCGCAGGGCCGTCAGCCTGACCGGCCTCGACCCCGTGGACCCGGCCCACCTGCAACGCATCGGCGCGGCGCTGGCCGCCAGGCGCCAGCACGGCAAGTGAACGGGAGCCGTCCCCCGGCAGGGACGGCTCCCGTCGCGCGATCGGCGGCTCAGAGCGTCCCGGACACCGCGGCGGTCACCACGGTGGCGAAGTTCCGCATCCCGAGACCGTTGGGGTGGAAGGGGGCGGCCGGCGAGGCGGGCACGTACGGCTCGATCCAGCGCACGCCCGGTGCCTTGCACGGGTCGTGGCCCACGCTCGGCGTCTGGAGGTCGACGAACGCCGCCCCCGCGGCGGCGGCCTGCTCGGCCAGCATCCGGTTGAAGTACTGGAGCGTCGCGCGGATGTAGTTGGCGTCGGCCTTGATGATCGGGACGGTCGGGTAGCAGCCGTTCGGCGGCGCGTAGGTGGCGTAGCCGACCATGAAGATCCGGGCGCGCGGGGAGCGGGCGCGGATGTCGTTCACCAGCGTGGTCAGCTTGGGCCGCAGCGCGTCGGTCTTGACCCGCCAGGAGTCCTGGCCGTCGACGATGTAGTCGTCGTTGCAGGCGTCGCCGACGGGCGGGGGCAGCAGGTTCAGGCAGTCCTCGATGAAGCCGGTCAGGCCGACGTCGTTGGCGCCGATCTGCACCGTGACCAGGGTGGTGTCCGCGCTGAGCGCGTCGAGCTGGGGTGCGACGCTGCCCAGGTCGGTGCCCTGGGAGTTGTACATGTCACGGGTCTTGGCGCCGGAGCAGGTGACGTCCCTGAAGGTGGCGGCGCCGATGGCCTGGGCGGTCAGGTGGGCGTAGTTGCGGTCGGAACGCCAGCAGCCGAGGTCGGGAACGACCTGGTTGGGCACCAGGGGACCCGACGCGGCGGAGTCGCCGAGCGCCACGTACACCTCGCCCTGGGCGGCGTGTGCGGGCGGCGCGACGCCGAGCGCCAGGGCGGTCGCGGAGAGCAGGACGAGCAACCGTCGGACCATTGAGGACTCCTTCGGCGGGGTGGGGGTGTGGAGGCCGCACTGGTCCGGCGGCTCCGGCGGGGGGTGGAAGTCGTGCCGGTTCGGTGGTTCCGGCGGGGGAAGCCGTGCTGGTCAGCGGCGGAAGGGCCCGGTCACCTCGTACGTGATCCCCCCGATGCCGGCGGTCTCGCCGCTGGTGCCGCGCTGGGAGGAGAAGTAGAGCCGGGTGCCGTCGGGGGAGAACGCGGGGCCGGTGATCTCCGACTTGGCCTGGCCGTCGAGGCGCATGACGGGGGCGACCACGCGGTCGGGCGTGATGATGTTGATCTCCATGTTGCCGCCGTCCTCGGCCACGTACAGGTCGCCGGACGGGCGGCCGGTGATGTTGTCGACGCCGTCGAGGGTGCCGCCGCCCTCGTAGATCGCGGTGACCGTCTGCCCGGCGGTGTCGTAGGCCCAGACCTTGCGGTCGCCCTTGGCGGTGAAGTAGCAGATCCCGGCGGCGTAGTGGCAGCCCTCGCCGCCGCTGAAGCGGCGGGCCGCGGAGACCTGGTTCCTGGTCTGCGTGTCGAAGACGCCGGGTGTCGCGTCGGGCACCGGCCGCCACTCGACGCTGTCGCCGCCGAGCCCGCACAGCACGTCGAGCCGGCCGCTGGACAGGTCGCCCCAGGTGTTCGGGGTGAAGCGGTAGAAGCAGCCGTCGCCCTCGTCCTCGGTCAGGTAGACGACCTTGTGGTCGGGGTCGCAGGCGGCGGCCTCGTGCTTGAACTTGCCCATCGCGGGGCGCTGCTGGGCGGAGCGGTTGCCGTACGGGTCGGTCTCGTAGACCTTGCCGCGGAAGATCTCCTCGCAGGACAGCCAGGTGCCCCACGGGGTCGCGCCGCCCGCGCAGTTGAGGTTCGTGCCGCTCAGGATGCGGTACGCCCGGTCGATCGAGCCGTCGGCCCTGAACCTGATCGCCGAGGTCCCGCCCACGAGCGGCACCTCGGAGTTGGACACGTAGATCCAGCCGGAGCCGTCGGCGAAGCACGCGCCGCCGTCAGGAGCGGGGTGCCACAGCGTGCCGCCGACGACCCGGCCCGACCTGGCCACCACCCGGCTGGTGAATCCGGCGGGCAGCGCCATGCCGTTGGCGTCCGGGGCGCCGAGCGGCCCGTACGGGCTCACGCCCGCACCCGCCGCGCAGGCCACGGCGTCGTGCCACATCGCCCCGGAGAACGCGACCGCCGCGGAGACGGTCCTGATGAAGGTACGGCGGCGCATCCTGTCTCCACGTCGTCTCGCGTCGGCTGATGTCGGTTGGATTCGCAGACATGACGATGAGCCCTGCCCGTCCTTCTGTGAACTGGACAGGGCAGTAAATCCGGACGGTCAAATCTGTGACGCCTCACAAATCTGAACGGCATTCCGCGAATCCATTGACGGCGGCCCCGGCGCGATCCACCATGGCCCGAACCCCCGGCCTCGATCAGCTCCCGAGGTGCCCGTGCGCGTGCTTCCCCGTCTCCTCATCGCCCTCGCCCTGGTCTCCGTGGCGCTTCCGGCGTCACCGGCGTCACCGGCCTCGGCGGCCTCCGACCCGTCCGGCTGCGACCCGATCGACCCGGCGGCCTGCCTGCTGCCGTTCCCGAACGACTGGTTCACCGTCGCCGACCGGGCCACCGACACGGGCCGCAGGGTGGCCTTCGCGGCCGGGTCCACGCCGGTCTCGGCCGCGGGCGTGCCGATCGCGCCCGCCGAGTGGAACAGGAACGACGGCTTCTCGCCGGGCTCGATGCTGCTGGCCAGGGTGCCGGGGCTGGACCCGGCCAGGACGGGGATCGCGCCGATCACCGACATCGGCAGGTCGCTGGACCGGGACGCGCCCGTCGTGCTCCTGGACACCGTGACGGGGGAGCGGTGGCCGTACTGGGCCGAGCTCGACGCGAACGCGCCCGCCGACCGTCAGGCCCTGATCGTCCGCCCGGCCCGCAACCTGCGCGAGGGCCACCGGTACGCGGTCGCCCTTCGCGACCTGCGCGACGCCGCCGACGGCCCGATCCCGCCGAACCCCGCCTTCGCCGCGGTCGCCGGCCCGCCCCTGCCGCCCGGCCACGACCTGTACGAGCGGCAGCGCCGCCTCCAGCCCGCCCTGTCCGCGCTGCGCCGCGCCGGCGTCAGGACCGGCAGCCTCTATCTGGCCTGGGACTTCACCGTCGCCAGCGCGCGCAGCCTGGCCGGCCCGGCGCTGGCCATGCGCGACGACGCCCTGCGCACGCTGCGCGGCCGCGCGCCCGCCTTCGAGGTCACCTCGGTCACCGACCTCACCCCCGAGCAGGACGCCCAGATCGCCCGCCGGGTCGAGGGCACCTTCCGCGTGCCGAGCTACCTCGACCGGCCGGGCGGCCCGCCCGGTTCGGCGCTCAACCGCGGCCCCGACGGCCTGCCGGCCCGACTGCCCGGCAACGAGCAGGTGGCGCCCTTCCGCTGCGAGATCCCCCGCGTCGCCTTCGACCGCCCCGCCCGGCCCTCCCTGTACGGCCACGGCCTGCTCGGCAGGCACTCCGAGGTGGGGGCGGCGAACGTGAGGACCATGGCGCAGGAACACGGGTTCCTCTTCTGCGCCACCAAGTGGATCGGCATGGCCGACGAGGACATCCCGCACGTCGTCACCGTTTTCACCGACATCTCCAGGTTCGGCACGGTCCCCGACCGGACCCTCCAAGGGTTCCTCGACTTCATGTTCCTGGGCCGCGCCATGACCAGCCCGGACGGCTTCGCCGCCCACCCCGCCTTCCGCACCGACCGCGGCCGCCCGCTGATCGACCTGCGCGCGGGCCTGGTGTACGACGGCAACAGCCAGGGCGGCATCCTGGGCGGCGCGCTGGTCGCGCTGTCGAAGGACATCGAGCGCGGCGTGCTCGGCGTGACCGGCATGAACTACAGCACCCTGTTCAACCGCAGCGCCGACGCCGCGCCCTTCCAGGCCGCCCTCGACCGGGCCTACCCCGACAAGCTGGACCAGCAGCTCATCCTGGCCCTCATGCAGATGTTGTGGGACCGCGGCGAGGCCGACGGCTACGCCGCCCACCTGACCGACCGCCCCTACCCGGGGACGCCGCGGCACCGGGTGCTCATGCACGTGGCCTTCGGCGACCACCAGGTGGCCACGGTCACCGCCGAGGTCGAGGCCCGTACCGTCGGCGCCCGGCTGCTGACCCCGGCCCTCGCGCCGGGACGCAGCCCGGACGCCGTGCCGTTCTGGGGCATCCCCGCGATCCGCGGCCGGGCCCACGCCGGCTCGGCCCTGGTGATGTGGGACGGCGGCGCCCCCGCGCCACCGCTCACCAACACCCCGCCCACGCAGGGCGAGGACCCGCACGAGAAGCCGCGCAGGACCCCCGCCGCCCAGCTTCAGAAGTCGGTGTTCCTCAAGACCGGCGTGGTCGCCGACGTCTGCGACGGCCCCTGTCTCACCCAGTGACGCCGGGCCGCCACATGGGCCAGAACAGGGTGCCGTCGGGCAGCGCGAACGGCTCCTCGGCCTGGTAGCCGTGCCGGGCGTACAGGTCGCGGCTGCGGGCGCTGCTGGCCTCCAGGTAGGCGGGCGCGCCGTCCAGCAGGGCGTGGTGGCGGCGGAGCAGCGCCGACCCGAGGCCCCGGCCCTGGTGGTCGGGGTGCACGGCCAGGAACGCCAGGTGGTGGTACGGCGGCTCCGGGTGGTGCCGTTCGAACAGCTCGTCCAGGGTCCGGAACCGGTCGGCCCACTTCCCGGTGGCGGCGGCCAGGCGGCGGTCGTAGTCGGGCGGCTCGGGCGGCTGCGCGTCGGCGGTGTGTGGCACCCACACCGCGACCGCCCGGCCCTCGTCGAGGAGGTCGACCTCGCCGTGCTCGATGGCGTGCGAGACGAGGATCAGGAAGTCCGCCACCATGATCTCGTGCCGTCCGGCCGGCTCCGGCACCAGGTACGACACCGCGGGCAGCCGCGCGAACGCCGTCGCCACCAGCTCCGCGACCGTCCCGGCGTCCGCGGCCGTCGCCCGGCGGACGTCGTGCGCCGCCACCTCCTGGGAGCGCGTCATCGGACGGCCTCCGGCGTGGCGGCGGCCTTGGCGCCCATGCCCACCAGCGAGTACACGCTCGGCTGTCCCGTACGCAGGACCAGCGCCCAGCCCACGCCGAGCAGGGCCGCCAGCGCGTACACGACCGGCAGGATCCAGGCGAGCGGATCGCCCTCGGGCACCCCGAGCAGCGTCGAGAAGTTGTCCAGCGCCAGCCACACCATCACGGCCAGCGCCAGCGCGGCGGGCACGGGGGCCGCGAAGCGCCGCGCGAGGCTCTCCCCGCTCGGCTGCCGGGCGAAGAACACGACGATCGCGATCGAGGTGACGAACACCAGCAGCAGCACCCCGAACCCGCCGAACGAGCCGCCGTAGAAGAAGAGCTGCACCAGCGGGTCGAGCCCGAGGACCGCGTAGACGACGATGACGACCAGCCCGAGCACGGTCTGCGCGATCGAGCCCGACCGCGGCGCGCCGCTGCGCGGCCGGGTGCGGCCGAAGAAGGCGGGCAGCACCCGCTCGCGTCCGAGCGCGAAGAAGTACCGGGCGGTGGTGTTGTGGAAGGAGATCATGGCGGCGAACACGCTGGTGACGAAGAGCACCCGGGCGACGTCCACGACCGCGCCGCCGAGGTGCTGGTTCGCGATGATGAAGATCGTCTCGGCCTGGTCGCGGCGCGCGGCGTCCACGATGGCCGCCGGTCCCGTGGCGACCGTCATCGCCCACGACGACAGCGCGTACAGCCCCGCGATGATCGCCACCGACGAGTACGTGGCCAGCGGCACGGTACGCCGCGGATCCCGGCTCTCCTCCGAGAACACCACCGAGGACTCGAACCCGACGAACCCGAGCGTCGCGATGACCAGCAGCGCCCCCACCCCCGGCACGAACAGCGCCGCGGGCGACAACGTCTCGGCCGAGAACCCGGACGGCGCCGGGTTCACCAGGTCCGCCAGGTCGAACAGCAGGATGACCGCCACCTCGGCGGTGAGCAGGACGGCCAGCAGCCGCCCGTTGACGTCCACCCGCATCAGGCCCAGGACGCCCACCAGCGCCCAGGCCACCAGCGAGATCGCCCACCAGGGCGGCGCGCCGCCGAACCACCGTTCGAGCAGCGGGGTGGCCGCCGCGCCGAAGGCGCCGTACAGGCCCACCTGCAACGCGTTGTAGGCGATGAGCGCCACCCAGGCCGCCGCGATGCCCGCCGGACGGCCCAGCCCACGGCTGATGTAGGTGTAGAACGCGCCGGCGTTGGCCATGTGGCGGGCCATCGCCACGTACCCGACCGCGAACACCGCCAGCACCACGCCCACGACCAGGAACGCGATCGGCAGCCCGGTGATCCCGGTGACGGCGTACCCGGTGGTGATCACACCGGCGACGACGGTGAGCGGCGCGGCGGCCGACAGGACGAAATAGACGACCGAGGGCGCGCCGAGCCGGTCGGCGGCCAGGGCGCCGGCGATCGGGTCGGGCGCGGCGCCGGATCTCGCGGAGGGCATCGCGTTCCTTTCTGGGGGGGTCAGGTGCGGTGCGGTCAGGACAGCGGTCTGGGAGTTCCGTGAGGCGGGGTCAGGGCGGGCGGTCCGGGGTCACGTCCGGTAGGTCAGGACGGCGTCGCCGACGGCGGCGCTCACCTGGCGGCCCAGGTCGCTCAGCGGCTGCGGCATCGCGGCCAGCACCGTGGTCAGGTACTGGTGGGCGCCGCGCCGGTCGGCCGGGTCCTCGACGACGACGTCGGTCAGGTCGCACGCCTCGGCCAGCGCCGCCAGCGCCATGTCGTGCGGGGTCAGCGGCTGCCACTTCACCAGCGCCAGCCGCAGCCGCGCGGCGGGCCACATGGCCCGGTTGAAGTCGTGCGAGAAATAGCGGAATTGTTTACGTTTGAGCAGCCTCGGGGATTCGCGTTCGAGCAGACCGTTACCCATCAGGCGGGCGGTGACTTCGGTGACCGAGCGTTGTGCGAGGTAGGCCAACCAGGTTCGCACATCGGTGTGCTGAGGGGAATTGCCTATTTCGGTCAGCACCTTTCCGGCCAGCTCGTCCGGGACCCGGCGCTGGTCGACCACCCGCAGCCGGACGCCCTCGACGGTGATCCGCTGCTCCAGCACCAGCTCCGCGAGCAGCGCCCCGGCCAGGCCGAGCGCCACGCCGGCGACATGGAGCCGAGGCTTGCCCGAGCCCGTCGCGTCCCAGCAGACGAAGAAGAAATCATCGGCAAGCAAAAATCGGCCCGCTCACTATAGGAATTGGTGGATGACCGGTTCAGGGAGCAGCGTGTAGCCGCCAGCGGCAATTTCTACCAAGAACCACATCTCCGGGCTAGACCCTATTTATCGGGAAATAAAAGAGCACCGGCTTCACGGAGAAGCCGGTGCCGTCCGTTCGGGGGCCCTATAGCCGATGATCGCCTGATGGGCGGGCTGCCGCGACCGGACCGTGTCCGCCCCCGCCCGGCCAGGGTGAGTGACGTGGATCACACTCCAGGGTTTCGGCCGGGCCCTTCGTCCGCCTGTGGGACGGTCGTCGCTCAGTTCGCGCAGTCCTGCTTGTCCAGGGCCAGGCCCATCTCGTAGATCTTGCCCTTGGAGAGCAGGAAGTAGTAGTGGGCCTTCGGGTTGCCCGGCACGGCGACGTACGGGAAGCCGCTCTCGGCCGTCCGCAGCTTCTTGGCGTACGCGCGCTTGAGCTGGGCGTCCGTCGAGCCGATGCCGATGCCCTGCGGCGTCTTGACGCCCTTCGGCGCGAAGATGATCGCCACGCCCCGCTTCTTGGAGATGAACAGGCCGACCGCGTCGCGGCCCGTCCGCTGGGCCTTGAGGTCCCAGCCGGAGCAGCTGTCGGAGTCGAGGGCGGGCTTGTGGACGATCTTCCCGGTGGCCTGGGCGGCCTTTGCGGTCATGCCCAGCGTGACCCCGCCGTATCCGAGCGGGCCGAAGGTCGGGGCGGCGAGCGCGGGCGAGGAGATCCCGGCCAGCGCGACGCCCGCCGCGAGGGTCACGGCCGCGATTGTGTGCTTCGTCGTCATGCAGGGTTTGACTGCGCACTCGGCCCACAAGTTCTGCCGGATTCGCGGGCGGGTCCGGGCTGACGTGTCCGTTACGCGGTTGAGGGATGGTCTTGTCCGAAGCTCGGGTACTGGTGCCGGTGATCACAGCCCAGGAGGCATCAGAGATGGCGGACGTTCCCATCGTTGTCGGCATAAATCGCGCTCAGGATGGTTCTGTTGCTGTCGCTGTGGGCGAGTCGGGCATGTACAGCCTGCAGAAGGAGCGCATCAGCCGGCGCAGGCATCACTGGGGCCGTCTCGGCGACCTGCCGGACCTGTACCTTCCCGAGATGCCGCTGCTCAAGGAGCCCGTTGACCTCGTCGTCGAGGGATACTCCTCCGACACCGAGATCGAGCACAAGGACGCCTACGAGGAGGAGCTGCGCGAGACGCTGAACCTCAAGGAGGACGCCCGGGTCGTCCTGGTCTCCCACCATCTCAGCCACCTCTACAGCGCGTTCCCGCCCTCGCCGTTCGACCGGGCGGCGGGCCTGGTGATCGACGCGCACGGCAGCCGGGTCAGGGACTTCACCGAGGCGGTCCCGCTGCCGAAGGGCACCCGCGACGACATGCTGGAGGTGGCCTCGTTCTACCGCTGCGAGCGCGGCGGCGAGATCGAGTGCCTGGCCAAGCAGCTCTGGGACGGTGACTGGACGCGACCGGCCGGCCTCGGCTGCTTCTACGCGCTGCTGACCAAGCTGCTGTGGCCCGAGGGCGAGGGCCACGAAGGCAAGGTGACGGGCCTGGCCCCCTTCGGCGACGCGTACGTGTACGGCCTGCCCGACCTCGACGTACGCGGCCACGAGGTGTTCATCCCCGAGGAGTGGATCGAGACGTTCGGCCAGCACGACGCCTACGTCTACGAGCCCGGCGGCGAGCGCTTCTCCCGCGCGGCGGACCTGGCCGCGGCCGGCCAGCGGGTCTTCGAGAACGCCCTCGCCCAGGTGGTCGCCTGGTTGCACGGGCAGACCGGCCTGGACAGCCTGGCCTTCGCCGGCGGCGTCGCGCTCAACTGCGCGGCCAACGGCCGGATCGTGCGCGAGTCGCCGTTCCGCGAGGTGTTCATCCCGCCGAGCCCGCACGCCGGCGGCACCGCCGTGGGCTGCGCCCTGTACGGCCTCGTCGAATGCCTCGGCGTCGAGAGCCGCTTCCGCTGGACCGACGACTTCCTCGGCCCCGACCCGGACGAGAGCGAGATCACCGCCGCCGTACGCAGCCTGCCGGACGGCCTGGTGGCCGAGCAGCCGGACGACCTGGTCGGCGCGATGGTGTCGCTGCTGGAGAGCGGCCGCGTCGTGGGCCTGCACCAGGGCCGCAGCGAGTCGGGCCCGCGCGCCCTCGGCAACCGCAGCATCATCGCCGACCCGGCCAGACCGGACATGCAGGACTACGTCAACTTCGAGATCAAGGGCCGCGAATGGTTCCGCCCGCTGGCCCCGCTCGTGCTGGCCGAGCACGCCGGGCGCCTGTTCGGCGTCGACCGCCCGGCCCCGTTCATGCAGTACTCCGCCGACGTGCGCCCCGAGCACCGCGCGAGCCTGCCCGGCGTGACGCACGTGGACGGCACGGCCAGGCTCCAGACCGTGGAGGAGTCGGCCACGCCGTTCCTGCACGCCCTGCTGACCAGGTGGCACGAGGCCACGGGCTCCCCGGTGCTGATCAACACCTCGCTCAACGGCCCCGGCGACCCGCTGACCGAGACGCCCGAGCAGTCGATCGACACCCTGCTCTCGACGAACCTGCACGCCCTGGTCATGCCGCCCTACCTGATCCGCAAGCGCGAGGAGCCGCCGATCCCCGGCGTGACCTGGGATCGCGACTAGCTTGGGCGTCCATGCCGGTGAAACCCAAATCGAGGTCATGGTTGCCGCAGGTCAGAGTGGGTGACGGGGTCGACGGGCCGGCCGGAGTTACGGTCGGACGCATGCGCGTTCACCCAGCCGTCCCCGTGGTGCTGATCGCCCTGGCCGGGCTGTCGGCGGCCTGCGGCGGCGGACCCGTACGCACCACCCAGGGGGTGGTCGTGACCTCCGCCTCGCCGTCGCAGGGGACGCGGAACGCGCTGGCCGGGAAGACCGTCGTGCTCGATCCGGGACACAACGGCGGCAACGCCTCCCACCCCAAGGAGATCAACCGCCCGGTCGACATCATCACCGGGCGCAAACCCTGCAACACCACCGGCACCCAGACCGCCGCCGGCTACCCCGAGCACGCCTTCACCTGGGACGTCGCCCGCCGCCTGAAGCCGCGCCTCGAAGACATGGGCGCCAAGGTGGTGCTGACCCGACCGGACGACACCGGCGTAGGCCCCTGCATCAACGAGCGGGCGGCCATCGGCAACAAGGCGCGGGCGGACGCCGTTCTGTCGATCCACGCCGACGGCGCGCCGCCGGCCGGCCGCGGCTTCCACGTGATCATGCCGGGCCTGGTGCCCGGCCACAACGACGCGATCATCCAGCCGTCCAGGAAGCTCGGCGTGGCCGTCCGGAACGCCTTCCGCGACGGCACCGGCATCCCGTACGCCACCTACGTCGGCGAGCAGGGCCTGCAGACCCGCACCGACCTGGGCGGGCTCAACCTGTCCACCCGCCCGGCGGTGTTCATCGAGTGCGGCAACATGGCCAACCCGGGCGACGCCGCCAAGATGTCCGACGGCGAGTTCCGGGAGGAGATGGCCGGCGCGCTGGCCGCCGGGCTCAAGCAGTTCCTGGCCGGTTAGGCGCCGTAGGCGCGCAGGAACACCTCCACCGCGGCGTCGGCGAGCCGGTCGAGCTCGGCCTCGGTGTGGTGGTCGCCGGCCCCGGAGAACATCACCCTGTTCACCGGGATCCACAGCAGCAGGCCGACGAAGTGCTCGGCGGCGAGCCGCGGATCGTCCACGGGACGCAGTCCGTGCCCGGCCAGGCGTCCGAAGGCGGTGGCCATCGCCTCCAGCGACCGTTCGAAGCCCTGCCGGTACCAGGTGCGGCCGAGGTCGGGGAACCGGTCGGCCTCGGCGATGATGAGCCGCCGCAGCCGCAGCACGTCGGGCTGCATGATCGCGTCGAGGAACTCGTGGGCCAGCTCGCGCAGCCCCTTCTCCAGGTCCTGGTTGCCCTCCAGCGACTGCGCGATCAGCTCGGCCAGGCCCTGGATCTGGTTCGCGGTGTCGAGGACGATCGTGGCGAAGAGCTGTTCCTTGTCGCTGAAGTGCTTGTAGACCGTCTGTTTCGAGACCGCGGCGATCGAGGCGACCTCGTCCATGCTGGCGCCCACGTAGCCGTTGCGCAGGAACACGGCGTGCGCCGCGTCCAGGATCTGCCTGCGTTTGCGGGCGGTCCGCCCGTCCTCTTCCGGCACTGACCCACCAATCTTTCGATCATGTGTTCCCACAGTACTGGACAGTTCCGTACTGATCTGAGTACTGTACCGTCTAGTTCCCGAAACCCACAGGAGTGACGACCTCATGACCGATCTTCAGCAGCAGGTGCAGGAGACCGCCGACAAGCTGGTCGAGTCGGGCGTCGAGCGCGGGTTGCAGGTGGCCGTCTACCGGGACGGCACGCAGGTCGTCGACGTGGTGGCGGGCGTGGCCGATCCCGAGACCGGCCGGCCGGTCACCTCCGGCACCCCGTTCTACAACTTCTCCATCGGCAAGGGCGCCACCTCGGCCGTCGCCCACATCCTGGCCGAGCGCGGCCTGTACGACTACGACACCCCGGTCGCCGACCTGTGGCCCGAGTTCGCCAGGCACGGCAAGGAGGGCGTGACCGTCCGCCACGTGCTGACCCACACGGCCGGCGTGCCCGGCGTGCCGCTCGACACGACCCCCGAGGACGTCTGCGACTGGGACAAGATGGTCGCCGCCCTGGAGAACGCCGAGCTGTGGTGGGAGCCCGGCACGAAGATGGGCTACCACGCCTACACCTTCGGCTTCCTCGTCGGCGAGATCGTCCGCAGGACCACCGGCAAGCGCATCTCGCAGGTGCTGCTGGAAGAGGTCTCCGGCCCGCTGGGCGTGGCCCGCGAGCTCTACTTCGGGATGCCGCCGGAGGAGCAGCACCGCCTGGCCCGGCTGGAGGACGTGCCGATGGACCCGTCGGCGTTCGGGGACATGCCGGCCGACATGCCGATGTTCAAGGCCGGGCCGATGGAGCTGATGCCGAACGCCGCCCTCGGCAGCAGGCCCGACTACCTGACCGCCGACATCCCGGCCGGCGGCAAGACCTCGGCCAGGGCCGTCGCGCGCATGTACGCCGCCCTGCTGGGCGAGGTGGACGGCGTCCGGCTGATCTCGCCGGAGCGGCTGCGCGAGGCGACGGCGGTGGCCTACAGCGGCCCGGACGAGGTCTTCGGCATGCCCTCGACGTGGGGTCTGGGGTTCACCATCGGGCTTCCCGGCGGCTCGCCGGAGCAGGGTGCGACGGCCTTCGGCATCGGCGGGGCGGGCGGCAGCTACGCGTGGGCCGACACCGCGACCGGCACCGCCGTCGCCCTCACCAAGAACCGCCTCACCAACGACTTCACCGCCGTCGGCGAACTGGCCGCCCTGGTGGCCCGCTCCTGACCGTAGCGGGGGATCAGCCGTCGCGGCACAGGGGGCGGCCGCCGACCACGCAGGCGATGCCGTCGAGGTCGCAGCTCAGCAGGGTGCCGTCCATGCCCATCACGAGCACGAGATCGCGCCTCGACCGGTGGGCCAGCATGATCCGGCCGACGACACCGTTGTCCAGGACCACGGTAGGGCGGGTTGCAGCGCTTTCCATGTGCTGGCGACTCCTCTCGGGTTCACAACAGGCCACGCGCGCCGGACCCGTCCCCACCAGGATGCACAGCCTCCGCCTCCGGCGCATCGGTCATCCGGCTCTACTTTCGTACGGATCCTGCGTTGTCCCCCTCCCGCCAGCCTCCGGAAGACGTGCTGCGAGACTGGCAACGGCAGGGGCCAGAGGAGGGGGACCGGCGTGCGTACGTGGTTGACCGAGCGGTTCGGGCTGACGGTGCCCCTGGTGGGCGCGCCCATGGCCGGAGTGGGGGCGGGCCGGCTGGCCGCCGCCGTGTCCGCGGCCGGCGCGCTCGGCGTGATCGGGGTCGCCTCCTCCGCGCCCGCCTCCTGGATCGAGGCCGAGGCCGCCGTCGCCGCCGGGAGCGGGCGGCCGTACGGGATCGGGCTCATGGCCTGGGCGCTGCCCGGCAACCCGGCCCAGTTCGAGGCCGTGCTCGCGGCCCGGCCCCGGCTCGTCTCCGTGAGCTTCGGGCCGTACGAGCGGTACGTGGAGGAGCTGCGGCAGGCCGGCATCACGGTCGTCACCCAGGCGGGCACCACCGACGAGGCCCGCGCCGCCGAGCAGGCCGGCGTGGACGCGGTCGTCGCGCGCGGGGCCGAGGCGGGCGGGCACGGCCGCGCCGACGTGGGCACGCTGCCGCTGCTCCAGAGCGTGCTGGACGCCGTCCGCATCCCGGTGCTGGCGGCCGGCGGCATCGCCACCGCGCGCGGGCTGGCCGCCGTGCTGGCGGCGGGGGCCGAGGGGGCGTGGGCCGGCACGGCGTTCATGGGCTGCGCGGAGACCACCCTGTCCGGGACGGCGGCGGCCCGCGTGCTGGCCGCGGCCGAGACCGACACCGTCTACGGCCGCGTCTTCGACGTGGCCCAGCGTCTGGACTGGCCGGTGGAGTACGGCGGCCGGGCCCTGCGCAACGCCTTCTTCGACCGCTGGGCCGGCCACGAGGAGGAGCTGGCGGCCGACGAGGAGGCCGCGGCGCGGATCGCCGCCGCCCGCCGCGACGGCGACTTCGACACCGCCTGCGTCTACGCGGGCCAGGCCGTCGGGATGGTGCGCGAGCAGCGTACGGCCGCCGATGTGGTGGCCGGGTTCGCCGAGGCGGCCACGCTGCTGCGCCGCTTCGCCACGCCTGACGGATGACGCCGGTCCCGGCCTGATGCATCCTCTTGTGCCATGACGAATCAGACGTTGCCCGCGACGCGTTCCGGGACCGTGCCTCCGGAGACCGCGCCCGCCAGGGGCAGCGTGCTGGAGGTGATGGAGAAGATCGGTACGGTCGTCGTGCCGATCGCCGTCGCCGTGTACGCCCTGCTCTACCTGGGCTTCGAGAGCGTCTATGACACCTTCGGCATCACCCCGGAGCAGGCCGGGCTCACCCAGGCGAGCATCTTCGGCCATCTGGTGGCGACGCTGGTGCTGCTCTTCCTGACCCTGCTGCCGCTGCTCGGCCTGGTCGTGGGCGTCTGGTGGCTGCTCGACCGGATCACCCGCGGCGCGGCCGGACGCGCCCTCGACCGGGCACGGGAGCAGCCGTGGCTGGCCGCCGGGGTCGGCGCGGCGCTGTCGGGGGTGGCGTACTGGGGGATGCTCGGCATCCTGGATGTCACCGGCACGCCGGTGCTGATCACGGTCGTGGTGGTCGGGCTGTTCTGCCTGCTGGTGCCGTACCGGCTGCTGCGGGCCAGGCCCACGGGACGGGCCGCGATGCGGGTGCTGACGGGCGCGCTGGTGGGGGTGGGCCTGGGCTTCGTGCTCGTGGGCTGGATGACGCAGGGGGCCGAGGCGGTGCACGACCGCGGCGAGGCCAACCTCGTGCTCCAGCTCACCGGCTTCTCCAACCAGTGGGCCGAGGTCCGCGACGACGGCGGCAGGCTCCTGTCGAAGGGGGAACGCTGGCTGGTGCTCGGCCAGGACTCCGGCGCGTACGTGTTCTACGACTGCGCCACGGCCGGCACGATCCGCCGCCCGATCGACGCGACGGTGCTGAGCCGGATCGAGCTGGACCCCGAGCTCGACGACCCCCGCTCCTGCGGCTACGCGGCGAAGTAGAACGTGTTCCGGTATGTCGGGAACTTCCCGCCCGGGGCGGAAGTTACCGAGTAGTATGGCCGTCGAACATTGGTAGGCGAGGAAATGAGCCGCCGTGTCTGAGCTGGAACGCGTTCCCCCCGGAGTCGACCCGACCGTACCGAGCTCCGCCCGGGTGTACGACTATTTGCTCGGCGGCAAGGACAACGTCGCCATTGACCGCGCGGTGGCCGAGAGGCTGCTGGCCGTCGCGCCCGACGCCCGCGCCGTCGCCAGGGCCAACCGCCGCTTCCAGATCGAGGCCGTGCGCCACGTGGCCCGGCAGGGCGTGCGCCAGTTCATCGACCTCGGCACCGGCATCCCCACCTCGCCCAGCATCCACGAGGCCGTCCGCGAGGTGAGCCCGGCCTGCCGGGTGATCTACGTGGACCACGATCCGATGGTGCGCCTGCACGCCCAGGTGCTGCTCGCCGACCAGCCGGGCGTCGCCGGCATCCAGGCCGACCTGCGCAGACCGGCCGACGTCCTGGCCGACCCGCACGTGACCGGCCTGATCGACTTCGACCAGCCGGTATGCGTGCTGATGGTCGGCGTGCTGCACTACGTCATGGACGCCGAGGACCCGTCCGGCATCGTGGCCGCCTTCAGGAAGCCCATGGCTCCCGGCAGCCATCTGGTGCTCTCCCACGCGATGGCCGAGAGCTCTCCCGAGGCCATCGCCCAGCTCCACCTGGCCACGTCCGGCTCGCCCGCCCAGGGCGTGTTCCGCAGCCACGGCGAAGTGCTGCGGCTGTTCGACGGGTTCGAGCTGATCGGGCCCGGCCTGGTGCCCGTCCAGGATTGGCGGCTCGCCGACGACGGCCACCTCCCGCTGGTGGACGGCACGCCCCGGCTCCGGCTCGACGCCGGCGTGGGCCGGGTGCCCGTTCAGTAGTCCTTCAGCGCGATGTTGGTGGCGAACTTGTCGGTCACCTTCATCATCAGGCCGAGCAGGAAGCCGAACTTGAAGGTCCAGTTCCGCATGCGGATCCCGGCGGGGGTGCCGGGCGCCAGGAACGTGCCCGCGTTGTTCCCGCTCCTCGTGACCTTGGAGTAGCGGCGCATCTGGCGCTCGTACTCGGCGAAGGCCGCGCGGTGGTCGCCGCCCGCCGCGGCCAGCTCCTCGGCCAGCACGTACGCCCCCACCAGCGCCAGCCCGCTGCCGAACCCGCCCAGCGTGTTGCCGTACGCCGCGTCGCCCAGCAGCGCCACCCGGCCGTTGACGTACCGGTCGATGTTCACCCTGCTGATCGAGTCGAGGTAGACCTCCTTGGCGCCGCGGACCGCGTCGAGGACCTGCGGGGTGCGCCAGCCCATGCCGGCGTAGGCCCGCTCCAGGATCGCCTTCTGCTGCTCGACGTCGTAGCGGTCGTAGTCGAGCCGCTCGGAGGCGAAGACGAAGAACGCCGGCGCCTTCGGCCCGCCGACCGCGACCATCCTGCCGGGCTCGTTGTACATCTGGCCGTGGGGGCCGAAGTCGGCGTCCAGCTCCACCAGGGCGTAGTAGTGGCCGAGGAAGTCCACGTAGCCGGACTCCGGGCCGAAGGCGAGCCTGCGGACGTTGGAGTGGATGCCGTCCGCGCCCACGACCAGGTCGAACGTGCGGGGGGCCGAACGCTCGAAGGTGACGTGCACGCCGCCCGGGGTCTCGGTGAGCGAGGTGATGGAGTCGCCGAAGACGTACTCGCAGGAGGAGGCGGTGCGCTCGTACAGCAGGCGGGCCAGGTCGCCGCGACGGATCTCGATGTCGCCGCCGGTGAACTCGCCGGGCATGACCGCGAGTGTGCGGCCGGAGGCGTCCACGAGGTGCTGGTCGGTGCCGCCGGTCTGGAGGCGGCGCACGTCGTCCAGGATGCCCATGCGGGTCATTACGGTGTGGTGGGTCTCGCCCTTGAAGTCCACGGCCTGGCCGCCCTCGCGCAGGGCCGGCGCCCTCTCCACGACGGTGACGTTGCAGCCGCGGCGGGCGAGCAGGTGGGCGAGCGCGGGGCCGCCGATGCTGGCGCCGGAGACGAGGACGTTGGTGTTCTTCAGCTGGTCTCTCATGTCGGCAAGCCTCGCCGGGAGCGCTGACAGCCCGGCGACGACCGGCTGACAACCGCCGTCCCGGGCCGCGCGGACTGTCAGGGGAAGTGCCGCCTCAGAGCAGGGCCGTGGACAGGGCCTCTTCCCTGGTCATCGCGGCGCCGCGGGCGTAGAGGGCGGCGAAGTGCTCCGGGCCGAGCGCGGCCGTGGCGGCGGCGGCCGTGGCGGCCACGTCGGGGTCGCCGGTCACCGCCATGCCGCGCAGCGCCACGCCGACGCCGAGCAGCAGCGCGGCCCGCTCGGGCGCGTCGGGCAGGACGGCCCCGGCCAGGCCCTCGGCGGCGTCGGCGAGGTCGCTGCCGATCGGTGAGCGCCGGGCGGCGGCCACCGCCTCACGGTGCCGGGCCACGGCCTCGACCGTCTCGCCTCTGGCCTGGGCCAGCCGGCCCAGCGCCGTGGACACCTGCGACCCGGTGCCGCCGGCCGTCGGGCCGCCCTGACCGGCGGCGGCCAGCGCGTCCCGCAGCCGTTCGGCGGCCTCGCCGAGGTTCCCCTCGATCCTGGCCAGGTCGGCCAGCCCCACGTGCACGGTCACCGTCAGCTCCGGACGGCCCACCTCGCGGGCGATGTCGCGGGCCCGCAGGTAGTCGGCCCTGGCCGCCGCCGGGCCGTCCGCGCGCAGCCGGGCGCCGGCCCGCCGGCACAGCACGTCGGCCAGCTCGTCCAGCGCCCCGAGCTCGTCGAGCAGCCGGACCGCCTCCTCCCACAGCTCCATGGCCCGCGCCCATTCGCCGCGCCAGCCCGCGACCAGTGCCAGCCAGTCGAGCCCCTGCGCCTTGCCCCAGCGCTCGCCCAGCCCGCCGAACGCCTCCAGCACGGCCTCCAGCTCCCGTTCGGCCGCCACGACCCCGCCGTTCAGCAGCGTGAGCAGCGCCTCGCTGAGCCGGCCGAGCGCCACGCTCCACGGGTCCTCGCCGAGCCCGCGCCGCCGCGGACCGTCCGCGCCGGCCTCGGGCGGGCCCGCGGTCATGCCCCACAGCGCGGCGGCGAACCGGTGCCGCATCGGCCGGCCGGTCTCCGACATGATCGCGCGGGCCCGCGTCCAGTGCGGTGACCCGGCGTCGAGGGCGGCGTGCAGGACGGCGAGCACGTACTCGTCGGCCAGGTCCGCGGGCGGCTCGTGGCCGATCGCGTCGAGCAGCCTCCTGGCCGGCTGGACGGCCTGGCCGCGGCGCCCGCTCAGCCACCAGTACATGGCCAGGGCGGCGATGAGCCGCAGCGCGAGCGGCGGGTCGTGCTCGACGCCCCAGCGCAGCGCGGCCCGCAGGTCGGCGTCGTCGGCCCTGAGCACGGCCAGCCATTCGAGCTGCTCGGCCCGGTAGAGGTGGGGTTCGGCGCGCTGGGCGTGCTCCAGGTGCCAGGCGGCGTGCGCGGCGCGCAGCCCTTCCTCCTCGCCGGCCTCGGCCAGCCGTTCGGCGCAGAACAGCCGGATGGTGTCCAGCATGCGGTAGCGGTCGCCGGCGGTCTCGACGAGCGACTTGTCCACCAGGTCGGCCAGGAGCACGGCGCTGTCCTCGCCGCACACCCGCTCGACCGCCTCCAACCGGGCGCCGCCGGAGAACACCGAGAACCGCCGGGCCAGCACCTGCTCCTCGGCGTCCAGCAGGTCCCAGCTCCACTCGACGACGGCGTGCAGCGTCCGGTGCCGGGCGGCGGCCGTGCGGTCGCCGCGCGAGAGCAGCCGGAACCGGCCGTGCTCGGCCAGCCGCGCGGCGATCTCCTCCACGGGGAACGTGCGCACTCGCGCCGCGGCCAGCTCGATGGCCAGCGGCAGGCCGTCCAGCGCGGCGCAGATGCGCAGCGTCGCGCCGAGGTCGAGCTCCAGCCCCGGTCGTACGGCGGCGGCGCGGTCGGCGAACAGCCTGACCGCCGGGTAGGCGAGCGCGTCCCCGGCCGGGACGCCCGGCGGCGGGGTGCCGAGCGGCGGGAGCGGGACCAGGTGCTCGCCGGTGATGCCCAGCGGCTCCCTGCTGGTCGCCAGGACGCGCACGCCGGGGCAGCCGCCCAGGAGGCGGCGGGCCAGCGTGGCGGCCTCGGCGACGACGTGCTCGCAGTTGTCCAGGATGAGCAGCAGGTCCTGCTCGGCCAGGGCGGCGACCAGGCGTTCGGCGGGGTCGGCCAGGCCGGGGACGCTCGGGCCGAGCGCCGACTCGCGCAACCCGAGCGCGTTCAGCACCAGCAGCGGCACCTGCCCTTCGCCGCCGGCGGGCGACAGGTCCGCGAAGCACGTCTGCGTCCCCTGGTCGCGGGTGGCGGCCTCGACGGCGAGGCGGGTCTTGCCGGTGCCGCCGGGGCCCGTGATCGTGACCAGGCGCTCCCCGCGCAGCGCGGCCAGGCGCGCCAGCTCCTCCTCCCGGCCCACGAACGTGGTGAGCTGGGGCGGCGGCGCCGACCGCGTGGGACGGGCCCGCCGCTGCTCGCCCCGCAGGATCGCCAGGTGCAGCGCCGCCAGCTCGGGCGACGGGTCGGCCCCCAGCTCGTCGGCGAGCAGCCGCCGCGCCTCGTCGTAGACGGCCAGCGCCTCGGCCTGCCGTCCGGCCGCGTGCAGGGCGCGCATCAGCAGCGCGCGCGGGCGCTCCCGCAGGGGGTGGGCGGCGACCAGCTCGCGCAGGCCCGCCGCGGGCTCGGCCTCGGGCAGGTGGAGGTCGGCCTCGTACAGGTCCTCCTGGGCCGCCAGGCGCAGCTCCTCCAGCCGGTCGGCCTGCCCCGGCGCGTACGCGGCCTCGCGCACGTCCGCGAGCGCCGGGCCGCGCCACAGGTCCAGGCACTCCTTGAGCGCGTCCGCCGCCGCCGCGTGCCGGCCCGCCGCGAGCAGCCGCCGGCCCTCGCGGGCCAGGCGCTCGAAGCGGTGGGCGTCGACGTCCTCGGGCGGGACCGCCAGCCGGTAGCCGGCGCCGTGGAACTCGATCAGGTCGGCCGGCAGGTTGCGCCGCAGCCGGGAGATCTGCGCCTGTACGGCGTTGGCCGCGCCCGCCGGTGGGCTCTCGCCGTACTGGGCGTCGATGAGCCGGTCGACGCCGACCGTGCGGCCGGCCTCCAGCAGCAGCAGGGCGAGCAGGGCACGCGGTCGCGGACCGCCCACGGCGATCGCGTCGCCGCCGGACGATCGCACCTCCAAGGGGCCCAGGATGCCGAACTGCACGTGCTCGATTGTCCAGCATCGCGCGTACTACCCGCACGTGGACTGATGTGACCAGCGGTAACGGAAATGTCGGTATGCCTACCGATGAACATACGTATTTTCGCGCCGTCAACAAGCGCTTAGCGTCTGGCGGCAACAAGG